>JACQPE010000070.1 GCA_016207685.1 Elusimicrobiota bacterium | reverse complement strand
CTGCGGAACAATCCCCCAGGGTAATCCGGGGCGCAGCCCCTCCGAGCTCTTGCGAGGAAGATTCCGCAACTGCGGAATCTGGGATGAGTGCAATAACCCACGCGCGTATTTTTCGATGATTTTGTTTTTTTGGTTGGTTTCGGCGTTTTTTTTGGCTGTTGTTAATTTTGCTGAATCAGCCATCACGAGTCTGTCTGTGGCTCGCCTCAAGGGGCTCAAAGCGCTTGATGGCGGCCCTTATTGGAAAGCGGCTCACCGGTGGCTGCGGCACCCTGAAGAATATCTGACGATTCTTTTGCTGCTGAATAATCTTTTTGAGGTCGCTTTGACCGCGGTTCTCTTGACCGGTCTTGAGCGCTGGCTGGGCATTCCTTTTTGGCGCGAAGCCGTTGCTTGGCTTGCCGGTGGGATGATTAATTTGGTGGCGTTGACGATTTATCCCAAAATTTTGGGACGGCAATTCGCGCGCGGCATGGCAGGCGCTTGGATTTTACAGGCGCTTTTTTTGGTGATTGCGCCGCTCTATCCTTTCTTGAGGTTTTTTTTCTGGGCGGTGGCCAGGCTTTCCGGTTCGGGCGCGAGCGGCGCTTTGGGCAGGGAAATTTCTCTTTCCCTTGAGGAGCTTCGGGAGCTTGTCGAAGCGGCCCGCGTGCGCCCTTCGGATCGCGGATCGTTCAGGGGGGATCAAACGGTTCCACTTGACATCGAACATCGCGCCATGGACATGGCAGCCAATTATTTGCGATTGCGCGATATTACGGTGGAACAAATCATGACGCCACGCGATCAGGTTTCATGGATTGATTGGGAACAATTCCAGGCTGCGCCCGAAGGTTCGCCGCAGCGCCAACGTCTGGAGTTTGCTCTGATGACGGATGGACATACGAGAACCATGGCGCTTTCCGCCGGATTGCCTGTAGGATATATTCACGCAAAGGACCTGTTGATAGGTTTAAGCTATTCCCCGGAGGCAATAAGTCTCGAATCTCTTTACCATGGCGGACTTAAAATACGGCTGCGGCCCATTTTGGCTTTTCATCGCCATCAGACGCTGCTTGAGGCGCTGCCGCTTCTTTTACGCGATCGGCCGCTGGCCTATGTTGTTTCGGGTTCAGAGTGGCTGGGCATTGTGTCGGCGGAGGATTTGCTTGAGGAAATTACGGGAGAAATTGTGGATGAGTTTGAGCCGCGGAAGAAAACGGTTCGAGGTCAGATTCCAGCCGTTCATTTGGGAAGCCCCTCGGGAAATCGGCCATGACCACTTGCCTGATGTTATTGGCCGTCACCGGATTTTTAATGACGAATGCCTTGGAGACAACTCTATTGACTTTGAGTTTCAGCGATGAGCGCCGGTTGGTCAAAGGATTGAGCCTTAAAGGCGCTTTTTGGAAAGGCTTATCGCGATATTATCAAGGCGCCTTTGACCGATGGAGGCATCATCCGGCACATTTTTTATCTTTGGTGCTGGTCTTAAATTCCTTTTGCTCCGGGCTTTGGTGCGTGATGGCGTTGTCAAGATTCGGTTTGACCCCGTTGGCGGGGCTTATTGTCGGCGCGGTGCTTTTTGTGGGCGGCGAACTTTTACCTAAAGTCCTGGCTCGTCGGTTTCCCGAACAAGCCGCTCTTTGTTTGTTGCCGCCTTTTTACGTTTTTTTTGAGGTGACCCAAGGAGTTTTGGGTCCCCTGGTGCGTGTCGTGGAACGTTTTGCCCGGTGGCCCCAATCCTTGGGGTTGCGTTATCCTTTAACCGAACAAGAACTTAAGAAGCTGCTCCAGGACCGCGATATGACATCTGATTTGCGGCCGAGATCGAGGCTCGCCCTGGAGTCCATTTTTGATTTTTCATCGCGGCGGGTGCGCCAGGCCATGCGTCCAGCCAAGGATGTTTTTGTTCTTGACGTCAGGCGCGGGGACTTGGGCGTTGTATTGAAGGCCGTCGCCAATAAGCCCTATTCGCGGATTCCCGTCAGCCGCGATGGCAGTCTGCAGGAGGTGATGGGTATTCTTTATGTGAAAGATTTGCTTTTCGCTTTTGCCACTTCGGGACTCTTGCATCTGCAAGATTTGCTCCGGGAGTGCCCGGTCATTGAAGAAACCGAGCGCTTGGGCCGGGCCATGGAGAGATTCCGGCAGGGAGGCATTCATTTGGCCCTGGTGCGCGACCGTTCGGGGGAGATTAAGGGGTTGATCAGCCTGGAGGATATTCTCGAGGAAATTGTCGGCGACATTCAGGATGAATACCAATAAAATAGGGGATATAGGAGAATATAGTTTCCGATAGCGGATACAGAAGACTTTTTTGATTTTTTACCAGAATCCGCAATCTACAACCTAATATGTATTTCGGAACACTAGCGATCACCTTGAGCAGTTTTCCTGTTGGCGAGGCGGATGTTTTGTTGCGGGTTTGTTCCCCGGACTATGGTCTTCTTGTGTTGCGCCAACGAAGCGCGCGCTGTGGAAGCTCTAGGCTAAAAATTTTTAAAGAGCCCGGGGTTTTTGCCGATGCGCATTGCTGGGGGCGGCCATCGGATCATTCGGCGGCTCAACTCTTGACCGGCCGGCCGCTTGAGATTTTTGAGCGCCTGCGACGGGATGAGGAAAAATTGATTTATTTGGGCCAGGCGCTGGCGTTGACCCAGAGATTTCTTTTGCCTCATGACCCGAAAGCGGAGGCCAAATTTTTGTTATTGATTGAGTTTTTGGCCCGGCTTGACAGCGGGTTTGATGGAATTCTAGGCATGGTTTTGCTGCAGCTTAAGATGTTGGAGCTTTCGGGCTGGAAGTTTTCCACGAGTGAGCCGGCCCGGCAGTTTTTAGATGCTAAGATGAGGAATCAAAGTCAACTGTTGGAAATCGGCATATTGCCGTCAAGCAACAGCGGCTTTGACGGCGAGCGGTTGATGAAGATTTTAGATTTTTATGCGCAGGGACTTTTAGAGGATAGAGCCAAGGATCGTGAAATCGTTTATTGAGCTTGTTCATCGCCTGGAGCAATATTGGAAATCTAAAGGCGCGCTTTTGGTTTTCCCATGGGACGCGCCCAAGGGCGCGGCTACATTTTCACCCTACACATTTTTTTGGGCGCTTGATAAAAAATACCATCAGGCGGCTTATCTTGAACCGTGCCGCAGGCCTGGCGATGCCCGTTACGGAGACTCGCCCAATCGGCTGGGCCGGTATTATCAATATCAAGTTTTTTTCAAGCCGGCGCCGGAAAAAATACGGCAATTTTATGAGGAATCTCTGGAGGCGCTGGGTTTGCGCTCCAGGGATCACGAATTACGTTATCTGGAGGATGACTGGGAGTCGCCGACCTTGGGTGCTTCGGGCGTGGGATGGGAAGTTTGGCTGGATGGCTTGGAGATCACGCAGTTCACGTATTTTCAGAGCTTTGCCGGCTACGACGTTGAGCCCGTGCCCGTTGAAATCACTTATGGCCTCGAACGAATCGCTATGCACATTCAAGATGTGCCTTCGGTTTTTGATATTCATTGGGACCATGGCGTGACTTACGGGGAGATTTTTCACCATCAATACGAGAGGGAATTTTCCCATTATCATTTTGAGCTCTATGACGCGAAGCGCGGCCTTGAGCTCTTTGAGGATAATTTTCAAGAGGCCAAAATTCTCGCTGAACAAGGTCTAGTGTTGCCGGCTTACGAGGCCGTGATGCGATGCTCCGACGTTTTTAACTCCTTGGACGCGCGCGGCGCCATCACGGTCGAGGAGCGCAATCGTCTCATCGGCCGCACCCGCCATGCGGCCAGGACCGTGGCCGGGGCCTATCTGGGCAGCATGAAAACGAACGCATGACCAGGAGTCCAAGGTCTGAAGTCGGATCAGCGCCTCGGAAGAGCCGCTCTGCGGCCCCGGGCGCCGGAGTCTCTGATGAGGGCTCGGCGCATCAGGCGCCGCGAGATCTGCGAACGGCTCTAAGTCCTAAGTCTGCAAAACTCGCAACTCGCAACTCGCAACTCGCAACTCATCATTTTTTAATGGAGCTTCAGGTTGAAGATATGCCCGCTCGATTTTTACCAGGATGCCGCGTTGGGATGAAAACAGCGGCCGATGAATGGCTGGCAGGAGTTGGTCTTGATGGGGTTCAAGTTGATGTTTGGGCTACTTGCCGGCGATTGGGCATTAGTTTGCGGGGATTGCCGGAGTATTTACCGGAAAAACAGGAGCGCCTGCAGGGACCGAGAATGAGATCGCTCAAGGATGAAACCGGCGCCTATTGGCCGCAAGTGTTTTCTTTCGCCAAGGCCAAGGGCATTGAGCCGGAGAAGTTATTTTTAGAGGAAACCCCCAAGGGCTTAACTTTGGCTTATGACCGCATAATCGCGCCCGTGAAAGTGGTCAATAAACTCGAAGAAGAGTTGCTTGTAAAAATTTTAGCCATGCCTTTTCCCAAGACAATGAGATGGACCATCAGCAGAGAAAAGGGGTCAGGGGTCAGGGGTCAGGGGTCAGCGACGGAGTTTCGCTTCGCGCGGCCTATTCGCGGATTGCTGGCCTTGTGGGATGCCAGGACGCTTCGTTGGTGGCGGGCAGCGGGGATGCCGGCTGTCCGCACAACAAAAGTCTCCGGTAAATCCATGGTCATACGAAGCGCCGGTGATTATTCGACCAGGCTCGCCAAGGAAGGTCTTCGGTTGAAAATAAATTCCAGAAAAGAGGCCCTGGAGCGCCAATTGGAGCGGCAGGCTTCTCCGTGTAGCGCCCAGTCGAATCATTATGAGGCGTTATCGAGCGAAGCGTCTGATTTGGTGGAGCGGCCGCAGGTGATCAGCGGACGTTTTGATGAGAAATATCTTCAATTGCCAACAGAGGTTCTCCTGGCGATTCTGGAAAAATCGAAACTTTTCGGCGTTGTTAATGCCTCCGGAGGTCATTCGGACGCCAATCCCGCGCCAGCGCCTAAGTTTTTGGCTGTTTTGGAAAAACCTCAAAGCGCACGCGCTGTACGCTCGGCGCGCCGGGGTTATGAGCGGTTGGTGGCTTCAAGATTTTTTGACACCTGGTTTTTTTGGGAGCAGGATTTGAAAATTCCTTTAAGCGATGAGTCACGCCGGCAGAAACTTTCGGGAATCCTTTGGTCTAAAGAACTGGGTTCAGTCGCTCAAAAGTCAGAGCGCGTGACAACGGCTGCCGGCGTATTGGCCAAGACCATGAAGCTCAACTCGAACCAGCATGAACCGCTTGGCCGCGCGGCCAGTCTTTTGAGAATGGATTTGACGACATTGTTGGTCGGGGAGTATCCTGATTTGGCGGGTTCGGCGGGCTCTTTTTATGCCGAGCGCGATCCGGATCAGAGCTCGCGGCGGGCGGCGCCGGTTATTCGCGATGCTTCAAGCGATCAACCCAAAACGCCCGAAGGAACAATTTTGGCCCTTGCTGATCGGCTGGATACGTTGTTGGCCCAATTTGCCATCGGCCGCCAACCAACAGCCAAGGAGGATCCGCTGGGTCTCAAAAAAACGGCTGACAGCGTGATTGATATGCTTTGGACGGATAGCGTTGGCTTGCGGCAACTGCCATTGAATGAGTTGCTAAGAACTGTTGGCGCCGGGTTTCCTCAAGAACTAAGAAATCCTCAAAGCGATGTATCGGCATATTTTAAAGGACGTTTGGCCGTAAAATTAGAAGCCTTGAATTTGAGCCGCGATCGCATCGAGGCTATTCTGGCGGCGGTCTCTTTTGAGGCGCTGCCGGTCGGTGAGATTCACCGGGCAGCCCAGGCTCTCAAAGCTCTTGAAGTAGATCAATTTGAAAACCTTGAAAAGCTTGCCGGACTTTTTAAGAGGGTCACCAATATCATCCGCCAGGCCAAAGAAATGATGATTGACTTTAATGTTCAGGTGGATGAAAGTCTTTTTGAGTCGCCGGCCGAAGAACGGCTTTGGAAGGCGATCCTAGAGGAGAGTATCCAGGTGCGCTCTAGGATCGCCGAGGGCGATTATGGCGGCGCTTTCAGCCGCATGGCGTCCCTGGCGTTGCCCTTGGGTCATTTTTTTGACGACGTGATGGTCATGGTGGATAATGAAGTTCTCAAAAAAAATCGTTTGGCGCTTTTGAATACCGTTCGACAGTTGATTTTATTGGTTTTGGATCCCTCGCGGTTGACTTTAAAAAAAATCGTCGCCCCCCCCTCTTGCTGATTCACGATCGAATGTCCCGGTGTAAAAGAACAAACGAAGAGCGAAGAGAAGCGTACGGAGCCAGGTCTTACAGTGGCACATTTACATGGCCGATAAGTTGATTTCAAAGGACGTGAAGTTTTCATGGAAGAAATGCAATGAAGTCTGCCGGCGCTTTTTTTTGGTTTTGTGTTTGAGTTTGAGCGCATGTTCCGGTAGAAATGAGTCGCGCAGAGTCGTTCTCTACACCGATACGCCGGAGAGTTTAACGTTGGAGCTGGCGGGGCTTTTTGAGAAAGAATATGGAATTAAGGTTGAAGCGGTCATGGAGGGGACTTCGTGGCTCATGACGCGCCTGCGCGCGGAGCGCGTCAGGCCCATTGCCGATGTTTTCATGGGCGCCAGCGGAACGATCCCCGGCGTCATCGGCAGCCGTGAGGGATTTTTGGCTTCTTTTGCGCCTCGCGGATGGGAGAGTCTACCCATTAGAGAAGGCAAGCTTCAATTGAGGGATCCTCAATGGCGCTGGGTGGCTTATGGTTTTGCCTCTCTGGGATTGGCGTATTCAAGAAAATACACGAAGGATGAAGAACTACCCCGGCGATGGGAGGATTTATCGGACCCAAAATGGAAGGGGGCGCTGACGATTTGGGATCCATCGGTCAGCGGCACCGCGACGCTTTTTCTCGTTTCTTCGCTGGAACGGGCCACGGCGAACGGCCGCGGGGAGGAGGCCGGATGGGATGATTTGCGGGGATTTTACCGGAATTTGAAAAAGTACGCCGAAGAAGGGCCGCCTGCTTTTTTGGTGGCTAACGGCTTGGTTCGTTTGGGCGTTCATTTGGACAATCAGTTTTTGTATTACGGCCGGAAAACCAAGGCATCTCCGGAAGAATTGCGTTTCTATCTGCCTCCACAGAGCCCTATTTTGACGGACCCCGTCGCCTTGGTCGAAGGAGCGCCGCATCCCGAAGAGGGAAAGCTTTTGATCGAGTTTTTGCTCTCGAGCGAAGCGCAAGAGATTCTTAATCGCACTTTTTGGGTGCGCCAGGGCCCAGGACTGTACAGGCTTCCCAAGGAGCATCCTTACAGCGAAGTCCAAAGTCGGATCAGCGTCTCCGGCGCATCGGGTGCCGGGAGCTCCGCGAACGGCCCGAAGTCCAAAGTCCGAAGCCGGGGAATAAAAATTGGCAAGAACACGGCGCTTCGTCCAGGGGGGGCCGAAGAATTATTGGAGGGGGCATTGGATATGGATTTTGAGTGGATGGCGGCAAACTTCGACAGGGCGCGCATTTATTGGCAAAATAACATCGAGGATTAATGGATAAAAAACAGGGGTCAGGGATCAGGGATGAGATAAAACAAAGTCCAAGGTCCAAAGTCCTAGGTCCAAAGTCTCAAGAAATTAAAGAAACTTCCGCGCCGACTTTGGACGTTGGACTTAGGACTTTGGACTCCTTTAAGGTTATTGTTCCGATTCAGGCGCGGTTTCGGGACACGGACATGATGGGGCATGTTAATAATGCCGTTTATTTGTCCTATCTGGAACTCTCGCGCGTTCATTATTGGAAAGCGATCGGAGGGGCGCTTTCGGATTTTTCAAAGGTCAGTTTTATTTTGGCCCGTGTTGAGATTGATTATAAATCCCCGGTGAAATTAGGCGAGCCGGTTGAGGTGGCGGTCCGTTGCAGCGAGGTCCGTGGAGCGTCTTTTGATTTTGACTGCAAAATTTTTGCCGGCGAGCCGCGTCGCTTGGCGGCCCAGGCTAAAACCGTGCAAGCGATGTACGACTACGTTGAGAAAAAGCCCGTTCGCATGCCGGAGGAGTTGCGCCGCAAAATTAGCGAATTTGAAGGGTGGCCTAAACCGGCAAAGCCGGAGCCAAAAAGTCCAAAGTCCTAGGTCAGACTGACACAAAAAGAGAATGACCGATAAGCCATTTTATCTTCGAGAGTCTAAAATATTTTCGATGCAACGGTTAAAATTTGAGTATCCATGCTTAAGCTTCAGGGATTGACCAAGGCCTACGGCTCCAGGCTGGTGGTTGATCATGTTTCTTTGGAAATCGCCATCGGGGAATTTTTGGCGGTTTTGGGCCCCTCCGGGTGCGGTAAAACAACCCTTCTTCGTTTGATCAGCGGTCTGGCGTCGCCTGGTCAGGGCCGGATTTTTTGGAACGATCGCGAGATCACGGAGAGTCCACCCGAGGAACGGGGATTTGGCCTGGTGTTCCAGCGCCATGCCTTAATGCCGCATTTGACCGTTGAGGAGAATATCGCGTTCCCATTGGTGGCGCGCAATTACGCCGGAGAGAGTTCCCTGATGGGAAAAACCAGATATTTTTTTGGGCGCTTGATGAGACTCTTGGATTCCCGGCAGCGCGATCAGGTTGAGCGGATGCTGCAATTGGTGCGTTTGGCGGGATTTAACCGGCGCTGGGTGGATGAGCTTTCCGGCGGGGAGGCCCAGCGGGTGGCTCTTGCCCGAAGTCTCGTTTCCGAACCGAAGCTTCTATTGATGGACGAGCCTCTTAGCAGCATTGACCGGCAACTCAAAATAGAACTGCGCTCTCTCATCAAGAAGATTCACGGCGATTTAGGCCTGACTATTATTTATGTGACGCACGATCAAGAGGAGGCCGTTGCTTTGTCGGGCCGCACAGCGCTCATGTTTGATGGCCGCATGATTCAAGTGGGTCCGGCCCGGGAGATTTTAAAGAATCCGGCAAATGATTGGGTGCGAGGATTTTTTAATGTTGATGATTTGGCAACTCCGGAACTGCGCGAGATCATCAAAAACTTGTTTTAGATAAATCCGGAGATGACAAAAATTCAAAATTCAAAATTCAAAGTTCAAAGTTCCTTATTTCTAATTTTGGTTTCCGGATTCTTATTTATTTTTTTGGCCGTTCCCCTGTTCACGCTGTGTTTAACGGCATTCACCGGCAAACCCATGGCTGTTTTTGAGCGTATAACAAAAGCTGATTTTATTTCCTTGGCGCGAGAGACAACGGAAAATTTGACGTTAGACCCTTTGAAAGATTTGGTCCGCGTGGGCCGCTACCGCAAAGCGGCGCGCAACACCCTCCTTGTGGTCGTGGCGGTGGCCACGCTTTCCTCGTTGGTCGCTTTGCCGGCGAGCGTCGCTCTGGCCGGAGGGCTTTTTGCTTCGCGGGGATTATGGGGCTTTTTGCTCTTGTTGCCGCTTGCGCTCCACAGTTACTTATTTTCATTCGCCATTATTTTGATTTTTGGACACCATGGGCTCATGGAGCGGCTATTGGGATTTTCCTTGTTTAATCCTTTTTCAGTGCAGGGATTGATCCTGGCGCAGACCTTGGCCTTCACCCCCTTGGCTATTTTGGTTCAGACACCGGCCTTTTCTCTCTATAACAACGTTTGGTCCGCGGTGGCTTCATCGTTGGGATCGCGACCGGCCTTGGCCGTGGGAAAAATTTGGTGGCCGTTAAATGCGAGGGCTGTGGCGGCCGGGTGGCTTTTGGTGGGACTGCGAAGCATGGCGGACTTCGTGACACCGATGATTTTAACCTCCACCCGATGGCGGCTTTTGGTGCTTGAGGCATGGCGGGATTTGGCGGGGTCTAATTGGTGGCCCGGAGCAGCCGCGCTTTCCTTGGAGATGATTTTTATCTGTGCGGTATTTTTGATTTTGGAAAAGAAAAGCACGCAACGGCCGGCTCAAGATTTACCGATGATATTAGGCCCCCGGGAGCATTCATGGGGACGTCTTTCATCCGGGATGCTTTTTGTTTACGCGGCCCTGCTGGGCGTTTTGCCGGTCGGTGGTTGTTTGGTTATGATCGTTGCATCATTGGGATTATTTCATTCCGGTTCATGGACTTTGGATTATTACCGCGAGGTCGGCCCTGACTTTTTAAAGGCCATGGGCGTGAGTTTGCTCTTGGGTTTTTTGGTGGCCGTGATTGGAAATTTATCGGGACTCATCCTAGCCAAGCCAATGGCTGGAAAAAAGAAGGCGTGGCAGGGCCGGCTGATGGCCTTGGCTGCTTTTGCCTTTGCCTTGCCCTCAACGATCTATGCAATCAGCTTGATTGGGGTTTTCAACCGGCCGCCGCTTTTTTTGCATTTCACGCCGGCATTGCTTATTTTGGCTCTTTCCGCGACTCGAATGAATTACTCCATACGTATTATTTCTTCAGTTTGGCCCAAGCTCGGTATTCGCTGGGAGGACGCGCTTCGCGCCAGCGGCGCTTCGGGAATTCTGGCTTGGCGTTGGGCGACGCTGCCTTATTTGAAAGGGGCATTGGCCGCAGCGGGGGCCTTGATGTTCATTTCAGCGATCCAGGACGTGGGCTTATCCATCCTAATCGCGCCACCGAGATTTTATCCCCTTTCTTTGGTTATTGCGCGAAATATCGCGGATGGTTTGTTTGCCCAGGGAGCGGCCTTGGCCATAGGATCAATGTTGATTTTGCTGGCGCCTTTGGCGCTGGCCCTAAAAATGTTGGGCCGGGTTTCAAGAGAGGATTTCGGAATCTAGCGGTGCGCCATCAACTCGAAATTGTCAACGTTCAAATTGGGCCGTTGAATTGGCCCATGAATCAGCCTTTTGCTGTTTCACGGGGACGTCATGACGAAGTCGCCAATGCTTTGGTGGCCGTTGTCACGCGCTCGGGCATCACTGGCTGGGGTGAGGCGGCTCCCGCGGCGCATTTGACAGGGGAGAGCCAGGCTTCGGCGCTGCGGGCCCTTCGAGAGATCAAGACAATGTTATTGGGCCAGAATGTTATTTTCGCGCGGGAGACGGCGGCCGTCATGAGAGAGCCGTTTAAGAAAAATCCCGCGGCGCGCGCCGCCGTGGAAATGGCCTTGCTTGACGCCTGGTTGCAATGGCTTAGGATTCCCGCATGGAAATTTTTTGGCGGATATTCAAATCTAGTTGTGACCGATGTGACGATCCCTTTGTGTCCTTTGGATGAAGCGCCGCGACAGGCCGGACGTTTGTGGCGGCAGGGAATACGCACGCTCAAAGTAAAAATCGGCCGCGAGGTTGAGGAGGATATCGAGCGCGTGCGGCGTATTCATCGCGCGGCGCCGCGCGCCAAAATCATTATTGACGCTAATCAGGGGTACCGGGCGCTTGAGGCGCTTAAGGTATGGAAAGAGCTTTTGCGGCTTAACATCCACCCCATTCTTTTTGAGCAGCCCGTGGCCGCCGCGGACTGGGATGGCCTCTGTGAAGTCGGCCGCAAGGGACGAGCGCCGGTCTGCGCTGATGAAAGCGTGCCTGATGCGGCTTCGGCAGCGGCGTTTATCCGCAAGAAGCCCGCTGGGGCCGTCAACATCAAATTTATGAAATCCGGCTTGTTTGAGGCTTTGGAGATCGCGCGCCTTTGCCGCGGCGCTGGTTTGGATTTGATGATCGGCGGCATGGTGGAATCGGACTTGGCCATGGGCATGGCGGCTCATGCGGCCGCGGGATTGGGGTGGTTTCGTTTTATTGACCTTGACACCCCGTTATTTTTTAAGGGAAGGGCAGTGCGTCCGGCCTTATTGAAATCAAACGGCGTGTATGACTTAAGCATCGTCACGCGCGGGGCTGGCGTGCGCCCCGTGCCTGCCGCGATGGTTTGATCCCAGATTCCGCAGTTGCGGAATCTTCCTCGCAAGCCCCGCAGATGGAGCTGCGGGACCCTGAAGCGCCTGGGCGCGATGGGAGCTCGGAGGGGCTTCGCCCCGGATTACCCCAGGGGAATACTGCGCAGAGCGCAATATTCCCCTGCCGGCACAGCCGGAAATGCCGCACTTTTTTGTACGCCGGTTTTCCCAATGCAAAGCCTCCTCAAGTGCGGAATTTGGGCTGAAAAATCCGGGTTACGGCTTCGGGCAAATTTGGATTTCTGCTTTTCCGGAAACAGGTTTAGCCCCAAGGGGCTGGGCGCCGATGAGTATTTTGAGGCGTTTTTTTGAGATTTCAGTCGCCTCTTCCGTTAGAAATTTTTTAATGTTTTGAGCGCGTTTTAGTGCCAGACCCATTCTTTCAGATTCCGGATCATCAGAATAGCCCACGATAAAAGCAGCGCAATCCGGATTGTTCCAAAGATAATCCGCGGCTTGCATCAGTAGGAAAAAGTTTGAGGGGGCGACGCGGGCGCTGTGGGGGGGAAAAATAAGAACAGTGGTAAACATTGAGAAATTTATTTTTTGCCCCAGTGACGTTGCCGGAGTTATCGTGATTGGAGGTGGTTGCAGGGACGCCCTTTCTTGTTGGAATGTTTTCGAGACTGGCGTCTCTATTAAAGTGCCCTGTGTAGTTCGTAAAGGCGCTGCGGCCACGGGCGCTGTTGATGTTAGGGGCGCTTCGGGCAAAACTTCTGGAGTCAATAATTTTTTAGGCTTTTCAGGCTTTGGAGGCTTGGGAGGTTTTGGCGGTCTGGGCTGGCGTTTGGGCAGGCAGGGTTTGTGGAAGGCGTCAAAGCTCCAGGTAATGCGCGCGGAGATGCCCATTTGACCGCTGGCAAAGCCGTTAAGAACGTCTTCTTTTTGGGATTGATTGAGCCCTGCCGTGGTGGCGAGTTCAGGGCAAACTTGCCAGGTCATCTCCGCGTTGGCCGTCCAGTTTCGTGATTCTGAAGGTGAGGCGGCGCTGTTGTCCTTCGAGGTCGAGCCGGTGCCCCAGACTTGAGTGGAGAGCCTGTCGGGAATGACGGTGTAATGAACGCTGGCTGATTGAGAGGCGTTTTCGCTGTGGTGGCCGTCAGCTTTATCCTTCGTGATCGAGTTGGTGTTGCCCAGAACGAGGCGCCAGCGGCCGCTAAATATCAGATTGGCCGAAAGAGCCAACGCATTCGTATCGAGATTGTGCGCGAGGCCGTTTAGGTCCCGAAATTGAGAGTTTTGAAAGCTGGCGGAGAAATTTTGTTTTTTCCAAACCTGGGAGATGCCCAAAGAATGTGTTTGAGAGACATTGTTGAGCGTCACGCGCGGGTTGGCTTGGGCCGTATTTTGGCTCCAACCGGCGGTCAATTGCGTTTGAGAGGGCAAATTCAGCGAAGGATTAAGCGCCAGTGTTCTTTGTATGCTGGTGGTTTTTTTAGGGTCTTGAGCAAGATTGTCGGAGTATTGGTTGAAACTGCCGCTTAATGAGGCCTGCGTCATGGGCTGCCAGGAAGCGTCCAGGGCATAGGTGATTCTATCCGGCGCAATGGATGAGGCGCCAAAGGAAAGAAATTGAGGCGAAGCTCGCAAGAGAGAAGCCTTTAAGCTGGATTTTTCAAATTGCTGCGACGCTTCAAATCTGACGGAGGTGCCGTTGACGGGATTCGGCGATTCGACATTATCCCTGAAAACACTTTGGGCGAGATCAAAATCCAGGTTGAGATTATTTTTAGGTTTTAAGTTGAAGCTTAATCCGAGGACCTGATTATCTTGCGGACGCAGCGTTGAGCCTCGAAACATTGGGCTTTCCGGATCGCTGCTTAGGGAGCCTGTGTTGTCGAGGCCCAACATGATTGCGGCGGAAATTTTGGCTTTGCTGTCCCACCACTGGCGCGAACCGAAACCGGAGTATATCAACCGTTCGTAGCGGCCATTGGAAGAGGCGCTTCCCGTCTGCGCCGGCACGGTCCTGCCGATAACTAGAGACCAGTCGGAATTTTTTAAATCAGGCCTTTGCGGTTGAATTTTGAGCTCCAGGCCGCGCATGCCTTGGCTGGCTAGGGTTAGCGGCGTGAAGTTGGGGGAAACATCCCCCAGGCTGGCGCTGCCTCCTTCGCGGTGGTAGGAGCCCAGGATGATGTAAGGATTTAACGGTGTCGTGGAATCGTGAATATTGTAGGAGTTGAGGAGGTAAGCGCCCTGGCCGCTTTGGCCGATAACATTGAGAACCGTGCTCCATTGGCCGTCGCGCGGCGCGGCGATATTAGAATTTTGATACGCGACAATGAGGCTGCCGCCAATGGGCAATTTTTTTGGTTCCTGCGTTTCCATTTGGGCTCTGGCCGTGACTTGAAACGCCGTGTAATCCGACTCTGCCGTCCTGATTTCTCCATGAATCAAAAAAAGGCGGAAGTAATAGGCGCCGGAAAAATTGGGCGGCAAAGAAAAAGAGATGGAAGCGGTCGTGGACTCTCCTGGTTTAAGATTGCTTGGGCCCACCAGGCGTTCTGTTTTGACGATATATTTTTTATCGGCACCAAAAACATGCGCTTCCCAATAATAGCTTTCCTTGGCCCATTCCTCGGAGCCGTTATTGATCGCTATGCCCTGGAAGCTGATATCCCCGCCGGCAGTCGCAGGATTAGGCACCGGCACGGCAAGTTCCATCCTCGCGGTATCCAGAGCAGCGGCTGTGGCAACGTTAAAAAAGAAAAGGAGAATACCCAATGATCTTAATTTCATCTGTTGCGCACCGTTATGCTTTTAGTTCCGGAACGTAAATTGGGACTTCTTACCGTAATGGTCACTTGGCCGGCGGTTGGTTTCTTATAAAAGAAGCGTGCGCTGGAAGCGCCGGAGGCGACTGTTAGTTGCCTGGAATTGTTTCTATTGGCGCACCCTCTATCGGTAAAAAATGCCCCGTCAGCGCCATCGCTCAAAGTCAGATTCAAGGCCGAATTTGCCGTTGCGGTTTCATTATTTTCATTTTTCAGAACAGCGCTCATGACCGATGTGCAGGTCCCGGTGCTAATAGCGTTCGAGGGACCGCCTTCAATCGCCATGCGCGTGGGGCCCGCAGCCGTGACCGTGATGTTCAATGGAGGGACGGGACGCAGTCCTCCGCCGTTGACTTGCAAGGTAAGATTGCCCGGCGTGGGTTTTTTGTAGTACCTGCTCACCCGGTTCGTGCCCTGGGCCAGGCGGACTCTGCCCGTTGCCTCGCCGCTGCATTGGTCATTTGAGTAGAAATTTCCATCCGCATCGTTATCATTAAAAGTAATGTCGGCATCTTGCGTGGCATTGGTTGGCTGACCTGCATCACTTCTGGATTCCACCGTATAAATCCGGCAGGAATCCTCTACTATATTGGCCGGTGCCACAGAAAAGGCAAGCAGCGTGGGGACCGGCCGGATGGTCAACTGGCGGGTGACCTGCGGATACTCCGGAGCCGCGTTGACCGTCAGGGTGACATTTCCCGGAGTGGGTTTTTTATAGGGGATGCCGATGTTATTGCCTCCAGCGGGGATGCTCAGCTGGCTAGGGCTTCTGACATCATGACAAGCGCCGCCTCGATAAAAATTTCCATCCGCGCCCCCATCATCAAAAGTAATGGGGATGTCCTCAACGGCATCAGTGATCTGGCCCGCGCTGTTGCGGCTGTGGACCCAAAGAATAAAACATTCGTCCTCATTAAAAGTGGACTGACGGTTGGCCTCGGTCTCCGCGGTCAGCTGGGTGGGGCCGATAGGGATGATGGTAGTATTCTTAGCGCCTTCCCTTAAATTATTAGCGGTTGCCCGGAGGGTGACCTGGCCTGCGGTGGGCTTTTTGTAATAGAAAGGTTTAACCCCTCTTTCCCCGGAGCGCATTGTGATTTGGCGGTTATTTAGAGCGCTAACGCATTGCCTATCACTAAAGAAATTTCCATCGCTTTGATCCCCTAAAGTAATCGTCAGGTCGTTTGGCAAGGACTCAATCGTGGCATTGCCATCATTTTGCGCAATAATGCTAAAGTTTGAGGCCGAGCATTGACCGACAGTCATATCTTCTTGAGGGCCGCCGACAATTCTAAGATTGGTGGGGCCTGGAGGCGACGGAGGGGCCGTGATATCCCTGCCGACTGCAAACCCGCCAGCCCTTACCACTAATCGAGCGGCCCCTGCCGACGGTTTCTTATAGTAAAAGCTGATATCCG
>JACQPE010000073.1 GCA_016207685.1 Elusimicrobiota bacterium | reverse complement strand
GCCTTCAACCACTCGGCCACCTCTCCTTGATGAGTATTTTACCGGAAAAGAGACGCCGGCAGGGGTGTCTGCCATTGGCAGGTCTGCTGCCCCCCAACTCTGCGTCTGGGGCTGCGCGCGGGGGGCTGGAAAATTTACGAGCGAAAGGCTTTGGCGGCGGTGAGTTCGTAGGGGAGGTTGAGCGCGCCTGCGGATTGATAAGTTTCGGCTTGTTGAGCGACGTCGTTTTTGATTGTTTGTTGCAAATTTGGCGCCAGGGATTCAAGCATGGATTTGGTTTTTCCGGCGCCCTCGATCAGCAGGTTCCAGAATTGATCAAAATTAGGGAAGTCAAAGGAGCCGTTTATATATTTGGTTTCAATGCGGGAAAAACCGGCGTCGCGCAAGGCTTTTTCCAATACTGAGGCTTCACCGAAGCTATAAAGGGTGGGGGCTCCCTCGACTTTAAGCCAGGGAGCATGCCTCGCCATGGTTTTTTGGACGATGCTTGTAAAAATCATTTTATCGGCCCGGCCTTGCACGGAAAGAACTAGGCGGCCTGTTTTTTTAAGAATACGATGAAATTCTTGAAGAGCCGCCTGTGGTTGGGCAAAAAGCATGAGGCCCAATTGGCTTAAAATTGCATCGAAGGATTGATCATCAAGGGCCGTCAGATGTTCCGCGTTATGGGTTCTAAAATCAACATTGGGAAGGCCGCGGGCCGCCGCTTTTTTGCGGCAGAGTTCAATCATGGCAGGCGAAAGGTCAATGCCCAGAATATTCCCCTGGGGAGCCACTTGCGGCGCCGCTTGAAAAGTGACGATCCCGGCTCCGCAGGCGGCATCGAGAACCCGCTCGCCTGGTTTGAGTTCGGCCCAAGAAGTCAGGTCCTGGGCCAGGGTCTTGAAAAATTTATTGGCGATGTTTTCATCGTAATACTGGGAGACCGTATTCCATGCCTCCCGTGATTCAATGGTGTATTTTTCAGGATCAAAAGCTTTTAGCGCGTTGGTCATTGAAAGTAGTTTACCACATCGGATATGCCGCGGGAGGGAATCGAACCCCCCACGCCAGCATTTTCAGTGCTGCGCTCTACCACTGAGCTACCGCGGCAAAACTGACGCTTAAGCTCAAAACCGTTTAACCGTAGCAGCTTGAAGAATTTTTTCAAGCTAATTGAGCAAGACGGTTGGCAGAGACCTAGTCTCTCGAAGCGCAGGCCTCTGTGGGGATTAGTATCTCCCGTTTCTGTTGCGGTTGCCGCCGCCGTAGCCGCCGCCCGAGCCGGAGGTTTCCCTGGGCTGGGCTTCGTTGACGGTGAGGTCGCGGTTGCCGAGTTTGGATTTGTTTAGTTTTTCGATGGCAGCTTGTGCCGCTGCCGCGTCAGTCATCTCCACGAAGCCGAAGCCCCGGGAACGTCCCGTGTTTCGGTCCGTAATGATGCGGACATTGTCTACCTGCCCAACAGCCGCGAAGGCGTTGCGCAACGTTTCTTCAGTTGTATCGAAGGGAAGATTCCCCACGAAGAGTCGAGTACCCATGTATCATGATCTCCTTGAGACTATTACGTTTTTTGACACGCGCGAAGCGTGCCAAAATCAGTTAATGATGAACGACGAATTTTGATCGGCAAGTCAGATTGTTGGTAAGACGGAACCTTTCTTAAACACGCAGTCAACATTCACAGACAAATCTATTATGACATATTTTTGGTCAAAAAAGATTTTCCGGATCGGGTTTGATGCGCACAATGACGCCACTGCGCCGCTCGGCGGCGATGCCGGCGGTGATTTGATCCCAGGGAAAATTGTTCGAGGTTTCTTTAAGACGAAGCATGACTTCAAAGCGCCAGAAATGGCGCAGGCGGCGATAATACCCCGGAGCGGCGCCCAGGGCTTCGAGATCGGGGGCTTGATTTTGGCTGCGAAAGTTTTTAAGGAGATTGTCGGCGGCTTGTTCAACCTTGGCCCGGTCCTTGCCTTGAATCTGAATGGCGAGGAGCCGGCTCCACGGCGGCAGGCGCATTTGGCGACGCAACGCCAGTTCGCGCTCATAAAAGAATTCGATGTTATTGGTTTTTAGGCTTTCAAAAAGATAATGCTCGCTGCGACGCGTGCCGACCCATAGTGCCCCGGGAGATTGACCGCGCCCACTGCGGCCAGCGACTTGCAGGAGGGTTTGGAATGTCCGTTCACACGCTCTAAAGTCCGGCATGGACAATTCGTTGTCCGCATCCAAAACAGCCGCCAGGGTAATTTTTGGGAAGTGCCAGCCTTTGGTGACGAGTTTGGTGCCGATGAGAATCTGGGCGGCGCCTGATTTAAATTTTTCGTAAATAGGAGCGGCCTGGCGCGAAGTGTCGCCGTCGAGTCGCAGGGGGTTGATCTGTAGATGCTTCTTAATCTCCTCGGCCAACCGCTGCGTCCCCAGGCCTTTGGTTGTCAGGTATTTTTTGGGAGCTTGGCAGCGCTCGCACGCATCGGGAACCTTGCGCCGGATGCCGCAGTGATGGCATTTGAGAATAGAAATGGGTTGGGGGTTGGGGGTTGGGGG
>JACQPE010000068.1 GCA_016207685.1 Elusimicrobiota bacterium | reverse complement strand
ACTCGGAACTAGGAACTATTTTAATGGCCTTAATAATTGACGGCAAGGCGTTGGCGGCCAAAATTCGCCAAGAAATCGCAGTCGAGGTCAAAAAATTTTCATCAGGCGCCTCCGGACCGCCCGGGCTGGCCACGGTTCTAGTGGGCGAAGATCCGGCAAGTGCGGTTTATGTGCGAAACAAAATTAAGGCTTGCAGGGAAGTGGGAATGGCGGCCGCTGACCATCATTTATCAGTTTCAGCCCCCCAAGATCAACTCTTGAGCCTGATGGCGGATTTAGGGCGCAACCCCAACGTTCACGGTATTTTAGTGCAGCTTCCTTTGCCGCCGCAAATGAACCCGTCCGAAATCTTTGAAGCCATGCCATTGGAAAAAGACGTGGACGGCTTCGGTATCGCCAACTGGGGGCGGTTTTTCCAGGCGAAGTCTTTGGTGGAGATGGAGTCCTGTTTTATTCCATGCACGCCTTTTGGCGTTTTAAAAATGCTCGAATCCATCGGGTTCTCTTGCGCCGGAAAGTTGGCCTGCATTCTGGGCCGTTCCAACATCGTGGGCAAACCCATGGCGCATTTGCTCACCATTTCAAACGCAACGACGATCATTTGCCATTCGAAAACCAAAAATTTAGAGGGAATTCTGCGACAAGCGGATTTAGTGGTGGCTGCCATGGGCAAACCTCGATTCGTCAAAGCCGAAATGGTTCGTGCAAGCGCTTGCGTTATTGATGTAGGCATTAACAGACTTCCCGATGGAAAACTTTGCGGCGATGTTGATTATGACGCTGTTGCAGCCAAAGCCGCTGCCATCACTCCGGTTCCCGGCGGCGTCGGCCCCATGACCATCGCCATGCTCCTGTCAAACACCCTTAAAGCGTGGAAATTGCAAAAGAAAGCAGGTTAAAAATGCCCCAATGGACCCGCAATCCAGCAGGAGCGTCAGGTCAACAGTCTCCGGAATTAAAGGGTTGCCCCACAAGCGCGTGCGGCTTCGCAACGTCATGCCGGGCGCCAAGTCCCAACCGGCGGGGTAGACTGAAAGTTATCTTAGCGGCGATGGGATTTAATCACCAGGTATTGGCGGGGGTGGGATTCTAAATTTTCTGCTGCAATGCGGCAGTTTCTTAGAAAAGCCGGCCATTTAACGCGCCCCATGGGAAAACCTCTAAAGCGATCCCTGTAGTTGCTTTCGGTCCAATGGTTTATTTCTTCCAGGTTGATTTCGGATGGGATCGCGGGGTTTGAAAAAGTTAGTTCTTTAGTTTCATTTTTATCCCTAGCTGTTTTTTGTTGTTTATTGAAAGGGCAGACGCTTTGGCAGATATCACAGCCGAAAATCCAAGAACCCATTTTTGATGCCAGACCCGGATTGGTTTCCATGGTCTTTTTTTCTATGGTTAGATACGAAATGCAATTGTTAGCGTTAAGATGATAGGGTGTCAGGCATTGAGTCGGGCAGGCGTCAATGCAGCGCGTGCATGTGCCGCAATGCGACATAGGGTCGGGCTGATCGGGTGTCAGTTCGAGATTTAAAGCGATTCCTCCGATAAAAAAATACGACCCTTCTTTTTTATTGATCAACATGGTGTTTTTACCGATCCAGCCTAAACTTGCTTGTTGGGCGTAGGATCGTTCCAAAATCGGGCTCGTATCCACAAATATCTTTCCTTGCGTTTTTGGCTCTATATCTTTGATCCGTTCCAGCACATTCTGTAGTCTTTTTTTCATTTCCACATGATAATCCGGATATTGCGCGTAACTGGCAATTCGTCCATGTTTTTCCTGCGCTGCATGAGCAAGGTTTTTTTCCGCTTGTCCATGATAAGGCGCTGCGTATTTTAATCCTACAAGAAGGACAGATCGGGCTTCTGGAAACCATTGAACAATAGATTCGCGAGCAAATTTTTCAAGATAGCGCATTTCACCGTGATGATCACCCACAATCCATTGTTTCCAGAAGGCTACATCTTGTGGATTAAGAGCAGCCGGGGACAACCCAACAAGTTCAAATTCAGTATTAGGCGCGCAATTTTTAATGCGCGCAGAAAAATTTTCGGGGTTCATTATCTAGATTGTAAGGTTTTATAAAGAATTTTAGTCCCCAAAGATAACATAAGGGAGCGTTTGCTTAATGTATTGTCATCGTACCCCAAGATATGGAGAAGTCCATGTATATAAAGGAAGAGTATCTCTTCTTGCAAACCCCAGGGGGTTTGCCGGCGCGCCTGATCCTCATTGATTATGATTTCGCACAACGGCGGCTGCCCATAGGATACGCTGACCACATCAGAAATTTCTGGTTGACCCCACAGCAAGCCTTTGACTCTTTTGAGTCCCTGGTCGTCGGTTAAAACGACTAAAATTTCCTTACTTTTAAATGGGACTGCTGGGTTCTTAACAATATGTAGGGTTATTTGGGTGGCTTTGCGGACATGTTGTATTAAATAATGTTTTGGGGAGAGCTTGATTGGCGCCTGCGTTATTTTTTTTTGGGCGCGCAGGAATATAAATTTCAAACGTTCAGGCATCAATGGGGAAAGAGGCCTTAAGCCGGCTCATTTTGAGGCTCGGGATTCCCAGTCTTCAAAAGCGCGGATAATGCGTTTGACAATATGATGGCGAACCACGTCGGCTTCGGTCAAATGAACAAAGCGCAATCCTGGGGTTCCCTCCAGGATTTCTTCGAGCATTCTAAGACCGGAAAGATTTTTATTCTCCAAGTCAATCTGCGTCACGTCGCCCGTTACCACGATTTTAGAGCCGGCGCCCATGCGCGTGAGAAACATTTTCATTTGGCCCATGGTCGTGTTTTGAGCCTCATCCAAAATGATAAACGCGTTATCAATGGTGCGCCCGCGCATATACGCCAAGGGGATGATTTCAATGGTTTCCGTGGTTTGCAATGCTTTAAATTTTTCCGCGCCCAACATGACAAAGAGCGCATCATAAAGCGGTTTAAGATAGGGGTAAAGCTTTTCATAGAGATCACCCGGTAAAAATCCCAGTTTTTCTCCAGCCTCAACCACGGGTCTTGTCAGCACAATGCGCGAGACCTGTTGATTTTTAAGACATCGCAAGGCATAAGCCACAGCCAAATATGTTTTGCCCGTGCCCGCAGGACCGATGCTCACGACGATATCGTTTTCTTCAATGGCGCGGATATAGGCGGCCTGATTGGGTGTTTGAGGGATAATGGTCTTGTTGGCATAGGTCGTGATAATAGAACCCGGTATCTCAATGGTCTTGCGATGGTTCGTCTCCAAAGCATACTCCATCGGGATTTTCGCATTGCCGGCAACGTATTCCGGCTGGGTGATATTGCTTAGATATTCCGTTGCCTTGTCAATTTTTTTCTTTGATCCCCGCAGGATCAGGGCGATGTCCCCTGTCGCTTGTTCGCGTTTGATATAGGCGTGGACCTTGAAGCGTTTTTCCAAAAGTTCTAAATTCCGGTCATCATGGCCAAAAAGAGCCATGGCATGGTCCGTGTTCTCAACCTTAATTTTTCTAATAGGCAAGTTTAAGTCCCAATTCCTTTAATTGTTGAAATTCCACAGGCGCGGGGGCTTCGGAAAAAGGGCAGATTCCCCGTTGATTCTTTGGGAAAGCAATCACTTCCCTAATTGATTCTTCTCCTAAAAGCATGGCTACGATCCGATCCACTCCAAAAGCGATACCGCCATGCGGCGGCGCGCCGTGAGCCAGAGCCTCCAGCATCCAGCCGAAGCGCTCTTGGGCTCCCGCTTCATCATACCCCATTAAACCAAAGAGTTCTTTCTGCGCGTCGCTTTGGTGATTGCGGATGCTGCCCGAGCCAAGCTCCACGCCGTTCATGATCAAATCATATTGATGCGACCGAACTTTACCGGGCGCGGTCTTTAAGAGCGGCCGGTCTTTCTCAAGAGGGGCGGTAAAGGGATTGTGCGTGGCTTGCCAGCGCTTTTCTTGAACCACAAACTCGAGAAGAGGAAATCCATGAACCCAAGCCAAGGCGAAAGGCGCCGCCGGCCTGATGTTCAATAGCGCGGCCCAGTGCCGCTGCATTTCCTTTAAGACGCGATCCGCCAGGTTCGCCTCTTCCGCGCACAGGAGAAGCAAATCATTGGGATTGGTTCGCTTAAGGAGCTCGGCGCGTTCGGTCGGGCTTAAATATTTTTCAATGGGGGATTCCCATGTTGAACCATTGCGCTTCAACCAAATCAGACCTTGAGCCCCGAACGCCTTGGCTGCGGCGACATTGCGGTCGAGCTCCATGCGGGCCGCAGCCGGAGCCCCTTCGGGAATGGTCAGTGCATAGATGCTTTTGCCGGACTCAAGAGCGCTTTTAAGAACACGCAGTTGCGTTTGCGCAAATAGATCGTCAAATTTGCGCCGCAGGAATGATTTATAGCGCAGATCGGGCTTATCCGATTGATATAAAGACATGACTTCGTCATAGGCGTATTGATCGAATGGGATTTCCAAATCGACGTCAAAAACAGATTTGAATGTGGACTTGATGAGCCGTTCAACCAGCCTTAAAACATCAACCTCATCGACAAAACTCATTTCAAGGTCAATCTGAGTGAATTCAGGCTGGCGGTCGGCGCGCAGGTCCTCATCGCGGAAGCAGCGCGCGATTTGGAAATATTTTTCTACTCCGGAAACCATGAGCATTTGCTTGAAAATTTGCGGCGATTGGGGCAGTGCATAAAATTCGCCCGGGGCCTGGCGCGAGGGCACCAAATAATCGCGCGCGCCCTCCGGGGTGGAGCGCGTCAAAATCGGCGTTTCAATTTCCCAAAAGCCTTCGTGAGAAAGAAATTGCCGCACCGCCAGGTTAAACTCATGACGTTTTTGCAGAGCCCGGCTCATTTTAGGCCGCCGTAAATCAATAAAGCGGTATTTCAACCGAGTTTCTTCGTTGGCTTCGGCTTGATGAGTGTCCACCGGGAAGGGCAAGGTCTTGCAGGTGTTGAGAATATTAATCGCCTTAACGATAATTTCGACTTTGCCCGTGAAAATTTCAAGATTTTCCGAACCTGCGGGCCTTTTGTCAACACGTCCGGTGATTTGCAAAACGTATTCGAGGCCCAATTTCTCGGCATCGGCAATTAACTGCGGCTCGCGGCAGACAATTTGAACGATGCCGCTGCGGTCTCTTAAATCAATAAAAATAACGCCGCCGTGGTTGCGCACGGTATGAACCCAGCCGCAGAGTCGAACCTCTTGATTGACCATTGTTTCGCCAATTTCACCACAGCAATGGGTACGGAACATAAAAATTTAGGAACCCCTCATGTTGATTGTTTTAGCGCCTTTTCAATGTCGTTATAGCCTATTGATGCCTGGTCACCAGTTATTAAATTCTTTAAAATAGCGGTCTGATTCATGGTTTCTTGTTCGCCGATTATCAAAGCAAAATTAGCGCCTGCTTTTGAAGCTTGACGGAGCTGGCTTTTCATGCTGTCTTCGGGACCCGAATGCGTGACCGCAATTTGTTTCAATCGCAACTCTTGGACCAGACGCAGAGCGTAAGTTTGGGTGTTTTCCTGGACATCGGCCAGAACTAAACAAAGAAGGCCAGGGCCGGATCGCTCATGAAAGGAGTTCGTTGCGGCAACGGCCTCGACAGCGCGGTCCACCCCAATGGCGAAACCCGTGGCCGGTGTCGGCGGGCCGCCCAAAGATTCCACGAGCCGGTCATAGCGGCCGCCGCCGCATATCGCGTTTTGCGCGCCGTGGCCGCCGACGGCAATCTCATAGACAGTGCGCGTGTAATAATCAAGCCCCCGCACCAGGCGGCTGTCTTCTTGAAATTCGATCTTATTGCTATTGAGGAATTGAAAAAGACGGCCATGGTGCTCGGAACATTCGGGGCAAAGGATAAATTTAGGGGCTGCCTCGCGCACGATTGAGGAGCATATTTTGCAGTCCAACGAGCGCAAAGGATTTTTTTCATAACGCCTGATGCAGTCTTCGCACAAGCTATCCCTGATCACGCGCAGAGATTCTTTGAGCTGGTTTTTGAAAGGTTCCCTGCAGTTGGCGCAGCCGACGCTGTTGACTCCTAAGGAAATTTGTTTGATCCCAAAGTTCATGAGGATTTTTATGGCGAGCATGATGAGCTCGGCGTCAGCTAAGGCGCTGGGGTCGCCAAAATGCTCAAAGCCGATTTGCTCAAATTCCCGGTAACGCCCGGCCTGGGGCCGTTCCGCCCTGAACATGCTGCCGACATAAAAAAGCCGCATCGTTTTATGTTCATGGTGGAGGTGGTGTTCGATATAGGCGCGCACGGCCGAGGCCGTGCCTTCTGGCCGCAAGGCCAGTTGACGGCCGCCGCGATCTTCAAAAACATACATTTCTTTCTCCACGATATCCGTGGTGTCGCCGATGCCGCGTTGGAACAAGGACAAGCTTTCAAATGTCGGCGTTCGGATTTCGCCAAATCCCCAAAGCGCGGCTTGTTGCCGGCTAATAGTTTCTAATCGGACAAATTGTTCGGAGAGCCGGGGCAAAATGTCCCTAGTGCCGCGAACTGATTGAATGATCATTGATAAATACAGTTAAAATTACAGGATTTACTGTGTTATTAAATTAACGCTTAAACTCTATAACCCTATAACTATTTATTATAGGTCCGTTTGGGCGAGTTCGCGTAACTTGTCGGTGTTGAGAATACGGATATGACGGTCCTCATATTCAATCACGCGCAGCCGGCGTAGCGACGAGAGGACTTTGGTGACCATTTCCCTGGCGGTTCCCGTCAAATCGGCAAGCTCATTATGCGTGATTTGAATGGGAATGAGGCCGTTGGTTTTATGGCCGTTTTTGGCGTATTTGCCGGAAATTTCAACAATTTTTCTGCAGATGCGCCCGTAAAGGGACCGAAACGTCAGCGATTCAATTTCTTCATTTGTTTTGCGCAGCCGATAGACCACGGTCTTGAGCACATTTAAGGCAAATCGAGGCTGGCGATCAATGAGATTTTGAAAATCCTTCCGGCCGATCGTTAGGAGTTCCGAATCCACAAGAGCGCAGGCCGAGAGCGATCGGCCCTGTTGGTCCAGGAGACTAATTTCGCCAAAAAAATCTCCCGCTTCTAAATACGCGAATGTTTTTTTACGGTGGCCATGGGGGAGTTCCGAATAAATTTTAATGCGGCCTTTTAAAACGATGAAAAGGTGGTTGCCTGCGGTCTTTTTTTCAAAAATCATGCTCTCGCGGGGCGCCTGGTGGAGACGCGCCAGCGCGGCAATGCGCCTTAAGTCGCTCGGAACGAGCCCTGAAAAAAGTGAAATTTTTCTTAACGCGGCAACGGCGGATGAGTTCATCACGCCCCTACTTTAATTGACCTTTGAAAAAAATTCAAGTAGGAGTTTCCCTTTAGTCCCAGGCACAAGCGGGTCTTTTTTTGTATAAATCGGAGCGGGACCGGGAGTGGTGTTTAACTTGAGCGAATTACGCTGCCGCCAAATCAAGCCTTTGTTGGCGGTCATGGCGCTTGGCGTTGTTCTGTGTCCCGCGCGCTTGCCGGCCGCTTCGGATGATCGATCTCGGCAAGCCTTAAGCGAGATCAGCCGCCTCAAAAACGAATGGCGCGACCCCGCCGGAGCGCGGTTTCATTTGAATGAAAAGACTCAAGAGCTCCAAAGCGCCACGCGATTTAAGAGTGAACCCAAGCCAGGCCGCGATCCTCGGGATGTGGCGGTTGATTTTATCTGGCAGAACAGGCCGCTTTTCCTCAACCCGCCGGATGACGCAAAAACGTCGGCGCCTCAAGCCTTCGGCGCGGGAGCCCAGGAGTATTTCAAAAACCGCTTCAGCTTTGAGCTTGAGCGCGATCATGACGGCGGCACTGAGCGCAATATGCTGTTCAAGCAGCGTTATCAAGGAATCCCCGTGGAGTATTCCCGCGTCAGCGTCCATGTGACGAAGACCAACGAAATCTTTGCCGCTTTCTCAAATTTGGAAAGCGGGGTTGTCGGCGTGAGTCCCAGTCCTAAAATCGGTTCCGGCGAGGCTTTTTCTATTCTGCGCCAACATTGGACCGACGGCGCCTTGCGGGCGAAACCATCCGGGGAACTCGTCTACGTGCCGCGCCGTTTTGAAGAAGAACTTAACATCGGAAGTTCCGGCAAAGCGCGCTTATGTTGGAAATTTCATTTTCGCAGCCATCAGCCTTTTGGATTGTGGAGCGCCTATGTGGATGCTCACTCCGGAGAATATATCGGCGCGGTCAATGAGTTAAGGTCCGTCGGCGCGCGCGTGCGCCATTACCAGCGCGACCCTTCCGAGGGGGGAATTGGAATTCTATCTCCCTTGCGCGGCTTGGAAATTTTTCAGAGAAACGCGACCGATGGCGCCATGGAGACCGTGGTGACGGATTCCGTGGGCGACTTCGCCTATGCCGGCTCCGTCTACAGTCCCAATCGCACGATGTTCGCCACCTTGCGCACCACCTACGCCGTGGTGACGGATGGCGATGGAGGGATGATTTTTTATTCCGAGGGCGGCGCCAATTGGACCACGGTAAATGTTTCTTCAGCCAGCACGTCGCCCTATGGAGCCAATGCGCGCGAACTGCAAAAATTCACCTGTCCTTCGGGAACCGCGCTCACCAGCGTGCGTTTCAGCAATTTCGATGTGGGTTATTTCAACAGCGATTCAAGCGAAGGCTCCGCCAGCGATGATGACTTGGATTATGTCGAGCTTTTGCAGCCGGAGACGTCGCGGCGCCTGGGCCTTTACACAGGCGACAATGTGGGCGCCTTCCAGACGATCGCCGCATCGGGAACCGCGCTCGATGTCCGCCTGGTGTCCAATGACACGGACGGCGCGGGTTCCGAAGGCGGTTTTCGCGCGAGCCAAATTTATTGCTTGGTTCAAAGCACCTTCAACGCGCGCAACGAAGTGCTACCGGATGTGCGCTTTTTTGAGTCCGATGGAATTTTGAGCCATTCCAGCGCCGCGGCCATGAATTCCGCCGCGGCCAATGCCGATGTTGCCACGGCCATGGCCCTAGACTCTTCGGGACGCCTTCTGGTTGCCGGTTATAGCGATTCCGTATCGGGCGACGAGGACATGGTAGTCTGGCGTTTTAACAGCGACGGGTCCTTGGATATGACTTTTGGCGGCGGCGATGGAATTTATGTCTCCACTTATAATACGACCAATAACGACCGCGGCCAGGCAATCACGATTGATTCACAAGGCCGGATTATTGTGGCTGGTTACGCCAATGACGGCGGCACGGATAACAACGCGGTTGTTTGGAAATTAAGCCCAAGCGGCGACAGCGCCGTCGCCACGTTCGTCTACGACAGCGCCGGCGGCAATGAAGGCGACCGCGCTTACGGCGTCGCTCTTGACTCTCTGGAACGGGTCATCATAACAGGATATCAAACAGGGACCAATCGAGACATGTTTGCAGCGCGAATCAGCAGCGCTTCCGACTTATGGAGCCCAACCGGCAACAACGCGGGACTGGACAAGGCATTTGATGGCGATGGGGTTTATGTTTCTACGAATGCCGCCGGGGCCGACCAGGGTAATGCGGTGGCCGTGGATCCTAGCGGCCGCATTGTCATCGCGGGTTTCATGACGACCGGCGCCACTTCCGATATGGCGGCTTGGATGCTCGCCAATTCCAGCAACACGGCCGATTCATCATCGTTGATCCGTATAACGTCGCACAACAGCGCGGCCGGAGGAAACGGCGCGGATGAGGGCGCCGCCGCAGCCGTGGATTCTTACGGAAAAATTTATGTGGCCGGAAAAAGCGCCGGGTCTTCTACGGGACAAGATGCGGCTGTCTGGAAATTAAATTCCGATTTGTCTCTGGATACGTCATTTAATGGAAGCGGCTATATGACCTATGACCGTTCCGGCGGGGGTTACGATGACGAGGCCAACGGCCTGACTCTTGACTCCCAATTGCGTTTAATCATCGGCGGATATTCAAACGACGGGGTCACCAATGACGCATTGCTCTTGCGGATTAATACAAGCGGCTCTCTGGACACAAGCTTTGGTTCAAGCGGCATTTTTATCCACGATGGCGCAGCCGGCACTTCCGGCTCGGATGTCATCAGGGCGGTGCGCCTTGACAGCCTGGATCGTATTTTAGGCGCGGGCAACAGCAGCAACGGCAACAATAGCGACATGGCTCTTTGGCGGGTGGACTCCAATGGCAAAGTTAACGTGACCCTCACCAATGCGCTTAAGCATCTTGATGAAATTCATGCCTATTTCGTCGCCGGCAGTAGGCGTTATGACCAAGTCCTCTCCACGCGGCCCGCGGTGGCGCAGATTAACTTCGGGGATGATCTCCTAAACGCCTTTTTTGATCCGGAGTCCGACGGGCTTTATTTCGGCAAGGGCAACGACATCAACTACAATCGCAACATCGCCGATGCCACGGATGTAATTTACCATGAGTACACCCATTTTGCGGTGGACCATATTTACAATATCGCCAATTTCGGCCATGACGGCGCCATGTCCGAGGCGTTGGCGGATTTTTTTGCGCTCGACGCTTTTAACGCCTACTATCCCTCTTACGCGAAGACCACTTTTGGCGACTACGCGTTTCCCGATCGGACTGACTTGGGCTTGGAAACGGTTCGCGAGCTCAATCAAACGTCCAAAAAAATCTACCCAACGCATTGGACCGGAGAAATTCATGAGGATAGCCTGATTCTCTCGGGCGCCCTTTGGGATTTGCGGGCCTCTTTGGGTTCGGCCCAAACCAAATCCCTCGTGCGTGACGCCCTATTTTATTTTCCCGATAGCTTTGAATCATTTTACGAAGCGATGATCACGACGAGCGCCGGCCGTTTTGACACCACGATCAATTCGGTCTTTAACAAGCACGGCATCGGCTCTTGGGCTGCGGCCGGTTCCGACTCTCTGGAATCCAATGATGGTTTCGCCACGGCCACAAGCCTCTCCGTGGCCACGCCAACGGCGAAAGCGACGATTTATCCTTCAGGCGACTTGGATTATTATCGTTTTAGCGCCGGGGCCGGGACCGTGTCCATCACGTTGAAAAGGCCCCTAGACACCTCATCCAATCTTTATTTTGCTTACGGCTTTCAAGTCTTCGACATCGATCGAACCCTTGTCAACGACGAAGCCATGCCGGTCACCGTTTATGACGTGCCGCAAAGCGACGGCGGCGTTTTTTCAGAGGTCACCAGCCAAAATGCCAAAGTCACGCTGACCTTGTCCCAACCCGAACTCTTGTATCTCGCGGTTTCAGCGCCGCTCTTGGAGGGCAGCAATGACCGCACGGCCTCGTCATCGGGGCAATATGAACTGACGGCCAGCTTTAACACGCCCGTGGGCGCCGTCACCGGTTCGCGTGTCGCCGCGTCAATGGCGGATCGGGGGAATATTAAATTCACCGCCACCAATCTGACAGGTTTCGAGGTGGAACAATCCACGGAAGCGACCCTAGACCACGTTGATGTCTTGGATCACAATCTCTCGCGTTTAGCGGCCGCTTCAGGCGCCGCTTTGGTCGTGACTACCACGAGCGTGCTGCCGGGGAGCTTGGCCGCCACTGTTTCTTTGCCGGCTAATTTTTTCAGCCGTTATCCGGGCGCGGGTTCCATCTATTTGGAAATTTTCGTGCGCAATGCCCTGGGCGAGGTCTATTCCATCGGGTTTTCCAATGAAATTAAGCTCTTTACCGATACGCCGGCATTGGCCGTCTATAACAATGTTTTTGATCCCACGAGCGGCCAGAAAGCGACGCTGCGTTACTCCGGCAGCAGCTCGGGCAGTTACAGGATCGTGATCTATACCACTAATGGCGATTTGGTTCGCGTTCTTAAAGATGCCAGCGAAGATTTGGGCAGCGCTTCCATTGATTGGGACGGCCGCAACGACTTGGGGCAAGTCGTTGCCAGCGGAATTTATCTTGCCCATCTTGAAGGCCCGGGAGTTAATAGCACGCAGAAAATCGCTGTTGTCAAATGAGGAAACGGTCATCAAAAAGGAGAAAAATCAAATGATAAAAAATCCTGCACGCGCGATCGCGGCGGCGGTCTTGGTGGCGCTGTTGCCTTTGGGCGCGGGCCAGGCAACTCCCGATTTCCGAACGATTTTAGCCACCCGGGATACCGAAGCGCTTCGATTATTGCGGATGGCCGGTGTTCTAAAAATTGAAGACGCCGCCTCTTGGAGCGCTGCAGAAAAAAAGATTTTTTTGGGCGCGTTTGATGATAACGGCCGCTTAACGGTTACAGGGCGACGCCTGCTCAAAGAACTGATCCAAGCCTCATTAGATGATCCGAACAGCTATCCCTCGGACCAAGAGCTTCCCTCAAGAGCTCTTGGCGACATCAGTCGGCGCTCCAAATCATCAATCTTAGCCGGCGCCGACCCGATGACGAATGATGCCTTATGGAGTCAAGGCGCCCGGGCATTTTCTTTGGTCGCGCCGCAATTGCCGCTGGTGAGCGGCTATGACTGGGGCGGGTTCCCGGCGCCGGTCATGCCGCTCGGTGATCCAACGGATGAAAATCTGGATAGCGGCAACGAAACCCAACGAATTATTGTCAGTCCCAAAATCCTGCTTCGTCAATCCCGATATGATGTGCATCGGCTCGACCCCTCGTCCACGGAGGCGTTGACGGCTATTGAGGCGGCAGGCTTAAATGCCGATATCCTAAAAGCGCATCAAGCGCGCGTGGTTCATGAATTAGCTGTTTTCAACCTTGTCGTCCTTGAGGTTCCCCAAAGCCGGGTGCGCGCGCTGGCCATCAGCCTGCAGAGCGAAGGGATCAATGCCCGGCCTGTCAGCAGGTATCAAATGACCGCGGCTCCGTCGCCTGCCTTGCCGCCGGCCCCTCCCGGACCGAATGTCCCATTGTTGATGGCGGCTGGACAATCCGCCAATACACTAGCGCTAATGAAACCCGGTTGGAACGCCACGCGGGCTTGGCTTTCACGTTTCGGGGCTCCCATTGGGGGCCGGAACCAAGAAACATCCATGCCCCCCATCGAGATATCGCCGGATCAAGCCCTGATTGGAGGATCCCAATCCAAGGACATAGCGCCATCTCTGGCGGGCAGCGTGCCGCTCATTAGGCCGGATAAATTTTATCAGTCAGGATATCATGGCCGGCGCGCTATAGCCGTGATCGTTGATTCAGGACTTGATGCCGGCCATCCTGATTTCCAAGGCAAACATATAACGCAGCGCGATTTTACCGAAGATCAGGATAACAAAGACTATGTAGGTCATGGCACGCACGTGGCATCAACGGCGCTCGGCACCGGCGCCGCTTCATCGGGAAAATATGAAGGGGTTGCCAGCGGCGCCGGTGAGGTGCTGGTGGCGAAAGTTTTTGGCAAAGACCCCTATGCCGGCGAAGACTCGATCTTGGCCGGGTTAGACTGGGGAGTGACCCAGGCCCAGGGCCGGCCTGTCGTGGTGAATTTGAGCCTCGGCGGCGGCGGCGATCCCAATGACGTGTTGGCGCGCGCGGTCAATGTGCTGGCGCATCAGGGACACGCCGTGATTGTGGCGGCAGGCAATGCCGGCCCCGCCAATGGCACCGTGGGCAGCCCCGGAATGGCGCGCGATGTTCTCACCGTGGCAGCCACGGACAAAGAAGGGCGGGTCACGGATTATTCCTCCCGCGGCCATGAAGCCGGCTACGAAACGCCCAATAAACGCCGCGCCAAATACTCCAAGCCGGATATCAGCGCTCCCGGCGGCGGCGTGAATTTGGGTTTATGGCAGCGTATTGTCCGCGGGTTTGACGGTATTACCGGAAACAATGCCTCGATTCTTTTGGAAGCCCAGGAACGCTGTGTTTATGGCCCGGGCATCATTGCGGCCCGCAGCAACGATGCTCCGCTGGATTCCTGCGATGTGGCGGTTGACGGTCGGCCGTATTATACGCGTCTGTCAGGAACGTCAATGGCGACGCCGCACGTGACCGGAGCCACACTATTGGTTTATGACTATTTGGAGGCGCACGATGCGCTATCCAAGAATTCTTTTTTGGAGGTCAAAGCGGCGCAGATGGAAACGTCTCGTGATCTTAAAGACGGCAACCAGCCCTATCCGACGCCGGTCCAAGGCGCAGGCATGGTTGATTTGGACCGCCTGTATGACCTGGTGAGTTCACGACTGGAACTGGGGTTGCCCGTGGGCAGCCTGGCCTCTGAAATCGCCTTATGGGTGGCGAGCGATGAGACCGCCTCGCGCAGCGTGCGCAAGGAAAGCGTCTATCGCGTCACGCGTTTCGGCATCGTCAACCCCAAAACGGGCAACGTGATTAATTCGGACGCGGAACTTGATTTGTTGATGACGCGCCTTGAGGAACGCAAGGCGAAGGCCGGCGTGATTTCACGAATCGGCCGCGCCATGGATGATTGGCTGCACCGTTGGCTTGGCCTTGATTTACGCGGCGACGGCACTGAAGACCCGCTGGAAAAATCCCAAAAGGCGTCGCTTGTTGACATTGATGGTTAAAAAAAGTCCAAAAATGGCGCAACGCGAAGAGCAAAAAGCGAATAGTCTGGGAGGGAATTTTTTTCCGGGCCGCATGTTTCGCCATTCGCCATTCGTTAGCCGCTTTTTATGGATTTTTATTTTTATGACTTCGGACTTCGGACTTCGGACTTTGGACGTTTCTGCTTCAGGTTCCGCCGGAACTTATGCGGGCACTTTTTTAATTTCACCCAGCGGCGTTCGTTCCATGGCCATGGGTGATGCCGGCGCGGCCTTGCCCCATGGCTCCAATGGGGCCCAATACAATCCGGCCACGCTGAGCCGCTCCCACTCGGCGGATTTATCGTTTTCCCGGCAAACCTTGGTGCTTGATGAAACACAAAGCTTTTTGGGCTATGCCCAACCTCTGGATTTTCGGGGTCTCAACGAGCTCGGCGGGGTTACGGCCTTTACCACGCTGCGCTACGTGGATCATGGCTATATAACGGTCAATCTTTTAAACAGCGACGGCAGTCTTTCTTATACGGGGGAAACCCAGGCCGGCCGGGACTTGGCCTGGGGCATAGGCTATGCGGAAACTTTTTTAAGGGGCGGTTTTGGCGGAAAGAGCCTCGGCGAAGGAATACATAGCATCGGAATGATGATTCACGGGATCCAGTCTAATTTATTAAGTCAATACACGGCATACGCAGCTGCCGTCAGCGCGGGATATTTTGCTTATTATCCCAGACTTGCCGTGGGCTTGTCCGTGGCGAATGTAGGGACCAAGCTCAAATATATCAACAGCGGCGATCCTTTGCCGGTGTCCGCGAGAGCAGGATTCGCTTTGCCTCGCAAAATTACATCGGGGATCGGCTACATACTGGCTTACGACGCTATTTACGAGGAACGGGCTTTTCACCATCGTTCGGGCGTCGAACTCAATTTGGGACCCATTTTTTCCTTGCGCGGCGGCTGGCGCTTCGAGCCCGAATCTTATCGCGGCGGGCCGACATTTGGATTCGGGCTCAATGCCGGACGTCTTTTTGTTGATTATGCTTATGGCTGGTATGGCGACCTGCAAGAAACGCACCGGGTCCTTTTGGGATTAAAATTTTCGCACCACCGACTAAGATAGGCGAGATTGAGGGATTGCGAGATTATAAGATTACGAGATTAGAAAATTAAGAGATTAAGAGATCAATTTCTCCAAATCTCGCAATCTCGTAGTCTCCTCTTGCTATCAATGACCAAAAAGAAAATTTTGTTTGTTTTCGGCACCCGACCGGAGGCCATCAAGCTCGCTCCGGTTATTCAAGAATTTAAGAAAGAGCGGCGTTTTCAAACCCTGACCTGCGTCACGGGCCAACACCGCGAGATGCTGGATCAGGTCATTAAACTTTTCAACATTCCAATCGACCATGATCTTCAAGTAATGACTGAAAATCAAACGCTTTTTGATGTCACGGCCGGAGCCCTGAAAAGATTGGAAATTTTTTATGCTGTCACCAAGCCTGACTTGGTCATAGTTCAGGGTGACACAACGACGGTGATGGCCGCGGCCCTGGCCGCTTACTATCAAAGAATCCCGGTTGCTCATGTTGAGGCGGGACTTCGTTCATTCGACGTCGATAATCCATTCCCCGAAGAAGTCAATCGCGTGGTGGCGGACCGGGTGAGCCGGCTCCATTTTCCGCCAACCAAACTTTCCGCATCTAATCTTTTAAAAGAAGGCATCCCCAAAGAAAGCGTAACGATTACAGGCAATACCGTCGTTGACGCTCTCCTTCAGATATCCCGCATTCCCCATCGCTGGTCCGACCCGGATTTGTTTGAATTTTTCAACTCGCAACACTCAACTCGCAACACTCAACTCATTCTGCTCACATCCCATCGCCGTGAAAATTTCGGCCCTCCCCTGGAGGAAATTTGCCATGCCGCGTTGAGGCTGGTGCGGCATTTTAAAAATTTGGTTTTTGTCTACCCTGTGCATCTTAATCCTAATGTCCAAGCCACGGTCCGGCGAATATTAGGCGGTCAAAAGCGCATTTTTTTGACAGCGCCCGCCGGTTATCATGATCTTGTTGAGCTCATCCGCAGGGCCTATTTTATTATGACGGATTCCGGCGGTATTCAAGAGGAAGCCCCTGCCTTCGGCAAGCCCGTGCTCATTTTACGCCGCGTGACCGAACGCCCCGAAGCGGTCATGGCCGGCTGCGCTAGGATCGTGGGCCGATTGTCTCAAGCCAATATCTACCGTCATGCGGCCGCCCTGTTGGAAAATACGGCTCTTTACCACCGCATGGCCCGCGCACACAATCCCTTCGGCGATGGACGCGCCTCCAAGCGCATCCGGCAGGCGACCCTTCGTTACTTCGGCTATCCCTCAAAAATTTCCCAATTTCATCAAAAGCCGTAGAGCTATACTGATAGTCATATGAGGCGAGGATTTTTCTTGGTATTAGAGGGCCTGGATAAATGCGGCAAGTCCACTCAAATTTTGAGACTCTGCAAACGCTGGCAAAGCCTCAAGTTGCCAGTGACCGTGACGCGCGAGCCCGGCGGCACCGATATGGGCGAGCGCATCCGGCAGTTGCTCCTTGACCGCCGACAGGACGTCTGCCCTTTGGCTGAACTTTTGTTGTATGAGGCCAGCCGCGCGCAACATGTGGCGGAAGTGATCGCCCCTGCCCTCAATAAAGGACAAATCGTGTTATGCGACCGGTTCTCGCTCTCCACCATGGCTTACCAAGGGCGTGGCCGCGAGCTTTCCATGGGCATGATCCGCCAGCTTGATGATTGGGCAACCGGAGGGCTTCGCCCAGATTTAACCCTTGTTTTGGATGTTTCTTTGCCCGTAACGCTGGCGCGTTTGGGCGGCCGGCGCGACCGCATGGAGCAAAAAACACCCTTATTGGCCCGGGTTAAAGAGGCGTATGCAAGACTCTCGAAAGTATTGCCGCGCGTGAAACTGATCCCTGCAGATTGCGCTATTGATGAATTGGAGGGACGAATTTTATCAACGATTCGCCGCCAAGGGACATGGGTTTTTCCCATCTTATAGGTCAACCCCGGGCGCTGGTAATGCTGCGCCGACTATGGGAAACGGGCCATAGGCCGCCTTTTTTGCTATTTTTAGGACCCGCCGGCGTCGGCCGCAGTTGGGCGGCCCGGCAATACGCCCAAGCGCTTTTATGCGAGAATCCCCGGCTCGACGACGGCGCTTGCGCGGCCTGCGGGAGCTGTCTTAAAGTCGAACGCGGCAGCCACCCCGATTGCACGGTGATTGATTCGGCTTTTCAAGAACGTCTCCTTGAGGAACCGCGGTCGAAGTCTCTCAAAATTGACACCGTTCGTGAAGCGATGAGGCATTTTCAGTACCGGCCGTTTGAGGGGCCATGTTCGATCGCAATTATTGATCATGCTGAAAATTTGACCGATGATACTCAAGTGGCGATGCTCAAAGTCCTTGAGGAGTCGCCGCCGCACCTCACCTGGATTTTGATCGCCGGCTCCGAGGACAATTTACTACCGACGATTCTATCCCGCGTCAATGCCAAAGTGCATTTTCAACTTTTAAGCGATGAGGCTCTTTCCCGGGTGATCAGCCAAAGTTTAGGCATTGAGGCCCAAGCCGCGGCCCAAGCCGCGGCGTTAAGCAATGGCTCCTTGCTGCGCGCGCGGCGGCTTTTGGAGCGATCGGGCATACGGCATGCGTCCGAGATCAAACCCACGGCATTAAAGCCGGCCGATATCTATGCGCTCTCGGCGCGTTCCGCGCGTTTCCGCAGCGCTTCCCTGGCGCGGGAGCAGGTGCGCTCCATCATGGAGGATCTCGAACTGGAAGCGCTGGCATCCTGGAAAAAAGACTCCTCGCCCGCTTCATTAAGGCGTCTAAAAATTCTGCTCGAGTCCCAGCGCGATTTAGACGCAAATGTAACCCCGGCGCTGATTTTAGAAAGATTATTGCTGGCGCTCCATCAAGGAAAGTGACAAAAGGGACAGGGCCCTTCATTGGACAAACCCCAAGACCGCTGCGAACAATTTTAGGAAAAGCAGATACCCTTGATAAAAAAATTGCGCTGTTAACCTGAAAAATTCAGTCACCCCCCGCTCTTGCCTCTGAGCCGGCTGTACTATTTAGTCCCAGGTTTTTGAGATTGTTTTTCGTTCGATAATCACCCCCGGTTCTGATTCACATCTACCCAGTCCCAACTGCACCACAGTTGATATTTTGTGAAGTAAACATTGTCGTTAGACCCAGATTCCGCAGTTGCGGAATCTGGGGTAATGATGTAATCTTTCCTTGCGCCATCTCTACCTCCTTTTCTATGTTCTGTCAGGAACATAAACAGTAAAGGATACGTAAGATGGCGTTTCTTTTTTAGCGGGCTTTAGACTTCAACTGAACCTAAATTTTTCAGGTTAACCATTCTTCTGTTTTTGCAAAAAGCCCTATCCTGGCGGTGGGAGGGAATACTTGATTGCAAAATCCGGCCTTAAAATTTCTTAATGAAAAAAATCACGGAGCATGCGGACGATGCCTTGGGTGGCTTTATCGGGAACTTCTTCACCGTCCCAGTTGATAGAAAAATGGGCATTTTTCTGGGTGGGCTTTACATAGGTCTCATACATGGGAAGGACCGTCGAAAGAATCTGGTGGCGCGCGCCTTCGACATCGCGGCCGCGCTCCTCCAAATCGCGCTCCATGCGCCGCAAAACAGTCGTGGCAATGCCTGTTGAAACGAAAAGCTTATAGTCATACATGTTTAAAAGCTCCGGAAAATAAAGGGCGTAGAGCCCCTCGATAACGATCAATCGCGTGGGTTTTTGGATAATCGTTTTTTGATCGCGTGTGTGAATTTTAAAGTCATAAACCGGCTGCTCGATAGCGTGCCCGGCGCACAGATTGCCCAAATGCTTAAGGATCAATTGAATATCCACCGCGTCGGGATGGTCAAAATTGTAATCTTTCCGCTCCTCAAAGCTTAAATTGTCAAGGGGCCTGTAGTAGCTATCCAAAGAAAAAATCTGCCCGTCAACGCCGCTATGAGCGCAGCCTTCGATGAGACGCCTGGCGAATGTGGTTTTGCCGGAACCCGAACCTCCGGCAATGCCCAAAAGACAGCGGCTTTTATTATTCGTCATGGTTTCGATATTTTAGTTTTTGCATTTTTTCAAAAACTCGATAACCATTCACAAAATTTCCCGCGTCCATTCATAGGAACTGCGATGGGCGTTATGGGAATCGGCATACTCCAAAAACTGGGCATAGAAAGGGTGCCGACCAATCGTGGCGCTATCGCCGATAACCAAAAGGAGCCTTCGGGCCCTTGTCATCGCCACATTCATGCGGCGTGTGTCCGATAAAAATCCGATCTCCCCGCGCTCATTGCTGCGCACCAAGGAAAGAATCACGGCTTCTTTCTCCCGGCCCTGAAAACCATCCACGCTGCCGATTTCCAAACCAGGCTCTCTGATTAAACCCTTTAAAAGCCGCACCTGGGCCACATAAGGAGAAAGAATGCCAACTTGATGCGGGCGTATTCCGGCCGCTTTAAGTTGTCCCAGCAGAACGCGCACCATCCCGGCCTCTCCTTGATTTTCCCTGCTGTCAAGCAACTCATTCCATGATTCATCCCATCCCGCGCCTGCGGTATCAATGAATAAAACGGCCCGATGGGTCAAATCCGTAGGTAAAATTTCCGGCAAATGCGCCAACAAATGGCCGCGCACCGAATCGTCCGCAATCAGCTTATTGTCATAAAATTGCCGCGATGAAAATTCCATAATTTTTTCATTCATACGGTATTGAATGCGAAGCAGCGTCTGCGACCCCTTGGGCAAAATCTCCCGAAGTTTCTCCAACAGCGTCACCGAAAGCCCTCCGCGCAAGGCTTCCTTGGAGTAAATAGTCGGCGGCAACTGAAAAGTGTCGCCGGCAAAGACGACTTTTCCGGCCTTGCTTAAGGGAATCCAGGAAAGGGGCTCCGTTGCTTGGGAGGCCTCATCCATAATGGCCAGGTCAAAGTTGCGTTTGGAGACCGCTTTCGTTAAGCCCGCATGCGTGGCCAGAATAACTTGAGCTCCTCCCAAAACCGCTTTGGAAATCATTCGCTCCACCGAACGAATTTCTTTGCCTGCGAGAGCCGCCTCCCTGCGGGCAGCGCCTGTTTTCAAAAGCCTGTCGCGCTCGCGGCGCAACCTGCGGATTTCTTCCTGAAGCGGGTCCTCTAAAATCAAAGCGTCCAACGTCGCATGGCGCAACGATTCTGAAATGCGCGCCGGGTGCCCGAGCCGCACCACTTTGACGCGGTGGCGCAGCAATTTTTCCAGCATATTATCCACCGCGATATTGCTCGGCGCCGATGCCAGGACTCTTAACCCCTGACGCGCGGCCTGAAGAATAATCTCAATGAGCACCGTTGTTTTCCCGGTTCCAGGCGGACCATGAATCAAGGCTACCTCGGGCGCCGCCAGCGCCGTTTCCACGGCGCGGCGCTGAAATTCATTAAGCCGCTCATTAATAAAGGTCACGCCTCCCGGTTTGCCCAGGCGTGGACGCCTGTGCCCCATAAAAATTTCGCGCAGGAAAAATAACGGGCCGATTTTGGCGTTTTTAACTTCCTCCACGGCCTCGGCCATGCGGTAATACGTGGCGTCGCTTCCCAAAAAATCAATTTGATAGGGGCCCGCAGGGAGCTTTTCAGGAGGGTTGCGATCCAAAGCAATGGTCACTGAAACATCATCAACCCGAAAAATAGTCCCCTGCCAGGACCCCGGGCCGGAAGGGAACGTGACAGATACGATATCACCATTGCCCATCGCTTGAAACGGTGACAGCGCCCCTTCGGACACATGCTTGGTGAAAATGAGCATATGATAACCGCCCAAGCCCATTTCTTCTCCCGCCAAGGTCAACCTCGTCACGGTCTTGCCCAAGGCCTCCCGCATCTCCACGGGATAGCGCTCCAACTCGCGCTTATTCGCTTCCCGCTCCGCCTGGCGCTCAATCTCCAACAAACGAAGCAGCTTGTCAAAATGTTCTGCCGGCATTAAAGTATCATACCCATAATCCTTAATGAAAAACATTGAAATCAAGTGCCGCCTCCGGCGAAACTTTGAAAGCAAAAAGTGGCTCAAAAAATTGACGCTCCGGGGAAAAATCCCGCTTAAAATAAGCCAAGAAGACACCTATTTTAATGTGCGCTACGGACGGCTGAAGCTCCGTCGGCAAGGCTCGCAAGCCCAATTGATCTATTATCAAAGAGCCGACTTAAAAAAAGGCAGAGTCAGCTCTTATGAAATAATCCCTATAAACGACGCTGCGAAAACAAAAAAATTTCTAGCCCAATCGTTGGGAACCGCCGGGATCGTGCGTAAAAAAAGAGAGGTTTACTTTTGGAAAAACGTCCGTCTGCATCTTGATCAAATCCATGGATTGGGGAAATTCCTGGAAATTGAATCCGCTATTTCTCATGATATTGCACTCAAACAGGCCCGTAAAAATTTCAATACCGTTCTTGAGGCCATTCCCAGAAATACCATTGAACCCGTAGATTGCTCTTACCTTGATCTCATCTTAAGACCGTAGGGGCACCGCTGCTCGAGGGGACATGTGGCGCAGATGGGATTTTGTTTTGTGCAATGGCGCTTGGCTAATTCCACAAAAAGCGCGTGATACTCTTGAAAAAGACCGGCATTTAAAATCAACGCTGTTTCAAAAAAATTTCTATAGCGCTCATAATGTTGACTGGCCTGGCGCCAACCCAAGCGCTCACCGATGCGCCGGGTATACGCATCAATAACAAAAACAGGCTTTCCCAGGGCATAAAGAAGGATCGAATCCGCTGTTTCCGGGCCCACGCCCCAGAGGGAAAGGAGTTGGTCACGCAAGGCAAGTAACGGCTCTTTCTTAAGACGCAGCAAATGGCCCCGTGCTTCCCGAATCGCGAAACGCGCCAAAATTTTTAGCTTTTTGGCTTTTTGCGCGAAATAGCCGCTGGAGCGGATAACCATTGCCAGCCGCGAGTTGCGCGTAGCGATCATTTTATGGGGTGACATCAACCCCCTGCGATTGATCTCGATCAACGCCTTTTCCACATTGCTCCATGCCGTATTCTGCGTCAAAATCGCCCCCACCGCGATCTCAAAAGCTTGTGTTGAGGTCAGTTTGATTTCTTTTCCAGGATGGTATTCGGGTTTCAGTGCATTTTCATTTTCCTGCACCCCAATCCCAAGCCCCTGCCCCCTTTTTCGCACAGGCCACCACCCCTGCGGCCCAAAATGCTTAAAAAGCCGCCGATAAACCCAACGAGGAGCGGGGCTCTGCGTGGTCAAAGCGAAACAGGATAACCGGTTTTGCGGTGCGCCATCTGGCGCGCCCAATAATTTTTTTCACCTTGGCGGATCATGGCGATCTCTTTAGAGTTAACCTTGCGGATAATTTTAGCCGGCGAGCCCAAAACAAAACTACGCGGAGGAATCTTCATGCCGCCCAAAACTAATGAGCCGGCGCCGATTAAACACCAAGGCCCGATCTCCGCTTCAAGAATAATCGAGCCCATGCCCAAGAGCACATGGTCGGCCACGCGCGCACCATGCAGCAAAACACGATGCCCCACGGTGATGCCTCGACCCAAACTTGTGGGCGCCCCCTCATCGCAATGAATGATCGTGCCGTCTTGAACATTCGTGTTATCAGCAATCGTAATGTGGTCCGTATCCCCCCGCAACACGCACATCGGCCATATCGAAGCGTTTTTGCCGATGGTGACATCTCCGATGACCTCGGCCGAGGGGTGCACCCAGGCGCTCGGATGAATAACGGGCTTTTTCTTATTAAAACTTCTAATCATGATCCGGCCATCTGCAGTCGTTTCATCGTGCCCCATTTTTTTCGGACATGCTCGCCAAAACCGGTCCGGAGGAAAATTTCATAGAAACGCCGCAAAAATTCCGCTGTTTTTGGGTCCGATGGGTAGCCGCTCCCGAAATCGCCGAATCGCTCCCGCAGTAAGGCGATCCGCCGGTCGCGCTCCACCTTGGCCAAAATAGAAGCGGCCATGCAACTGGGATATTTGGCATCCGCCTTATTCTCAAGGATCAAATGCGGGATCGGCTCCGGCAAAAGCCGCCTCACGCGAAGAGCCAACCGCCCCAAACCCGGAGGCGCCACAGGAGCGTCCCAGATCAATGTTTGAGGCAAAAATTGGGATGCCAACTCCGAAACGCCCTTAATCTCAAGTTCATTGATATTACAACTATCAATGGCGCCGGGTTCAATAACCACAAAAGCATGCCGGAGCTTTTGCAGGGACACGGCCAATTCTTCGCGTTTTTTAGGGACGATCTTTTTTGAGTCATTGACGCCCAACAATTCCAACCATCGGCTCTCCTGATGATTCTGCACAAAGACACCGGCCATGACCATCGGGCCGATCACCGGCCCGCGCCCCGCCTCATCAATACCCAAAACGCTCACGGTTCTTATTTTCGCAATTTTGGCTAAACTTGATTCATGCGGCTTGTGATTACCGGAATTTCCGGACTTCTAGGATCGGCATTGGCCCAAACCATTCTTCAAGAACGCCCCCAATGGGAATTAACCGGCATCTCAAGGAAACCGCCCCGCTTTAGGCCGGTCTCTCTATGGCAGTCTCTTGATCTGACGGAAACCGACGCCGTGCGCCGTGTCGTCGCCCAATTAAATCCCGACGCTGTCATTCATTGCGCCGCGTTAAGCCGGCCTGATCTCTGCGAAAAAAACCCCAATGACTCCTGGGTCATGAATTACCTGGCGACACGCAATATCGCCCTGGCCTGCGATCGGTTTGACACGGAACTTCTGCATCTTTCCACCGATCAAGTTTTTTACGGCGCCGATTCTAATCGCGCGCACGATGAATACGACGCTCTTGAGTCCGGCAATGTCTACGGAAAAACCAAAATCGCGGCCGAACGCTATATCAAAGACCACTTGCGCCGCTACTACATCATCCGCACGGGAAAAATTTTCGGCGGCCCCAATGATTCAAAAAGCTTTATGCACCATGCTTGGGAAAACTTCTCTTCAGGAAAGGAGATGGCCTGCGCCACGGATTGGGCCGCGCACGCCACGCACGCCGAACACTTAAGCCGCTCCTTGATCGCCATTCTTGAACGAAAAACATACGGCATTTACCATGTTGCTTCCCCTGAAGCCCCCAACTACCTTACGATCGCGCATCAAATTTTAGGCGCCATGGGGCGACCACGAACGCTCGCCGTTCCTTCAACGCGCCGGGATGTCGGTCTTGCAGCCGGCAGACCGCCGCGCTGCGAACTCTCCCTTAAATGCTGGCTTTGGGATTTTAAGAATCACCTGCCGCCCTGGCAGGAGGGAATCAAACTTTTCGTCCGACAGCGCCAAGAAATAAAGGTTCCGGGCCATGAATGATGGGCGGGCCGACGCAAAAAATAAAATTTACCGCCGGCCGCTCACCGCTCACAACTCATCATCAATCTAAAGCCGCCAGCTGCGGGCGTCCGCTAGAGAAATAACCTCAAAAATAACGCGTTTAACCCCTGCGCGGCCGGCAAAACCGGAGAGCGCCTCGAGATAAGCCTCGCCCTGGCGCGAATGGGATTGGGCCGACGCGGCTGATGTTTTGTAATCAGCCACGATCATCACCCCGGGCTCATCCTCATAAATCACATCCACCCGGCCCGCAATCAACGCGCCATTTTTTAAATAAGCCACCGGCAATTCCCTGGCAATTAATTTTTTTGATGTGAGACGGGCCCAGAGATCGCTCCCCAAAAAATTGCCGATGACTTGCCGGGCGCGGCTTGCAACTTGCGACGAAACGCCTCCTTGGCGTCCGGCCAAGGCCTTAAGAGCTTGTTCATGCACCAAGCGCCAACCGCTCCTGGATTCTTGAACGGACCAGGGAATCTTTTCAAGAACGGCATGGGCCAATTCTCCCGTTAAACGCGCCTCTGTGAAATCCGTTGAGACCTGATCCGGCAGACTCTCGGTTGCGGTCTCTTTCTCCGAAGCGTAGCGCAATGCGGGAAGAGGCAAGGTTTGATCCTCGTCCTTTTCAATGGGCATTCGCTTCAAACAATCCAAAAGCGCCTGATCATCCGAAGACAACGCCGGCATGTCGGCCTTAGCCTCTTCCCCCCGGCAAGAAGGGCATGCGTAATCTTCGGCATGCCCCCGGGCCCTCTCCAAAGCGTCCAAAATTATCTTCGATGTGGCGGAACGCCGCAAGGACGCGGGGGGCTCCATGACCAATATCGCTTCCTCGGCTCGGGTCAACGCCACATACAGAATACGCAACTCTTCAATGTCGCGCTGCTCCTTATTTTTTTTCTTAAGCAAAATCAACGAATCATCCCCGGCGCGCGCCCGATCAACGCCGTCGAACAAAACCCCGGCCCGCCCTGTTACCGGGTCCCAAAGTAAATGCTGATGATCCGGCCTGGTTCCCCAATCAAGCAATCCCGGCAAAATCACCACAGGGAATTGAAGACCCTTGGCCTTGTGAATCGTCATCAACCGCACTCCATCACCGTCCCAGGGCGCCTCGGCCGGTTCCTCATCATCCTCTTGAGCCGAAAGATCCATTTTCATCCATAATTTTTCAATGTAATGTGCCCAATCACCAGGGGCGCTCCACGCAAGAGCCTCCGCGCTTGAGAGGGCCTGCGGCTCGGCGAGGCCCCATCGGGCCGCTGCGCGGCGCAAGCCAAATTGAGCGATGATGTCATCCATAATCCTGCCATTACTTTTTCGAATCAAAGACTCTTGTCTTTGTTGGGCCATCCAAGAAACGCGCTCATGAAGAATACAATCCCAAAAATCACCGGTTACATCGCGCCGGTTTCCGAATTGTTTAAAAAATTGCTCGCACTGCAAAGGATGCGTCCCCAAAAGATCAACTCCAAGCCACGCCAAGACCCGAACCGCAAGACTCATGCTCAAAAGCTCTCTTTCGGAGGAGTTAAAAACAACAGGGATGCCGCTTTTGCTCAATTCTTCAAGATAAATCCATCCATGCGACATTTTGCGCATCAAAATCGCCATATCCCGCCATTGAAAATTTTTCTCGCGTTCCAACGCGCGAATCGCACCGGCCACATGACGCGCCTCATCCCGCCGGTACGAATCTTTAAGCGGCTCTCCTTCATCGGCGGCCGGCGCGGCGGCGCGGTGCCATAAAATTTGATCCGCGCGTTTTTCTCTCAAGGGAACGCTCTTCATGAACTTATAGCCCTCCAAATGGTCTTGGAACGCCGCGTTGACAAACCCAACAAGGCCGGCGCCGCTTCTCTTGTTGCCGGAGAGGCTCCATTTTTCAAAGGACGCCAAACGCTTTTCATCGAAAATCAACTCCGGCGACGCCCCGCGAAAAGAATAAATGGACTGGCAATGATCCCCCACCATAAATAGCCCGCCGCCGCGCGCAGACCCCCGTCGCAATCCGCATAAAATTTCAATAATTCCCATCTGCAACGGATCCGTGTCTTGGAGCTCATCGAGCAATAAATAACTGATGCCGGAACGAATCTCTCGCAAAGTCGCGTCGTCGCATGTTTCCAGAAATCGCGATAACCACATCAAAATCAGGTCATAATCAAGATGGCCCAAGGACCGGCTCTCCTGAAGCGCCCGCTCCAGTAGCTGCGTTAATTTATCCCACACCAATTCCATCGCCTTATCCGGTGAACGCGCATTAATTAACGTCAAATGCGCGCCCTTCAGCGGCATACCGCGTTTGGTTAGACGAAGCATCTCTCGATGCCAATCGCCCATTTGCTTAAAAGAAACGCCGCCCAAATCCAACGCCGTTTGAGCGAGGGTCGGTGATGAACACCGCTCCAAAATTTCTTCCAACAACCGCCCGCTGGGATCAAAATGCTCTAAAAACCCGCCCAAGGCTTCCAACGGATAACGGTCCAATAGTTTTTTGGCAAACCCATGGATGGTCCCCACAAAAAGCCTTTGTTCAAGAAGCGCGCGGCGGGCGTCAAGCGCTTTCTCTTGAATTAAAGACCAACGATTCGCGCGTTTCTCATAGGGCCGGGCCAAGCGCAGGGCTTGACTAATTTCAGCCCACGGCAACTGCTCCTTTAATTCCAGTTCCTTCTCACCGGCCGCCTCTAAAATTGTCTGCAAAAAAAACCGCACGCGATCCTTGAGTTCCTGCCCCGCTTTTTCGGTAAACGTGATGGCCACAACCCCTGCGGCGCGATCAAAACGCAAAAGTGCGGCCAGGCACTTGGCTGCCAACAGCCGCGTTTTCCCCGAACCTGCGCACGCGCGCACCAAAATAGGCCGGTCAAAATCCGCCAGAATGTCTCCCAGCCGGTCAGTCGTTATTGCCGGCATCGTCAAAACTCATGACTTGATCAAATTGGCGGACTTCGCCACTTCTCAACGAGCGCACATGGGGAATATCTTTAAGGCACAAACGTCTAAACCCGCACCAAGCGCAACGCTCGCCCCGTCCCTCCTGTGGATAAAAAGGGAAACTCATGGTATCGTTCGGCCCAATGCCGTTTTGCCACAAGTCCAACCATTGACCAAACTTTTTCTCAATGGCGGACCCAATCTCATCCGGGCCCCACGACCGCAGTTGAGGCGGCGGCGTCTTGCGCCAAACTTCCCAATAAGGATTAAGCAATGTCACCTTTCCTTGAGCCGAGGTTTTGTTGAGCCAAAGCAGGTAAAAAAGGATTTGAAGCCCATAGCGAGGCCCCTCGGAGCCTTTGGCCGATAACAACTTTTGAAGCGCCCATGCCGAACCCCTAGTTTTCCCCACGGCTTCAATAGCCGGTTTTTTCTTGAGCTTAAATTCGAACAGCCACTCATCTCCGGCTGCCATGTCGCCGCGGCTGCGCAGGGAAACGCTCTCTCCCCTGGGGCTTGTCACGTTCATGTCCAGAACCTTCTCTTCAACGATGCGTTCACGAAGTTGCGTTGGGAGCAAATTTTTTAATTGGGATTCAACCTCATCCAACACGATATCAATGCGCTTCATCTTATAACGCTCCGCAGGCGACAAATCCCGGACGTTCACCTCGATAAATTCCTGGGCTAAAAACTCCTTCCAATACTGCTCTAAAGGACGCTCAAATCCCTTTTTAAACGCTTCGACCACCGCTTTTCCGAATGTTATCCCCAATAATGAATCTGGAAAAAATTCCTTACGGGTGCGATCGGGCCAAGGAGACGTCTTCTTGAATCTCTTCCAAAAAAACGCTTGTGGGCAAGATAAATAATCCGCCAGCAAGGTGGGTGAAATTCCCTTTAAAGCGCCGGTCCAAGCATTCCAATCTTTTTTAGAAATAAAAACTGATTCCACTTGAGGCAAGGCGGCCTGTGGCGCTTCAAAACAGGCCCTTAAGGCCGCTGTGTCCCCTTGATCCAAAAGGGGCAATGCCCCTTCAACGCCGGCCATCTTGCTCAGAAACTTCCAACGGTCAATCCAGTCGCCGCTTTTCAGTGCCAGTGGCGCCGCGTTTCCCGCAACCGCACCCAAATACGGCGAGGGCAGGAGCGGTTTACCCTCAACGCCCACTTGGACATAAGAAAGGACCAAATGACGCCGGCTGCTTGTCATCATTAAACGCAATAGATGCTCATCTTCAAGAGGTCCCTGAAGGCTTTCTTTAAATCGCACCAATGACGGGCGTTTCGGACGGCGCTCGCCCAAAAAAAATCCCAGCTCGTTCAAACGCCGCCGCACCGCATCGCTTAAAAATGGGTCCTCTTGAGGCGCCTTCGGGTACTGCCCATCATTGACGCCGGCGATGATTAATCCCTCCCACACGCTCGCTCGCGCCTCATTGGGCGTCAATAGCCACACCCCGGAAGTGCGCGTTGGAATCCTCGCTCCCTCTAACTCCAAAGAGGCCAAAGACTCCAAAAGCATACGGCGCGCGAACGAACGATTCCTTAACGCTTGAGGCGGCAGGCTATCCAAAAGCTGCCCCCAGCGCTCCAAAGCCGTGCGATCGGAACTTTCCCTGCGATCCGTCAAACAACCAAAAAGCCACTCTTTTAGAATAACCCCGGATGAGGCATGCCCGCCGTGGGGGATGGCTTCCAAATGATCAAGCCACCCGCTGAGCGCTTGGGGCAACCGCTCTCTTAACGCTGGAGGGCAATCTTGCTCTAAAGCGCTTAACTTGCCCATAATTCCATCAAGAAGATCGCTGCGGCGCCATCTTGAACGCTGCGACGAATCAACAGATAAAAGTCGCGCCATCACCGATGCGATCCAAAATTTAAGGTCATGATTCCCAAATGTCATCGGCCGTTGGATAAGCTCCAGGGCGCGCTCCAGAGAAGGCTCCTCCCAAAAAGCCAACGCCGCCGAAAGCGCAGCTCCCCATGGATTAGCCGAGAGCGCTTTCATAGGATCGGTCATGCCCACAAAGGGAATGCGCTCATGATGAAAAGCCATTTCTAACTGGGCATAACCCTTCAAACCTCCTTGATAAACAACAGCCATTTGATCCCAAGGAATTCCTCCTCGAGCCCAAGCGCGAAGTCTCTTGGCAATGGCCCAGGCCTCTTCTTTGGGCGATGGAGCGCTCATGACTAGGGCAGCCGGGGCGCTTTCTTCTTGAGAAATTCGATCGTTACGGCCATTAATCTCGTCAGGCAAAACCTGGAAACCCCAACCTTGCGCCTCCTCAATAAGCGCCTTGGTGAATGAATCCTTCACCAGATAAAACTCCATGGATTCCCGGCTGCGCAGCATGGCGCCCAGGAGCATTTTTTGCGAACCTACCAATTCACTAAACCCCCAGACCGCCAAAAAAGACTTTTCTTTTTCCTGCACTTCTTCCTCAAGAAAACGGCTGACTTGCAGCACCATTTCAGGGGAGTCCATCCACGAGCGCTCCGTGACGGCTTTGAGGTAACGCTCGTACAATTTGAATATATTCTGGGCATGGCGCTTTTGCCTGGGGGAAAGCCCTTCATAAGGCTCCTCTTGAGAAAGCCAATCGGCCTCCTCCTTGCTAATTCCGGCATCGCGCAATTGACGCAACAGGGAATAAACCGCCCGCACCGTGGGGTAAGGATCGCGTTCGGGATATAAAATCCCGCCGGAATTTTCCTGCAAAAGCTCCCAAGTCAAAGCCAAATAGCGTTTATCTTCTATTAATGGGGGCCTGTCCCCGGGAATGCCTCCAAGAATATCCAATGCGTATTGATGAAGGGTAACGATACGAATGCCGGCGACATCATTGTTCAAAAGACGCGCCAACAAACGCTCAAGCCAAAAACGCGCAGCTTGCGAAGGAACAACAAGAATAATTGGCCTAAAAAAATCTTCCTTGCGAACATGTCGAATGTCGCTAGCCAAAATATCCGCCAACGCCCTCCAACTTGGCCCCAAGCGTAAAAAAGACACGGGTCAATAATCTCCGGGGGTTCCAAATTCCAAAACAAGAGATAAAAAATTTTTTTCCCTGTTCCACTTTTTTAACCTTGGAACTTGGAACTTAGAACGAAAAAAAAATTTCATCGGAAGCTCCCCCATCTTACGAATTTTCGCCCCTTGCGATCCTAATGTTCATCCAGTAGTCTAGGGGCAAATGCAAGCAGGAACAGGCTACTCACGGAACGCCGACTCCCTCAAACAAGCTCTTGAGGCCAGCGACGCCGCCATGGGCGCGGCCAATTTAGTTAAAGCCCAGGCAGCCATTGTTTTTGCAACCTCCCGTCCCGCCGCCGACTACAACCAATTTCTCGAAGGCGTCCGCCGGGTGACGGCGGCGCCGGTCATTTCCGGGGCTTCCGCCTGTGGCGTCTTGACTCAAGATGAAGAAATCGAAGAAGGCCCAGGCTGCGCCATTCTGGTTCTGGGCGGCGACAACGCTGGTCCGCCATGTTCATCAACGCTCGTTCAAGAAAGCCCTTTGAGCGCGCCGCGCCAATCATTGCCCGCAATAAACGCTCCCGGCAGCGCCATTATTTTTTGCGATCCGGGATCTTTTAATCCGGCAAGCAGCCCCCATCAATGGGTTCGCGCGGCCGTTCCCATTTTTGGCGGCGGTGCGAGTGGTTTTACGCCCTCATTCAACGGCGCTCCCGTCTTGTTCCAAAACCAAGCCTTAAGGGACGCTTCGGTTTTTATGGATTTCGACCGGCGACTCAAAGCCCAATTGGCCGTGGCTTACAGCTGCCGGGCGCTCTCGGCGCCTCTGGCCGTCACCAAAGTCAATAATAATCTCATATTGGAACTCTCCGGCCAGCCTGCCACCAAAATTCTTGAACGCGAACTTGCCGCCATTGTCAAGGAAGCAAAAAACAATTCCCAATCCTGGGAACGACCCCTGCCCATTTTAGCCGGCGTTATTTTCGACGGCGCCGCATCCCACGAGCCACCGGGACCTCATCAATACTACGTCCGCCCGATTCTAGCGATTGACCCGTCATCGGGGGGAATTCTCATGGAAGAAAAGCTCCCACCCGGGAGCCGCCTCACCTTCGTTTTGAGAGAAAAAGAGTGGGCTCATCGAGAAATGAAAACGAGCCTCAAAAATATGCGCCGCCATTTAGGCGGTGCCGCGCCCCAATTCGGCATCTACTTTAACTGCGCCGGGCGCGGACGCGATCTCTACGGCACGGACAACCACGACATCACGCTAATCCGTCAAGAACTAGGAAATTTTCCTTTAATCGGAATGTTCAGTTCCTTCGAATTAACCACGCACAATCACGGCATCATGACCCACGGCTTCACCGGAGTCCTGGGCGCCTTCTCCTATGATAAATCCGAATTTGGCGCCAATTGCTGACGCAACTTGGTGGCCGGATCCCTTTTACATTGTTTATAATTGATCAAACTGGCAGGTTTGTTTTAAGGTTGTTATGATGGCTCGACAAAAAAATAAAATTGAAAATTTTTTGGGATCAAATGAGCCAAGGATCGTTTTGATCATTGCCAGTTTGTTGCCTTTTGGCCTGTTGGCCGCTTTGGTCTGGGTGATTTTCCTTCACTATTCTATTCATGGGGACATCTGGAGGACCCGGGGTTGTTACCAAGACGCCAGCTGCCGCAGCGTGATCAAAAGCCATGGCGCTCCAACGGGGTATATGGACCGGCTTCAAATCAGCGACGGCGGAAGCAGGGGCATGGGCAGTTTTATTTCCACCTTTACCTATTGTCCTTCCCTGGAAACGCAACGCGCATCGCCCGAGCGGCGCTCCGAGGAATTGGCCGGGATTGCCATGGAGCTTAAGGAGCGCGGTTTAATTTCTAAAATGGAGCCCTTCCTTGTCACAGCCAAGTGCCGTTACACCAAAGGTCATCCTATTATAGAGGCGCTTTTTGGCGCGCCGATGGAGCAGATTTTTGGACAAATTTACTACGGCGCAGAAAAAATTCCAGGCGAGCCGAAAAAAAGAGATTTCGACATCCTCCAAATTGACCCGACTTAGCCACCGAAACTTCTTGGTGGGCATGCTTTTGTATTATCAAATAAACGACGTATTTTATAAGACAGATTACTCAAATGGTTGGCAAGAATAGAAAAGAGGGTATATGAACAAGAAAATTTGGGCTAGTCTGGTTTTTGCATTGGCCGGCTTTCCCCTTTGGGCCGCGAGTTTTGATGTTTCGCGCCTGCCTAAGACTTATGAGACGCCATTGGCTGATGATCCCATGGGCGTTACCGTGCATCGCCTGGAGAACGGCTTGACGGTTTATTTAAGCCCCAATCATCAAACGCCGCGCGTGGAGGCTTGGATCGCGGTGCGCGGCGGCAGCAAATTGGACCCTCAAGACTTAACGGGCATGGCGCATTATTTGGAGCATATGCTTTTTAAGGGCACAACGCGCTTGGGGACTCTTGATTTCGATAAGGAAAAAGTTCATTTAGACCGCATTGAGGCCCTCTATAACGAGCTATTTAAAACAACGGATCCGAAGAAGCGGAATAATATTTACAAAGAGATAGACGCGGAAAATATTGAAGCCGGTAAATTTGCGGCGCCCAATGAGATTGACAAGCTTTACACCACTTGGGGATTTAACGGCGTTAATGCTTTCACCAGCAAGGAGGCCATTGTTTATGTCTGCGACTTCCCGAAAAACCGCCTGGAACAGTGGTCCCAGGTTGAAGAGGACCGTTTCAAGAATCCTATTTTTAGGCTTTTTCAAAGCGAGATCGAGGCCGTGTACGAAGAAAAAAACCGTTCCATGGACAACGCCGAACGCATTCTGCGCGACGCCTTGATTTCCGAGCTTTACAAGGGGCATCCTTTGGGATTGACGACGTTGGGTTCGATGGATCATTTGAAAAATCCCAATGTCAGCCGCATGAAAGAGTATTTTGACCGTTATTATGTTCCCAATAACATGGCTGTTATTTTAGCCGGGGATTTTGAGCCGGCAGAGGCGTTGGGGATCATTCGGCAGAGGTTCGGCTCTTGGCAGCCCAAAAATTTTTCCTTGCCGAAATTGCCTCAATTGCCCAAATTTTCCGATGTTAAGCGCTTGACGGTTAATTACGAGGCCGAAGAAAAAGTTGTTATCGCTTGGCCCGCAATTTCTCATAACGACCCGGATTGGCCGGCTTTGCGCATGCTTGATATGGTCATGGATAATTCCGAAACCGGGATTATCAACCTTGATATTAATCAGCAGCAAAAAGTGAAGGCTGCGGGATCGGGGCCCGACACTTACAACGAAGGCGGCTCATGGCAAATGTGGGCGATTCCGAAGAAAGACCAGACTTTGGAGCAAGCGGAGGATCTCTTGATGCAGTCCTTGGCCAAACTGAAATCAGGGGCTTTTACGCAAGAGGATTTGACCGCGATTTTGACGAATTATGAAATTTCCGAAAAAGCCCGGCTTGAATCCAACGGCGCTCGTGTGCAAATGATGGCCGATTCATTTATAGAGGAAAAATCCTGGGAAGAAAGCGCGCAGTGGGTCAATCGTTTACGGGCCGTGCGCAAAGATGACATTCTGCGCGTGGCTGGACAATATCTGGGCCAGGGGCGTGTCGTGATTTACCGCCGCAAAGACAAGCCTGAAATTCCCTCCATGACAAAACCTGGGTTCACTAAAATTGACATTGATCCAACCAAGCAGTCCTCGTTTTTTGGCGAACTAGCGGCGCAAAAGGCCGCAGCAATCGCGCCGCGTTGGGTTAAGGAAGGCGAGGATTTCCGCATTGAAAAATTTCCCTGGGGCAAGCTCTATGCGGTGAAGAATCCGATGAATGATCTTTTCTCCATTGAGTTTCAATTTGAGCGGGGATGGCGCCAGGAGAGGGAATTGTGCCAGGCGTTTAATCTATTGGAGTTCGCCGGCGCTGACGAGATGGACCCGCAAACGTTTAAGAGAAAACTGTATTCGTTGGGCACGTCAATGGGATTTTATTGCGGCGAGTATTATTCGGGGGTGAGTCTCTCCGGCATCGAAATGAATTTTGACGAGTCGCTCGCGCTCATGAAATTACGTTTGGAGAAACCCCGTATCGAGCCGGACACGCTCAAAAAAATGGTGGAGGTGACTTTGGGCCGCAGAAAAGATGAAAAATTAGACCCCCGATCGGTGCATTCGGCCCTGGGGAGCTTGGCGATGCTGGGCCCGAAAAGCCCGCAGATCAATCGCTTATCCAATCAAGAACTTGAGGCGCTGACCACGGATGACCTTAAATCCAGGTTGGGACGCGTGTTCGATTACGAGCGTAAAATTTCGTATGTGGGCATTCGCGAACCCAAAGCTTTGGCCGCTGCGCTGGCCGATTCAAAGACGGCATTCGTTAAAACGGCGAAGCGGCCTCCTTATGAGTATTTACGCACCCCAAAACCGAAGGTTTATTTTGTGCATCGCGACATGGTGCAATCTCAAGCGGGGTTTTTCGCCGCGGATGAGCGGGTGAATCCCAAAAAATGGATTGATTACATTACTTATAGTGAATACATGGGCGGCGGCATGTCCGGCGTTATTTTCCAAGAAGTGCGCGAATCGAGATCATTGGCGTATGCGGCCAGTGGTTCATATTCCAAGGGATCAATTCAGGGCGACGAAAACATGCTCTACGGCTATGTCGGCTGCCAGGCCGACAAAACCATTGAGGCCGCAAACCTGATGGTTGAGCTTTTTCAAAACATGCCCGCATCCGTCGAGCGTTTCAATCAGGCGAAACAGGCGATTTTAGAGAGTTACCGGACTGATCCATTGACGTTTCGTTCCATTAACGGCGCCGTGATGTCTTGGGAAGAATTAGGCCTGGGAACCAAGGACCCGCGGCCAAGCCGAATGAAAAAAGCCATGAAGTTTAAGTTGTCTGATTTGGAAAAATTCGCCGCCCGGTTTCAAAAACGCCCGATAACGGTTTATATCCTAGGCAATAAAAACCGCGTTGATTGGGAGGGCCTTAAAAAAATCGGCGATTTCGAAGAGAAACAAATCCCTGAACTTTTTAGAGACTAATCAGACTTTTTCCAATTAATCTTGGCCGGTGGCGAACCGCTTCGACATCATCTATGCTTTTAGGGACGTTGGTGAGATTTAAGGGCATGCCCTGGCGCTGGATGACGACGTCATCTTCAATGCGCACCCCGCCGACGCTCAAGAATGATTCGGCACGGTCGAAATTGATCCTGTCTTTGTGGCGTTCGCGGTTTTCGGAATCATTAAGCAGGGCTTCGATAAAATAAATTCCCGGTTCAACGGTAATGACAAATCCCGGTTCAAGCTTGGCGACATAACGGATTTTAAGTTTGTAGGGATTGGGCAGGGCCCTGCGCTTCCCCCCTTGACCATCATGGACATCAAGTCCAAGCAAGTGCCCGATCCCGTGAGGGAAAAAAACCCGCACTGCTTCCTCGTGAACCAAATCATCAATCGAGCCTTTGAGAATTTTAAGTTCGCTCAAGCCTTCGGCAATCACCTTGGAGGCATGAACATGCAGGTCCGCCGATGTGACGCCGGGGCGGGCCCTATTGATGCATTCAACTTGAGCCTTAAGCGCGATTTCATAAATATCGCGTTGTTTCGGAGAAAATTTTCCATTAATGGGGTATGTCCGGGTGATATCGGCGCTGTAGCCCAGGTATTCTCCCCCGGCATCAATGAGCAAAAGGTCGCCGTTTTTCAGCTGCGCTGAATTGTCCCTGTAATGCAAAACCGCGCTGTTTCTACCGGAGCCGACGATAGTCGGGTAACCCAAATGTTTAAGTCCCGCGGCAAGGCAATAACCGTCAAAAACAGCTTGGATTTGATATTCATAGAGTCCGGGCCGCGTTTTTTTCATGCACTCAAGGTGCGCTTTGCTGCTTAATGCACCGGCGATTTTAAGGCACTCGAGTTCTCCGGATTTTTTGACGGCGCGCAATTCCCAAAGCGCATCTTCAAGTTCTTCGGAATCGTTGCTCACTCCTAAACAATACGGCCTGGCGGTTTTCCAAGCATCCAAATCGCAAAATGAATGCTTATAGTTTTTGGATACCCGGCGCAATTCGGCAACGAGATCATCAACATACAACACCCGTGAAATACCCTGGTATTTTCTAATCTCCTCCGGTCCCGGAATGTGTCCGAGCCAAACGCGATGGTAGTTGTCAATCCTGGGAATGAAAAGAGTTTCAGCGCCGGATTTCGGTTCGATCAATAGCCAGCATCCGGCAAAATCAATGCCCGTTAGAAAGAAAAAATTGGGCAATTGATGAAAGGGGTAGGTGTTATCGTTGCTGCGAATCGCTTCCTTGGACCCGGCAATCAAAATGAACCCGTCCGCAAGCCGCCGGGCCAGTTGCTTCCGGCGCTGACGCCGGTCTTTTTTTATATCCGGCTTGTTCCTTGCTTGCAATTTATTTTCTTGATGGAATATCCCCATAATCCGCTCTTTATGCATTAAACTTCCCGGCTTTCTTTGCGGTCATTCTCACAATTACGTCAACTTCGACGCGCTCTTCAGCGGTCAATTTTTTTCAGCCCCCCATCGGACCGTGGCGGCTCAGTTTGGTATAATAAAAAACAATGCTAAAAGCTATCGTCGCGTTTGGTTCCAGACAATACGAGGTGAGCGCCGGAAAAACTGTTTCCGTTCCTCGGTTGGCCAAAGCCATTGGAGAGGAATTTGCTATGGACAACGTCCTTTCCGTAACCGCCGACGGCGATTCGGCGGGCGCCGTGGGCGCTCCTTATGTGGCCGGAGCCTCTGTTACTTTTAAAGTGTCCCGTCATGCTCGTGGGGAAAAAAAAATCGTTTTTAAAAAACGTTCCAAGAAAGCTTGGAAAAAGAAAAACGGCTATAGAGATGATTTAACCGTTCTTGAAGTAAAGGGCATTTCCCATGGCTAGAACGCGCTCTGCCGGATGCGTAGCCAATGGCCGTGACTCGCCGGGCCAAAAACTTGGCGTCAAAGCTTACGGCGGCATGATCGTTAAAAAAGGCGCCGTTATCATGCGCCAACGCGGCACCTTGGTCATTCAGGGGCCCAACGTAGGCATGGGCCGGGACCATACTCTTTTCGCCTTGACTGATGGCGTGGTGCAATACGGCTATGGACTTGGCGGCAAAAGAAAAGTTTCAATCGTTCCCGCAGCGACACCGGCCTCTGTCGTCACGGCCTAAGCGCGGCGTTTCGTTTAATTTTTAGCCTTAACCGGCGCATTACAACCCACATCCTATAACCTAACAATGGTATTCCTGGATCGAGTCAAAATCATGGCGCGTGCCGGCCACGGTGGAAAAGGGTGCGTCAGTTTTAGGCGGGAAAAATATGTTCCCCGTGGCGGACCCGATGGCGGGGATGGCGGCAAGGGCGGAAATGTTTATCTTGAATCATCCACCCATTACAATACGCTTTTCCATTTAAGTCTTCGCCCGCATTTGATTGCCGAGCGCGGCGAACATGGCCGCGGCAGTCGCAAAAAAGGCGCCTCCGGTAAAGACGTTTTTGCCGGCATTCCTGTCGGAACCTCGGTTTATGAGACGGACCCCAATCTTCCGCCGCACAATGGTATCCAAGAGCCCCCGGGCCGTCTCTTGGGCGAACTCTTAAAACCCAAAGAGCGGCTGATGGTGGCTAGAGGCGGCCAGGGGGGAAGGGGCAACGAGGCTTTTAAATCTAACAAAACCCGCGCCCCCCGATATGCCGAACCTGGTGAACCCGGAGAGGAAAAAACTTTGGTTCTAGAGCTTAAACTTCTAGCCGATGTCGGATTGGTGGGTCTTCCTAATGCGGGGAAATCAAGCTTGTTGGCGGCTTTAACCGCAGCCCGGCCAAAGGTTGCCGCTTATCCCTTCACGACGATATCCCCTGTCCTGGGCGTTTGTTCTTGGAAAAATAGGCGTTTTGTTTTGGCGGATATTCCCGGGCTTATTGAGGGCGCCCACGCGGGGCGCGGATTAGGCCATGAATTCTTGCGGCACGTGGAACGCACAAGCGTTCTCCTGCATGTGATCGAGCCCAAGGAATTCGGCATGTTTGAGGATTTAAAAACCATTGAGCGCGAGTTGGATTTGTGGCAACATGGGCTTTCCAAAAAATCTAGGATTTTGGTCGTCACCAAAAAAGATTCCGTGGAATCGGCGCAAAAAACATTCCGGGAAATACGCCGCCGCAGGCCCCGTTTACCGGCCGCATGCGTTTCTTCGGTCACCAAAGACGGCCTGGCCGAGCTTCAGGATTTGCTCCTTCAACACGTCCCCAACAGGACAACCTAGTGTCCTGGTCCGCCATCCCCCGCCCGTTAAAAATTTTATTCTGGAGTCGCCTGCTCCAGGCTTTTGCCTTCGGCTTGTCATTTCCTTTTTTACCTATTTATTTCGGCCACCAAGGCATCTCCATGGGATCGATCGGTCTTATTATGGCAGGGAGCCTGACATGCAGCGCCCTGGGCAATCTAGTGGGCGGTCAAGTCACGGATGATTTAGGAGCCAAAGCCACGATTCTTTTTTCATTAAAATGGCGGACGCTGTTGATCATGGCCATTGCCGCGAGTATCGCTTCGGACGCGCCGGCGGCGCTGACGGCGGCCATTGTGTTTATCAATACTTTTATCATGCAGTTTTTGCATCCGTCATCGGACACGTATATCGCTGAACGAACATCGATGGGTGAACGCGCGGCCGTATTTTCCTGGGTTCGGGTGGCGATCAACGCGGGATGGGCGCTGGGACCCGCCATCGGCGGTCTCCTGGCGCAAAGCCTGGGCTTTGAGAGCATGTTTGCGGCCACGGCTGTTTTGACGATGTTAAATTACTTTCAAATCAAAAAATATTTGCCCCAAGATAAAATCCGGTTAAAACAACCGGGATTTGACCACCAAGAAGCCACGTCGTTTTCTATTAAGGCATGGAAGGCGTCGCTGCGGCATTGGCCATGGAGAGTGTTCATGGCGGTGAGCTTCCTGGCAGCCGTGGCGCATGGGCAGCTATTCAACATGCTGGGACTTTATCTTTCCAGATTTCACAACGTGAGCGAGGCCTCTGTCGGGGCTCTCTTCGCATGGAACGGTTTTCTCGTGGTGATCCTGCAAACGGTCACGGCGCGCCTAGCCGCTCAAGTCCGGCTTCACCGGGTTTCGGCTTTAGGGTTGGGCTTTTATAGCCTGGGGTATTTCATGATTGCTTACTTGGTCGGCTTGCCATGGTATTTCGCGGCCATTACGGTGTTTACGATCGGCGAGGTTATTCATTCGCCGGCATCTTTGGCCCTGACGGCCAATTTTGCCGGCCACTACGGCGGCGATGCGCGCCAGGGATTTTATTTCGGTTTCGCTCAGTTTGTCTCCGTCTTGGGGGGGCTGGCCTCCAGCGTAACCACCGGCTATCTTTTAGAACACATGGGACATTTCGATCCTTCAATGGTTTGGGTTTTAATCGCCGTGGTCGCCGTCATGGCGTCGTTTGGATTTCAATTTTTGGGCCGTTTTGTTCCTAAGAAAGAAATTTTAGGCATTGCCGGGCCATTTATTTTGAATAATGATTAAGGCTCGTACAATAAATGAATTTGTCAACTGTTTCAAATACCCCTCTCACTGTGGGAGAGGAGGCAGGGCGAGGTTTTAATGACATCGGTTATTTGTTGACACTCACTTAAATTATGATTGAGCGATATCAAAGCAAGGCAATCACGCAAATCTTTTCCGAAGAAAACCGATTCGCTCTCTTTATTGAGATCGAAGCATTGCTGCTCGAGGCCTTAAGCAAGCATTTTGGCATCGGTAAGCGCGACATCAATGAACTGCGTTCCCTGAAAGGCGCCGTGGACACTGCGGCCATTAGCAGCCAAGAATCGGTGACGCGCCATGAAGTGACGGCGTTTTTGGAATGGATTTGGTCGCGGCTACCAGGAAATTTGAAAGTCCAAAACTATCTTCATTTAGGATTGACTTCAAGCGATTTGATGGATACGGCGCTTTCTTGCCAGATGGTTCAGGCGTTGGATTTGGTGATGGAGGAACATCGTTCAACGCAAAAAATTCTGCGATTATTATCATTGAAATACAGGAGTCTTCCGGTGATGGGCCGCACCCACGGCATTCATGCGGAAACGACCTCTTTGGGCCTTAAATTTTTGGGATTCTGGGCCGAGGGCGCGCGCCACGGCCGCCGGTTGAAAATAGCGCGGGAAGAAATTGCCACGGGAAAGCTCTCCGGCAGCGTGGGAAGTTTCGCTTCCGGGGAAGCGGGGCCGGATGAAGAAAAAGCCATTTTGGCCAAATTGGGCCTCTCGCCCGAACCAGTGGCGACTCAAGTGGTGCCCCGCGACAGGCACGCCGCTGTTTTATCGAACCTGGCTTTATTGGGCGCATGGATTGAGCGTTTGGCCACAGAAATACGCCATGGCCAGCGCACGGAGGTAGGCGAGATCATCGAGCCTTTTGGCCGCGGGCAACACGGCTCTTCTTCGATGCCGCACAAAAAGAACCCTATCTTGAGCGAAAATCTCTGCGGCCTGGCTCGCCTGTTGCGATCGTACGCGCTCGCGGCTTTTGAAAATGTGGCGCTATGGCATGAGCGCGATATCAGCCACTCTTCGGTGGAGCGCTGCATTATTCCCGATGCCTTTCACGCGGCGCATTTTGCCTTAAGGCGGCTTCAAGGAGTGCTGTCCGGCCTCATCGTCAATGAAGAGGCCATAAAACGCAATGCGGCCCTTTTGGGGGATTTGACGTCGTCGCAGGCGTATTTGAACCGGCTAATCGCCTCCGGCATGGCCCGCAAGGAGGCCTATGCGTTAATTCAGTCGGCGAGCCTTCGCGCGCAACAAGAACATAAGAGTCTCTGGCAAATGCTCCAGGATGAAAAGGGTGTTCTAAAGGCTAAATTAAAACCATTGAAACCGGCGGATTTCCTACGGCAAATTCCAAAAATTTATCAACGCACTCTCAAGAAGGGTTATTGAGTTTTAGCCCTTATAGGGTTATAGAGTCATAAAAAATTCCATGAACCTTATAACTCAATAACTATACCTAAAACTCTTTTAGACTGTTGCCGGCTCTGCTTCAGGAACCTCAGAACTGTCGGCTGATTTTAAGCTTTCCAGCAGAGCGAGCTGGCAGGCATTTAAGAACGGAGGGAAAATGACCCCGGCAACAATGGCCCCAACGAAGGGAATGAAACTGAAGGCCAAATTACCCAACATGACAACAACGCCCACCGCTAAAAGCCTCAAAAAAACCGCCCACCAATGGCCTTTAACAAGATCGTTGGAGCGGCCAAAAGCCGTGAATGCCGTGGCGCCGTCTTCAACCACTAGCAGCAAGGGCGCAAACGAGTATTTGACCGCGAGCCAAATTCCAGGAATAAACAGCAAAACAAATCCAATGAGAACCAGGACGCCGTAAAAAATATTGACTAAGGCCAACGGAAACAATAGGCCGACGGCGCCGATGAGGACCGCCGGAAGGCTGCGCGGCTCTCCGGAGTTTTCGCTTCTGGGATTTGGGTAAAGGGCCATGTACACGGCGCCTTGCGCCCAAAGAAAAACAATGATATTGACGATCACGGCAAACCAAAGCCCCGGAGCAAACACGATGTCCATGAGTTGCTCTTGCGGCAGGTAGTTAAAAAGCTCGCTTAAATTTTGCGGCGTGACGGCTGTTTCTTCGGGCGCCACGGAACGTAAAGTCTCCAAAAGCCCTCGCGTGCCCCAGGCTCCGACGCCCATAGTAATCCCTACGGCCAAAAGGCGCACAATGCCCACGGGCGCAACGCGGCCCAAGAGCAGGCTAAATCCACGCTGGAACATTTCTTTAAAACCGATCACTCCCATATTGCCCCCTTAATTTTTTATCGCAGGCGCTAGCCCGCCTTAATTTCAATTGATGATAGTTTATTTTGATCGTTCAAAAAATTCAAGGGGCAAAAATTTAAAATAATGAAAAACTAAAGTCCCTATTGAAATTACCCCTTGGGACCCTGAATCATAACCGCTGGGCATGTAATACGCTTCACGGCCAGCATCGCCGAGGACCTTGCATGGAACTTGCATCCATTGGATTTCTACGGCTTTCCTGGCGCAGGGGGAATTTGGGTTAAACCCGTGGAGTTATCGCTTTCCGGAGAGGGGGGCCAAAAATGATCATGGTTCCCATAACGGCCAATATAGTCTGCAAAGCATACGCCGTTGGGCGGCCTGCATAAACATAGCCGGTGAGGATGCCCAGAAAAAAATTAAGCGTGATGGTCAGGGAAACGCCCAAGGCTTGGATGCGCGCCGGCCGCACGGAAGCGATTTTATCCACGAATAAGCGCAAGGTGCCGCGCGCGAGCGTGTGGCGCAGGCTGGTTGCGGCAAGCGATTGGAGCGTGATCCCGTAGCCGGCGATTGGATTAACGATTACGGTCATTAGGCTGATCCCGATCGCGGCGTCCGTGAGGATGGCCAAAAAATTAGAAATCACGGTGTCACCCCAGTGAAACGCGATTGAGGAGCGCAGCCGGGCCAAATAACGGCCAATCAAGCCGAAAATCAGGCCGGTGATGGGAATGATGGGATGAAAACCCAAAGTCAGGCCAAAGGACACGCTGTCAAGCGCCGCAAGCAAGACGCCATTGTAGAAATCGTGCCGCGAGAATAACGATCGTCGCAGGTTAATGGGGATGTAAAGCTCTTGAAACGCCGCTTCAAGCTCGCGATCGCTGCCGGCGTTTCCTTGGGGGAGGTTCCTTTTGAGGAATCCCACGCCCTGCTCAAGAACATTTTTTTCGTTGACGTACCTAATGCCGTCCATTTCATAGTTCACGCGAACAGGGAATGAGAAGTCCAAATTTTTAATCTCATGGGCGATAGCGGTGGCGATGGCGCGGTGCTCATGCGGCGGACGTTTTGGATCAAGGACTTCGATATTAATGTCCGAAGTGAGCGGGTTGTCAAAGCCCAGCTCTTTAATGGTCTCTTTGGTGATGCGGACGTTGTTGATGGCCGGATAGGTCAACGAAGGGAGCCGGCGATTGACTTCAAGCGGCATGGCGCTGGCGATGGCGGGATGGAAAGTGACTTGGCGCGTGCGCGGCCCCACAACCCGGCTCCCGCTTAGAATGAGGGCCACATTGTACTTTTTGGCGAGCGCGCGCAATTGCCGCCATTGTTCGGGGCTCACACCAATGATGAGATGGAGCCGGCCGGAAGCGCTGCGGCCTTGGGCGAATCGGTAATGCCCCGCGCGCCAGTCGCGTAGGACATCCTCAAAATAATGCTCGCCATGCGGCAGGGCGCTTGATTTCATAGATATTAAAATTAGGCGGCCCGTATCACTTTTTTTCGAACGCCCAACGCCGAGGGAAGTTCAAAAGCCCGGATTACGAGGGTCAATCATTCGGGCCGGGCCCGAATAAATAAAAATCGGCCCGAAGTATCCTCGATGTAGGCCAAGGCGAGTTCATAATTATTGAAATTAACCATATGAAAAGGAGGGGCCGGTGATGAAACTCTGCTGATCGGCAAATTTGAGGCATCCACCAAAAAACTATCAAAATCCCCAATACGGTCTTCTTCAATAATATTGGTCAAAATAATCCAAGTTCCTTGGGGGTCGTTTTTTTTGGTGTACTGGGCGACTTTAAGAGGCAGCGGTGAAAGCGTTTGGCACATATCATGGAGGGACTTAAGAAGGGCTACCGATGAAACCTTGACGGTCTTAAGCCCCTGTTCTTGAGGCTCGTAATAGACAAAGCCTTTTCTGGGCGTGAAAATGCTATTGGGCGTGTAACGGACATTGTAGAGAGTGCCGCCAAAATAATAACGTCCCAAGGGGACGGCCACCGGCGACATGTTTTCGCCCAAATTGCCGGGTTGAACTTGGATGGAAAGAAGTTGATCCATGGAGAGAATTTCCTTGAGGTTAATCCAATGGGTCGGCTTGGCGTCTCCCGTGGGCGTCATGATGAGGTAATAGGCGCCTTTAGCCTCATCGGTGTCAGGTTCCTGCTGGCCGCTTAAATGGTAGGACACCGAATTTCTACCAAGAATCGCCATGAGCGGAGCATGGTAGTGCTGGTTGTGAATTTTTGCTTCAGGTATTTTGAATTTGTATTCGGCAGCGTTTAATAGAGGAAAGGCGGCTAGGGCGCTCATTACGGCCAGAAAAGAGACTTTAAACATCAAGTCAATTCTACGAATTCTTTAAGGGGCGCTTATCAAGGCCGCCGCGGGGTTAATCACGAGGTCGCCGGCGCCGTCGGACTTCTCAAAAAGAATTTGTCCCTGCGTCTCCATAGATTCATCGGTCAGCAAAAGATTCGAATGGTCCGCCAAATAAGCGTTGACCGCTGCAACGCCAGTTTCATAGGCCATGATTTCACCCTGGGCATTAAGATGAATCACGGCTCCTTGCTCTAAAATAACACTGTAATTGGTGTAGTAACTCGAGAGGACCGCCTCTTTTTGAGCTTTTTCTTCCCGCGCGCCGGCGCTCGGGACGGCTTGATATGTTTGCTTGACCTGACCGCGCTCATCGAAACTTACCAACGTCAAGGTTGCCGGATTAAATAACCAGCGGCCCCTGCTGTCCACGTAAATTTGGGTTTGGGAGTCATAAAGCACACCTTCGCTCATTTGCATAGTCATTTCGATTTGGCGCTGCCAATGTTTCAAAGCCGACTCGCCCACGCTGGGTGAACGCTCCTTGACCACGCCGTTTTCATAAAACGCGATCAAAGTGCCGCCGGCGCCTTGAATCATGGCCGTCTCGGCCGAATGATCTTGGGTGGATTCAGCGCGGGCGGCAAAATTTTGCTCTGCGCCGGTGATTCCAGGAATAACTTGCCCGGAAACTTCGGCTTCCATCGGAACGACGTCTAAATAAAAAGCGCCATCAGGCGTCAAGCGCACCCCGAGCGATCTTAAAGAGGTGAGGGCCCGTGCATAAGATTCTCCTTTGGGAATGACCTGAACATGAGACTCGCGGTAGTCGCCGTAAACGCCCCGGGATGTTTTTGACTCCTGGAGAGCGAGCCCGCCGTTAAATTGCGCCAGCGCCTGCTCGCGCCTGCTCTCTTCTTCTTCAATGTGATAGCCTTGAGAGCGCCGCAAGGCCTTAAGGCCCGGGCGCACGTAGTGATAGGTCTTTTCATGCGTTTCGGGATCAACTTCGACGCGGCGTTCATCAATGCGGCCGCACAGCGTGAACGTGGCCCAATAAAGAGCGCGGTCCCAAAACGTGGCGGGTTTTTCGGTGATTTGAACGGGATTGCCGCTGGGGTCGTTTAACCGGTCTTTTGGTTGCGGGATGACGCGTTTGAAAAGAACAAAATCACCCACCTCGCGCAGCGCATCAAACCAAAAGCCCCAAGATTTTTCCATGCTGCCCTCGCCCGCTCGCGTGGACACGCGTTCGGCAACGTTGGCGCCGCCGACGCCCGCGCCAAAGGGCAGGGTCCACGGGGCAAATACCGCTTCAACCCCGATTTCACCGGCTAGAGCCAAAGTGCCGATCACATTATGAGCGATAACGCGGTTGATGTGGCGTTGTGCCTTTCGGGTCCCCTCATTAAGCGTGGTTGAGGGCGCCAACACCAGAGAGCCATTGGCCGTATTAACCGTCGCCAAAGCCCGTGCGCGTCCCGCATCCGCGCCGCCCGGAAAAATGTTGTCATTGATATGATAGATCTTGCGATCATCCATATAATAGGCCCATTCATTAGGAACGCCGTCTTTTAAATCCGAAGCCTGGTAAATGCGTAAAACCCGATAATCTGACCCAAGTTCAATGGCGGCCCATTCGCTACCCCATTGTCCGGCACCTGCGGTGTCACCCTGAAGCGCCAGGCGTGTTTGTTTGCCATCCATGGCGTTCATGAGCACCTCGGTGATTTGACCATTAGTGGTCAGAAAAAGGACCATTTTACCGGAAAGATAAAGCTCTGATTTGGAGTGGCGCTTTTTAGCCTTTTCCATTTCTTTAGCAGTCAGATAAATTTCAGTAACGCGGCCCTGACCGTCACGGCTGAATCCATGAACTGTTTTAAGATACACATAAGCCGCTTGCCGGGCCTGCCCAAGATTCTCCTCGGCCTGATTTTTCAAGCGCTCGGCGCCTCGTTGCGTGAGAATGATTTCGCGCACAAACGAGGTTTCGAGCATCAATTGATCCAACGTGGCGCTGCCGACGATTTCAGGCGTTGATCCGAAATAGGCCAATATCTTGAGGGCGCGCTCGCCCCAGGAAGGATTTTCAAGAACACTGGCATGCACCCGGTTCCAGGAGCCGCCTCCGGGAATTTCTTCGAAAACAGCCAGCCGCCCTTCCCGCCAGAGTTCCTCATAGGTCCAGATGCGTTCGCCTGAATAATTTTCAAACCGGTAATCGCCGTTGAGATATATCTCCAACATATCATGATTCCAGAATTCTTGGGATTTAAAAGCCGCCGGATCAATTGTTTCACCGGTGCTGGAACGTTTCAGGGAAAGCTCTTGTTTTTCAACCAATTCCAGGGCTTCGCTTTCCAGAACCACGCGCCAGGTCTGCGACGATCCGGCGACGCCGGATAAAACAGCATAGGAATCAGGAGTATCGAGATATGCGTCGTGACGATGCGATTGGCGACGCCACGCTTCAGAAGCCGAGAAGCCGGCGTTTCTTAAGCGAAGGCGTTCGTTTTGGCTTAAATGAATCTCCAAAGCTCCCAGGCGCGAGGCCGCGGCGACCGAAGCAGGCGGCGATGGGCTGGCGCCTCCGGGCGCGAGAAAGAGGCGTTTCGGATCGTTTTGATTCCAGGATTCGCGCAGGGGGATCAGATTTCCGGTAATCGCGTGATATTGCCAGATTTGGCCTTGAGCTTGGGCGGCTTCAAATTCTTCGCGGTTGATAGTGCGGGCTATTTCCGGATGGAACTCTCCGTTTGTTTCAGCCGGCGTGATGATGCCGATAGGTGGTTCATCCGAGTGAAATTCTTGGGCCGTATCTTTTTGGATCTTAAACGACATTTTTTTGGTTTCCCGGCACAAATCATCGCCTAGGGACCGGCATTGCGCCTCCAGGCGACGACTCCATTCGCTGAAACGCTCGGTTTTTTGATCCTCGGCAAGATCGCTCCATCCGGACATGACCGACGGCGCCAAATGCCTGGTCACGCGCTGGGCTTCGCCTGGGCTCATGGCACGGGATCGTTGTTCCATCGCCCAGGGATCGCGTCCGGAACGACCTAGACCCGGAGGAATGTTAACCCCTAAAAGTTT
>JACQPE010000067.1 GCA_016207685.1 Elusimicrobiota bacterium | reverse complement strand
GGATGGAGAGCGAGGCCCCGCCCTTTTGCCCCCATGTTGAGGATGGAGCGGACCTGGAAAAAGTCCAAGCCGCCTTCAAAAGCCCGGGCGGCAAGTACCGTCTTTATAAAAAGATCATCGCTCTCATGCCGGAGCACAAAACGTTCGTCGAAGGCTTCTGCGGTGGAGCGCAGGTTTTTTTCCATAAGAAGCGTTCTGGCATCGAGGCAATCAACGACGTTAATTCCGATCTTATCTTTGCCTATCGTTTCATCAAAAGCATGGAGCCCAAGGATTTGGAGTGGCTTAAGAAACAAAACTGGGTCATCTCAAGAGGCAGGGCGAGAAAAGTATTCGAGATGAAACCAGCGACACCCAGGGAGCGGTTTTACCGCTTCGCCTACCTCAACAAGTCCACCTACTGGGGAAGAACGGACGTTTGGGAAGGCGTACGCACGGGGCCTAAGGGCGAAGGTTACCGCATTAAGCTCGTTGACCGGCTCCCCGACATCCAGGATCGGCTTAAAGGCGTCCGGCTTCACTCATGGGATTGGAAAGAGGTGATCAAGGAATACGATGCCAAAGACGCATTCTTCTACCTTGATCCTCCCTATCCTCTTCACTGGCCCAAGGAGGGCGGCGGGCATGGATCTAAGTTTTTCAAGGAAGAAGAGATGATACCGGTCTTAAAAAACATTAAGGGCAGGTTCATCCTGAGTTATGAACTCGAGAAGGTCGGCATCTTCAAGGGATTCAAAACTTATCGCGTTAAAACCCTTTGGACCGGAATGCATCAGCTCGGCGTGCGGTCAAAATATGAACTCTTGGTAGCCAACTTTGTCTTAAAAACCAACAATTTTTATGTCGAAAATTTTTAGAGTCATAAGAGTCTAAAAGTATCTAATCTCGATACCCGTTTCCGACTCCAGACCTGATTTTTTTGGTTATTGCTTGGACGGCATGATCAACCTGAGTTTTATTCTTATAAAAAGCCGGTTCATTCTTTCGCTGTTTTGCTGACAGCCTTAACATTTTTTGCGCCGCGGATCTAACATGACCTCGAACATCCTTCCAGAAAATACTTGCTCGATGATCCGGAGCATTGATAATTTCGCGGCGCAAAGCATTCCATCGATAGGTATTTTTTAGCGCATTGATATAAGCTGCAAACACAGCAAAATAAGCGGTTTTTGCTCTTTGATTTTTTCGTTTATTGGAATAACGCAGAGCGCTCCTGCACATTGAATCAAGTTTCGCCAAAAAAATGGAATCTTCTATACCCTTAATTGACCTGCCATATAATCTGATGGATTCCTGGGCGGCATACCCCCGATTGCGCTTAAATAGTGCCTGCGGGCTTTTTGCATAGGTTGGCCCAAGTTGGTTATTGATAGCAGTAAAAAGTTGTACCAGGCGCTCTTTAGTAATTCGCACTTTGGGGCGAAAGCCTGGGGACGTTCCTTTTTTCCTCTCTAAAAAACAGTCATAACGTCGGAATCCACGTTCTATACGGACAAGTGCAGGATCGGCAACACTTAGATCGCTAAAATCCACTTTATTTTGCGTGTTACTGCTTAGTGCGATATCCGTTTCCAGCTGTTCATAGGGAAATCCGGGCATAACCTCTACGATTTTTGCGAGCAAATTGGCACCCCGGGGAACTCGTTCTAGTAAATTCTTTCCAATAAAACTGACAGTCTGCGCGCCGTTAACTATGCTAGGCTCATCAATTTTTAACCGCATGCCTTTTCGTGTCAGCCTTCGAGATACAATAGTGATACCGTTATGAAAATAAATAAACTCGCGCGGTTTTTGGGTTGCTGTTTTTTTAATTCCTTCGCGTACATTTTTGGGATTCTCTCCTCTTAAAGCGTATCGAACATTGCCGGCAAACAAAGTATCCCCGTGCTTTGAATATGCTTCTCCAAGGGAGCGGAGCGAAATGCGGGCACACCAAAGCCTATGGGCCGGTGATTTAATAAGCAATGTTGGCTTTCCAGAATTAACGATAATGCTCGTAGCTCTTGGAGTCTGGCCCCGCTTATAAGATTCTAAAAGAGCTCCGATGGCTTCTTGATCGTAAAATTCAACATTCTCTTTTTTAAGGTAGCGTTTAATTTTTGAGTCCAGTCGTGCAGAGGTAATCAATATGAACCGCACGTAACGTCTTTGCTCGCGTACTGTTCTATAAGTTCTGCGTAGATCTGTGTGGACAGAATTAAGCCAATCGTCAAATTTATTTCTATTGCCCTGGATGGCCTTTATGGCAGAGAGGAATCGTTCTAATGCAGTCTGCGGAGGGGAATTTTGAAAGTACTTCGATTGAACTACAAAAATATCATTTGACCCAAGTTCCGGGTTTGGGCGAGCAATTACATCTATACCTCCATCCCCCTTTCCATCCACCAATAAATCCCGATTCGAGCGATAATCGTAACCTTTTGCATCAAGCCACCACTTAACGAAAGTTCGCCAACGGGGTTCACCGGGAAATTCTTTTCCCAAGAGGCCTGACAATTCTTTTGCAATTTTTCCCATTTCTGATAAATAGTCGAGCAGGGGGAGCTGAGCTATCCCCTGTATTGTTTATATATCGTCCAAGGCATTTTTTCAATGATAATTTTTGAATCATGAAGCGTGTAGACAGTTTGATTGTCTATGGACAAGGCATATCCAGATGCGGTAAATATTAAGCAGGATGACTGGCAATCAGGAAACGGAATGCGTGGAAGCCATTGATGATGCCTTTTGGAAATTCGTGCAAAGCCTCAAAAGTGGCCGTTTCTTCGGAGTCGCCGAAATTCATTTTCAAGATGGCCAGATTGTCCGGGTTAGAAAGCAGGAAGTTTATCTTCCCAAAGATTTGCTCCGCTTAAACAGCGGAGAGTAGTTTCGCGCGGTCGAGCTTAATCGAAGCGCTGTCGGCTAAAAACCGGCGGCGCTTTTTTTGTTGTGCAAAAGGACATGAAAACGGAAAACGCAGCGGTCTTGGAGAAAGTCGGCTTCACTTTCCCGCTTGAGATCGTCAAGCAGACGGAGGATGAAGGCGAGTTCCACGTCGTGGGCTACGCCGCCACCACTGACTTCGACCTCCAGGGCGACGTCATCACGGAGGAGGCGCTTAAAGATTCGGCGGCCGATCTCTTAAAAAATTCCACCGTCCTTTTGAATCACGATTTGAAGCAGCCCATCGGCCGGGTAACCAAAGTTCAGTTCGACAAGCGCGGCCTTTTAATTGACGCCCTCATATCAAAGACCGAGGCTGAGATCATCCAAAAAATCAAAGAGGGCATCTTAAACAAGTTTTCCATTCGGGGTCAGGTGCTGGAACGCGAGAGAAAATTCATGCCGGAACTTGACCGCGTGGTCAACGTCATCAAGCGCATGTCGCTTGTTGAAGTTTCCCTCGTTTCCGTTCCCGCTAATCCAGAAGCCAGGGCCATCGGGTGGTACATGTCCAAGGCCCTGGAAGAATCAGATCAAAAACTCGAAGGAGGTAGTCCAATGCCAGGAGAAGAAGTTGTGGTAGAGGAGATTTCTAACAAGGAAGTGAGCACGCCTGCCGCGCCGCCAGCAAAGCCGGATGCGGCCGCGGTGAATAAACAAAATGAGCCGCAGTCCAACGGATCCGCTCCATCGGCCGCCAGTGCGGAATCCGTGAAACCTGAGGCCGCCAAGCCGCCGGCTGTTGTAGCCCCGGTGGCCGTCCAGCCCGATAACAAAGGCTCTCTCTTACCCCAATCAGTAACGGAGATTCAAAAGAACCTGCATGCGATTCTCAAAGAAGAATTGGCGCAGATGGTTTCAGGGGAGGTTCAAAAGCAGGTTGAGGTAGCCTTGAAGAATCTGCCCACTTTGCGGAAAGGGCTCATCCAGCAGGAAGCCGAACCGCAGGACGTCAAGAAACAATTTGAAAGCCTGCCGCCAGACAAAAAGTTGAGAACCGTTCTGGCGATGAATCACAGTTGATAGGAAAAGGAGGCAAGTACGATGACCGATCTAGAACAGCTCAAAAAAGCATTGGACATGGCCAGCGCAGGCGGAGCCCTGCAGCAGCCATTGGTTGACCGGGTTCTCCAGGAACTCATTGAGGTCAACAACCCCCTGCGGGTGAATCTGCCCAGGAAACCGGGCTCTGGATCCGCATGGATCTTAAACCAAAGGACTTCCCGTGGCGCGGGAGCCGCCTTTGTCAACGACACGGAAGAACCCGTAGAAACAAAGGGCGACTATGTGCCGAAGTCCTTCGCCTATCAGACCATTGTGGACCGCAGGAAGGTGACACGGAAGCTCCAGGCGGTGGGCAAGTCTTTGCTCGACATCGAAGCCGAGGAAGTGGAAAACGGCCTCCAGAATGTGCGTGATGCCGAGGAAAACGCCTTGATCAACGGGGACTCGACCGTTAACCCCAAGCAGTTCAACGGCTTGAGGAAGTTGACTCCATCTGGCCAATCAGTTGTGGCCGGAGTCAATGGAGCTGCGCTCACTCTCGATCTGCTGGATGCCGCGCTCGATCTTAATCGCGGCACCCCTAACATGATCGTCATGAGCAAAAAGGCGAACCGAAAATTGAATGCGCTCCTTCAAGCTCAACAGCGCTTTGTGGACACGATGGAGGTCAAAGGCGGATTTAGGGTGCAGGTTTATAACGGCATCCCCATTTTCCGTTCCATCTGGATATCAGACGCGCAAACCCAGGGAACAGCCACCAACGCCACCGACATTTTCATCCTGGATACGAGCGCGGTCTGGGTTGGCGAGCTGACTCCTCTTAAGATGCTTCGCTTGTCTCAGAAATCCTCTCAAGGCAGCGAGTTCGATCTCTATGAGGATATCGCGCTTGTTTTCGCTAACGACATCAAGGTTTCAAGACTGGCTGGCGTATTGGTGTAAGGAGACATAGGGTGTTCCGCTTAAGGAAAACCTACCCTCCCTTCGGCACAGAGCAGGACCCTCTGTGGGAGCACGCTTACGCCGAGCAGGTTAAAGTCGTGGACGGCATCTGCGAAGTCCAAGACCCGACCACGCGGGATTATCTCTTGAAGATGGGATACGAGGAGATCAAAGAAGAAAAGCCTATAGCCGTAACAGCGAGCGAGGATCAAAAGGCCAGGCCAAGCCCAAAACCAAAGTCCAAGAACAAGGCCAGGAGATGAAAAGCTGACATGCCGACTTTTCCCTTGCCTCCGGTTCCCAATTTCCGCGTAACAAGCGGTGAGCCGGGATTGGTGCGCCTTAACTGGGCGGATTATCCGATTGAAACCAAGCAGGGCCACAGGCTTATTGGCTTTCGTATTTACAGGTCGGACAATAAAAATGAACTGGGAAAAAAGATCGCCGATGAGTCCATCCTGGGACCCGTGGTTTTTCAGTTCGATGACACGGATCCGCAGGCCGGACCGGACCGCCACTATCTCGTTGTTGCTGTTGAGGAAGCAGGTTTTGGGCGTGTGCCCTATGGAGAGAGCCAGTTCGGGCAGCCTGATACCAATGGATTCAGTTTGCTGCCCTACAACAGCAGGCCCTTCGGATCGCCGTTAAGGGGCTGGGGCGAGGCTCCTTACGGGATTGAGGCTTATGGATTTTAAGGAGAAAATAAGTGGCTGAGACATTTACAGACAAGCTCAAGCTCTCCAAGCGCGACACGGGTGATTTGAACTGGGGCGCGGGTGAGAACGCTAACAAAGATTTAATCGACCAGCACATTCAGCTAGCCACGCTCAGGCCGCCGCGCACTTTACTGGCCAGCTTGGGTTCGGGAGCCGTAGGCGTAAATCTTTCAGGCAGCACGACTTATTTCTACAAGGCCACCGCCTTCAATGCGGCCGGAGAAACAACGGAGAATCAAGTTCCCTTCGTTGTCGAGACGCAGGTCACTGAGCCATCAACTCCCGTCCCCGTCATTTTGCAGTGGGAAACTGTCAAAGGGGCTTCGGGCTACAGGATTTATAAATCAACAATCACTGGTCAAGAAAAGTTTTTAGCTGAGGTGACCGGAGAATCCACTCTGACTTATACCGACACCGGCAACACAGCAACCAATGGCGCGATTTCCGTGCCAGCGCAAAATACAGCCAGAGCATCGGTTTCCAAAATCGTGGCTGGTGCCAATGTCACCATCAGCCCACCCGATGGCACAGGCGATGTGACGGTCAATGCTTCCGGCGGAGCTTCCCCTGCGGACGCTTCCGCCGCCGTAAAAGGAATAACAAAGCTATCGGTCGCTCCAGTTGTCGCTACTGATCCCATAGCGGCCGGAGACAATGATTCAAGGATGACCAATGCCCGGACGCCTGCCGGGGCTGCAGGGGGCGATCTTAGTGGGACATATCCCAACCCGGCCGTGGCCAAGCTTCAGGGAACAGCTGTGGCGGCCACCCCTCCATCTAGCGGACAGATTTTGAAGTTTGACGGAACCCAATGGGCTCCCCAGGCAGCGCCTGGCGACAGCATTTGGTCAAAAATCGTTGACCAAAGTTTTCCAGAATTTTGGACGACGACCGGCCCGATTTCCCTTACCGGTTTGCCCCAAGATTGGGCTTTTCTGCGTCTGATCATGGAAATGCAACAGACCGGCACGACAGCCTTGACCCTTAGGATGTATGTGAACGACAAATTCACCGACACCCTTTATTGGTCCCAGCGTCTTTTAGTCGACGGCGCAACCATCTCTGCCGATAGGCTGAATAGCCCAAGGGTAGCTGACGTTGCCGCCGGGGAGGATGGTTTTCTGGAGATGATTTTTGGAGCGACGGCCGACCATGTCCACGGGCAAGCGCGGTTAAGCGTCATCTCAATATCCGGAACCCGGATAGCCAAGATTTATCAATACAACTGGCTCTGCACTGAGCAGATGGCGGTGTTCCCGGTCATGGATTTGCAGAAGCTCGAGTTAAGGGCCTCGGCCGGCCAATCGGCAGGCGGCGCCAGGCTCAGGGTCTATAAATTGGTTTAGGAGGTAAATTCTCATGGCAATTCTTGAATCTCTATTATCCCAGCAAGTAATCGGCAGTTTAGCGGCTGACATTTTGGCCGCAGAACCCGCGATTTTGGGTCTGATCCAAGCGACCCAGTTTGTGGATGGGTTGACCCCGCGCGGAAAGACCAAGATCACTCTTAACTGGACCGCGCCCACAAGGAACGAGTTTATCGGCGGCGAGCTTTTCATCAATCCTGATCAAACGGCCGATCTGGCCGAGGGCGTGTCTGGGGCGAGCCATGAAACTCAGTTCGATCCCATCGTGTCGGGCTCTTTCACGGTTTTAGAGAGAACGGCAACGTCAGGAAACGCCAAAACCTTGACCGCGAGCGTTGTTCACGGCCAAAGGGTGGTCAACATCGGAACCCCTGTGCCAGCGGAAATTATTGCCAACGCTTACCTGGTGATTGATGACGGCGTGGCGGGCAAGGAAGAGTACGCCCAGGTCAAATCCGTCAACACTGCGACAGGCGAGGTGGTTTTGAAAGATGGTCTTTTCTTCGGTCACGCAAGCGGCGCGTCGGTTAAAGAGGTGACGCTGGCCGCTAAAACCCTGACCACGCATTACACCCTGGATCTGGCCACCGGCGTCTTGACGGAAGCCGCCGGAGGATTCACCGCGGGAAACAGAATCGTCATCCGTTACCAGACCACGCTTCAAGACCTGGATCATTATGAGCTTTACAGGGTCCCCTCCAATGCTCCCGTGTCGGTTCCCACCAAGGTCAATGTTCTTGCGGCTTCCGGTGTGGCGACGGTGAGCGCATCCATTTCCGCCGCGGCCACATCATTCCAGGACCAGACTCCTTTGGAATCTGACGATGGGAAGGATTTCAGCTATTACCTTTTTGCGGTGGATTCCCAGGGCAACGCCTCGAATCTCTCAAGCGAGGTGATGACCCAGAATCTTCACCTGGTCATGGTAGAACTCGTTCCTGCCATCGTCCAGAATCTCTCAACCGAGGTTTCCTCGAACAAAGTGGTCGTTTCCTGGGACGCGGTGGGAGATCCCAACGCCAACGGCTACAACATCTTCCGCTCCCCCGGCCTCACATTCGACCCCTTGCAGGCGCTCAAGGTGAACTCGACCTTGATTCCCAAGGGAACGGGCAGGGTGAGCTTCGACGACTCGGCCGACAACGTGGCCAACAGGAGATCGGGAGCCGAGGTTCCCTTCCCGCAAGACGGCCAGACTTTCGCCTATAAGATCGAGACGGAAGACACGGTTACCTTCTGGTCCGACGGCACCGCCAACATCCCGACTTTGGACACGAGCGCATCCAAGACCGCTGGAGCAGGAGATGGCACGGGTGGGAGATAGGGCAATGGGAATCATCTATGAATCTCGGCAATGGCTATGAGGTTCCCGTTATCCAAAAGAACCTTGGGGATTCCGTTCCCAGGGCCGTTGTCTTTGTAGACGCCAGCAAACAATTAACTCCGGCCCAGGCAAAACGCGCTCGGTTCATTTTCAACCTCAGAGATCAATATCAGAAGGCTAAAGATTCGCTGGCCTTTATCGAGTTGTTTGCCGCGTCTTTCGGGTTGTCCGAAGAACGGATTGAAACCATCAAGAAGATCAATGGGGATACGCT
>JACQPE010000069.1 GCA_016207685.1 Elusimicrobiota bacterium | reverse complement strand
GCCCTGGCGAGTTTCTTGGGCCATTGAGTCGGCTTATTTTTTAAAACCTTTGCGAGAAGTCAGGAATTTGGCTTTGTGGACGAGCTTATTGGTGGGACTGACCGCCGCCGGGTTGATTTTTTGGCTGGTTAGGTCCGTCACCAAGCCCATTAACCGATTGGTCGAGGCAACGAGCGAGATGGGTCGCGAGAATTGGGATTTTAGGGCCGACGTTAAAGAGCCTGCGGAGATGGCGTTGCTTGCGCGAGCTTTAAATGAGATGGCCTTGAAACTCAAGACGCGTCAGCAGGAGCGAGAAGGGATTCAGCGCCATCTGATGCAAACGGAGAAGCTTTCGGCCGTGGGTCAATTGATTGCGGGAATAGCCCATGAGCTTAATAACCCTTTAAATGGGGTCACGGGTTACGCCGAGCTTTTGGCGCAAGAAGACAATTGTCCTGCCTCCATCAAGGATGATTTGAGCAGAATCCGGGCTCACGCCCTGCGGTGCCGCAGGATCGTGGAGAATCTTTTATTTTTCGTCCGGCAGAGTCCGGTCGCCAAGAAACGCGTTGATTTGGCCCATGTCGTTCGTTCCGTGTTGACATTATTGGAGTACCGTTTGGTTAAGGCGGAAAATATTCAAGTTCATCTGGAGATTATCAAAGGATGTTTTGTCGATGGGGATTTTCAGCAGCTTGAACAAGTGTTGGTTAATTTGATTCAAAATGCCTGCGATGCCTTGGGAAATACCCGCAGTGATCGTGAGAAGATATTGACGTTGAAAACCCGGCAAGATGACCGCCGTGTTTTTTTGGAGGTAATCGATAATGGCCCTGGTATTGGGCCGCAATACCGGGAAAAAATCTTTGAACCTTTTTTTACAACTAAAGAAGCTGGCAAGGGAACCGGCCTGGGGCTCTTTATCGCCCGGCAGATCATGAATGATCACGGAGGAGATATTTTATGCCAAAGTGGCGCCGGTTCGGGGACAACATTGACGCTCGCGTTCCCCTCCTTCGTGCCTTCAAAAAATGTTCTTGTTGATGGGAAGCCCGACTTGACGCCGAGACCGGCCAAGGCGATCTTGGTGGTTGATGATGAGAGAGACCTGGCTCGCATGACGTTGCGGTTGCTCAAGAAGATGGGCCACGGCGGCGAGGCGGTCTATAACGTCCAGAGCGCGTTAAAGAAAATCGCCCGCAATCATTACGATCGGATTTTGGTTGATTTGGAGATGCCCGGAACCGACGGCCTGGAATTTTATGACATTCTGACCAAGATGGACGCGGCCTTGGGAGAGAGAACTATTTTTATGACAGGCAACATTTTAAGTTCCCGGCGCGAGGATTTTTTTAAGACGCATGGCATTCGCTGCATCGCCAAACCATTCGGTATGGATGAGTTGGCCGGCATCATTGATCAACGGGAGCCGGACGACAAGGGGATTTCCCGTGGCTGACTCCATCCGCATTTTCGTAGTCGAAGATGACGAGGATATGCGACGTTTGATCAACCGTTCGTTGATTGATGGCGTCGCCGGCGTTTCGGTGGCAGTATTTTCATCGGCCAATGGCGTCATTGAGGCGGCGTTGGCTTATAAACCCCATCTGATTATTCTCGATTGGGTGTTGGGACACGGAAAAACAGGTTTGACTTTATGTCGAGAGTTAAAACAAAATTTGTTTTTAAAAAAAGCTTCCGTTTTGATCATTAGCGGAAAGCGCGCCAGTCGACAGGAGCGGCTGGAAACAATGGCCTGGGGGGCGGATGGTTTTCTTAAAAAACCGTTTTCGATGATTGATTTTTTGATGCATGCCAAGGCCCTCATTAGAAAGAGCACCTTATCCAGCGCCCGGCCGGCAGCATTGTTGAGGGTGGGAACCATTGTTTTAAATCGCCGCGAACGGCAAGTTTGCGGTCCCGGCGGCAACACGAAGCGTTTGCCGCCGAAACTTTTTAGCATTCTTTGGCTTTTGGCCAAACACTACCCCAGACCCGTGGCCGGCAGCCATTTAATCCGGCATGTTTGGAAAAATTCCGTTCGAGACGCCGAGGTTTGGGTGGCCGTGTTTCGCTTGAAGAAATATCTTGAACCCGACTATTGCTCGATTAAATCGGTCACAGGACAAGGCTATTTGTTGACGTTCCCCTGCCGTTAGAGGTTGGCATCTACGAAGGCCCCCTTTCAGTATCCTTGCAGATTTTTAAATTCCTTATTTTTTTCGAGGGAGAAATCATCGGCCTTGGCATAAAACACGCATCGAAGATAAACAAAGATCATGAGGAGCTTGTGTCAGATGCGGGCGCCCATTGCCGTGCTTGCGGCTGTGGTCGGCCTATTGATTTTTTATAGCGCCGCCGGTCGACCGGCGTTAGGGGTGGCTTTTGGGGTCGTTGCAGCGGGTTGGGGGGCATTCAATTATCTGTTTTTGAAAAAGTTTAAGATGTTGACCAAAACGATTGAAGAGACCCGACGGCAGCTTATTCAAAGCGAAAAAATGGCCCTGGTGGGACGCTTGGCCAGCGGCGTCATCCACGAGGTGAACAACCCCTTGACGGGAATTTTGGGGATTTTGGAATTGACCATTTCAGATTGTTACCTGTCTGTTCCGGCGCGCCAAGATTTGGAGCTTGTTCTTAAAGAAACAAAAAGAATCAAAAGAATTGTCTCCAACATGCTCGCGTTCTCCAAAAATTACAATCTTCGTCCCGAGCCGGTAGATCTGGGGCAGTTGATCGGCGAAGTCGTTGGATTTTTGGGCCACCAGGCGGAAATGTCGCGGGTTCACATTAATAATTTTATCCCGCGCCACTTGGCCCCCATAGAATCCCATGGCGATGAACTCAAGCAAGTGTTTATTAACATTATCATGAATGCGCTGGCGGCCATGCCTCAGGGCGGCCGGTTGGATATTGCCTGGCGCTTGAGCGGGCAGCGGTTGGCGATTATTTTTAAGGACTCGGGTTGCGGCATTGATCCGCAGAATCTTTCCAAGATTTTTGATCCCTTGTTCACCACAAAAATGTCGGGTCAGGGAATTGGTTTAGGACTATTTGTTTGTTTAGGAATCGTTCGGGGTCTGGGAGGGGAGATCAAAGCGGAGTCCGAGGGCTCCAGCCGAGGCGCGACAATCACGGTCTCGCTTCCTTATTTTAAGAGCGTGGCGGAACGAACCAAAGAATTCCAGGAAATATTGTCGACCGGCGTGATAAGCCCCTCTGGGGAGGACCCGGCGGGCGTCCGTAGCCACGCGCCGGGCGCACATGAGGCTGGCGATGGCCACAGATCACCGCAGTAGCCATCCAGGAGCAATTTTGATTGTTGAGTCCGAGCCCCTCATTTTGCAGGTTTGTCAAAGGGTTTTTCACAGGGAAGGGTATGTTTTCGATGTGGCCCAAAGCATTACCGAGGCCGAAGGTTTTCTGGCGCGCGCCCGGGACTACGACCTATTGATCATTGACTTACGTTTTAATGACGGCAATGGACTCGATTTTGCGCAAGTTTTCCGCCGCCATCATCCCCAGGCATGTGTCCTGGTGATGACGGGGCTTTCCACGATGGAGAGCCAAACCAGAGCCCTTGAGCTTCGGTTGGAAGATTATATCGCTAAGCCTTTTGATATTGGTCAGATTCGCTTAAGTGTTAAGAATATTTTTCTAAGAAAGGCGAATCGGGACCGGATGCCGGATCGCAGCATTATTTGGCTTGCTGCAGGAACCGAGGAATCGGTGGGGCTGGGTCTTAAGGCCTTGGAATTGGCAGGGTTCCGTTGCGAGATCATTGATCGCGTGGCGCTTGCCCGCTCCAGAATTGAGGCAGGAGAAATTCCTCAAGTCGTTATTGCCGATGCCGGTCTTTCTGAAGCGGATGTTCTAGATTTCTGCGGCCAGGTCAAACGTTCTTCACGCGCCAGAGAATTGCCCATTGTTTTGCTTGCATTGAATCCTGAATTCATGTTGGCTCAAGCTAGGAGGGTCGGCGTCTCCTTGATTTTAGAAAAGCCGCAGAAGCCTTATGATTTGGTCCACCAAATAGAAGATATTTTGCGTTAGGGCTCGCCAGCATCTTTGGCCCGTGATGCGGAGAGGATGGGACACGTTTCAAAATCGCCCTAGCGCCTCCGGCGCGTCCGAACCTTACTTTGGCTCCGACAAAGTGCGGAGAAACAACGCGGTTTAATAACAGAACGATATCTGAGACGGCTAGCCCAACTTACGCTATTGATCTACGCATAAGTAATAGAAACTATTTCCATGGTAATTCCGAAGCATAAATGCAGGACCATAAAAGTTTCTGGGACTGCCGCAATCTTGCCAGCGGTGAGCCGAGGAGCCGCTTAAGGTGACTCGCATCTTCGGGAACGCTGTTCGCCAATCGCCCCTTGAGGTTATTCCAGACAAATTCATCGGGATTGAGCTCGGGGGCATAGCCTGGAAATCTATAAACATGGAGGCGGCTGTGTTTTGCAAGGATTTCCTTGACCGGCGTTCCCCCATGAATGGTGCCGCTGTCCCAGAGCAGGACAATGGGACCCTGGATATGACGCAGGAGATGCCGGAGGAATCCGGCCGCCTCGCAAGAGCGGATGTTTTTGTCTTTGTAAAACCGCGCATAAAGCGCAATCCGCCTTCTTTTAGGGGAGACGCTAAGCGCCGAAATGGCCGAGATTTTGGTCCATCGGCCGGCCACCTTAAGGATGGGGGTCTTGCCTCGCAGCGCCCAGGTGCGCCGGACGCTGGGGACCAAGAGGAAACCCGATTCATCCAAGAAAACGAGGTGGGCGTTAAGGCGCTTGGCCTTTTTTTATATGGGGCCACGCCCAGCGCTTCCAGCGCCGGATTTTCTCTTCGTCTCTCTCCCGAGCCCTCTTCTCCGGTTTTTGGCAGCTCCAGCCAAGACGGATCAGAAACCGCCAGAGATGGTTGGGGTGGTAGCCAATCCCGAATTCCTTTGCGATCACCTGCCCAATTCTTTTTTGGGTCCACAGGTCTGTGGCAAACCCGCAGGACAACGGCCCCTTCAGCAGCAAACGCGTCAACTTCTTTTTTTGCGTCCGGTTTAGTTTGGGGGGCCTGCCGGGAACGGGCTTTGACTGCAAGCCGTCTTTCCCGTTCTTGTGATAGGCTTGGCGCCAATAAAACACCGCGCTTACGGCGCAGCCGATCCGGCCGGCGGTCTGGGTCAAACTCATTCCTTCCCGCAGCAACTCGATGGCCCGCCGCCGACGCCGTTCGAGCTGCCGCTGTGTTCCAAAAGGTCTCATGCATAGAGAATACCATATTTTCTATTACTTATGCGTAACTCAATAGCGTAAGTTGGGTTAGAACTCGGGCCAATTTTCCGAGATTCAAGGCCGCGCATACAAGATTCCATTCGCTTCTTGCTTTGTCCATGCCCCTGTAGAAATATCTCCTAAAACCCATGGCCTGTTTAATTTGGCCAAACACCGGCTC
>JACQPE010000065.1 GCA_016207685.1 Elusimicrobiota bacterium | reverse complement strand
ATTTTTATAAAAATCTTTATCATTTCATTCTTGGGTTGTGGCCGTGTCGTCTGCGCCGGCAACTTTACGGCCAATTCTCTCATACATATCGGATTCTGTATCAGATTTCCCGCCAAAAACACTGCTCACCTGGCTGGCTCCCTGGCCCAACATCGTCCAAGCATCCTGGCTCGCGCCGCTTTTACACATCTCGTAAGCTCTATTGGGATTGGCCGTGTTGCCGATTCCCTCGGCCAGCATGGGGGCTCCCGCTGAAATGCCGGCCCCAACATCACCGCCTACGGCGCCCAAAGCCACCATGGCCGCTCCAAACATCATCATTAAGTTCGACTGCTGTTTATCCGCCGCAGGGGTTCCGGCGCACTCATCCTCATCGCTCGCGTCCGAAATGGTGAAATTATCATCAGCCGCGGCGTCGGATTTGTCCGACTTTCCCGATAAATCCTTGGGCACGGAACCGGACGCGTCCCTTAAAGCCTGCGCCGCTGTTTTAGGGTCCACGGGCCGCGCCATCGAGCTTTCGCCAAATTTAGAACCCGTCGCCTTAGCGAGCCTATCCGTCGTGGGATCGGGATTTCCCCTTGTGCCTTTGCCGCTGACCTTCGTTTTCGCGGCGCTTGGGCCCGTCACCACCTTGCCGCCTTGGTAACCGGAATCTTTGGCGAATCGGGATTTGTATTTATCCAAATCACCGCTGGAGTAACCTCCGCGCGAACCGCCGCTTGAGCCGCCCAAAAGACTGCCTAGGCCCATTTTCTGCAACGCGCCTTTCATTTTGCTTTTCATGCTGCTATAGCTCGAAACTTTAGGCGTATAATCGCGGCTGCGGCGGCTTTTGTAGCTATCGTACGCTGATTTTTCACCATCCGTTTTTTTCTTCGTCGGAAATTTTCCGCGCTTGATCAGGGCCAGAGAACCTTCGTCTTCCTCGCCCAAATCAATGGGCTCATTGACCTGGTCTAAATACTCCTGCTCTTTCTCCGTGGCATCCCGAGACGCGTTAACATCGTCGTCAAAAATATTGGCGTAAACGCCATCGCTTTGATCGGCCTGTTTCATCGAATCCATGATCATGGGCCCCACCATCCACCATGCCAGGGTTCCAAAAATTCCCACCCCCAAAAATAAAACGATAAGAACTTTCTTTTTATCACGTTTTTCCTGCATCCGCGAGCCTCTGACTAAATGTAACTCCAATACCCATTTGCGTCAAGGCCCCTGTCAATTTGGGAATAATCAAACGGCAGGGAGGGGCAAATGAAAAACTACGCCAAAGAATTTTTTTGGATCCAATCAAAACAACGCCGGAGCGCTTGAGGCGCGGTGGTCTCGGCGCATTGCACGGTTTGTTTTTGGTCTTTATCTTCAATGGTCAACTGATACTCGAACGCATCCCGGACCTGGGAACGCCGGGAGGAGACGGATGCCGAAGCAAAGAGGCGGGCCTTTGTCACGATCTTTTTAAGCTCTTTTATTTTTCCGGGACGAAGAGTTTTTTCATCCAGCTCCCAAATTCGTTCAATTCCGGCAAAGCCTCCAGCCCTTGAAAGCCTGATCTTGATGCCTCTGTGTCCCTGCCGGCCATCGCCGGAATCAAATTTGACGCCAACAGCCTCCCATCCATCCTTCGTTGCTTGCCATTCCCGACTTTTAACGCCGTAAAGCTCCGCGGCGGCCGCGGTCGTGGCTTTAGCCGCTTGCGCAAAATCAGCCTCTTCGGAGAGTTTTTCCGTCAATGCCGCGTACCAAATGCGGCCGGCTTTTTCCCAAGCGTAACCGCCCAGTCGGATGGCCGTCTCGTAAAACGCCTTATTGGGAATGCCGGAATTGATATGAACGCCGCCATTGTCTTTTTTTATGGCCACGTAGTCTTTCATGTGGCCGGGCTGCGGGTCCTTGCCCAAAAGAGGGTCGTCGTAAGCTGTTCCGGGGTCTTTGAGCGATCGCAAAGCTTTTCCCCTGATTTTCGATGTGAGCAATCCCCGGCCCACAAGCCAATCCGCATCTTTCGCTTTTTGCTTTACGACGAATTGCTTGACCAATGAACCAAACACATCGGCAAATGATTCGTTAAGAGCCCCTGGCTGGCCCCAATATGCGAGGCCGGCCTCGAACTGCACCACGCCATGCGTCAACTCGTGCCCAACGACATCCAAAGCCGCGGTGAACCTCTCGAAAAATTCCCCATCGCCATCGCCATAAACCATTTGAGCGCCGTTCCAAAAAGCGTTGTCGTAATGGGCGCCGTAATGGACCGACGATTTCAGACTTAATCCTCGGCCATCCAGAGAATTACGCCCGAAAACTCTTTGAAAAAAATCATAGGTCCGGCCGGAATAATCGTAGGCCTCATTGACGGCCACATCTTTAATCCGGCGGTCCCCTTCGCTTCGAACCATCCGCCCGGGCAGCCGCTCGCGATGCCCCGCGTCGTAAATCTCGCGAAATTTCAATTTTTCGATTTGGCCCACGGCCAACCGGTGAGCGCCGGATGGCGCCTTCGGGATTACGGCCCTGCGGCGCCGGCGGAATTGAGCGGAAACCGTTAATGCCCGGCGCGCTCGCTCGCGCTGATGCGCCTTGCCTCTTTTGGCGATTTCTTCCAAAAGATGCGGCGGAATAATCTCGCAAAACACTTCATTGTTTCCCATGCCAGCAGTCTACAAAATCAAACTGCCGCAACATGGCGAAACAATGGCATGAGCCGGGGAAAATTTACGAATAACTAAAGGGTTCCGCTCGTGGGGTTGTATAATGATGATGCCATGCCAAAAAAAACCTTTGCCGCATAGAAACGCGTATCCAAAAACTCGAAGAAAAAATTTTTGTGGCCGGCCAATCCAATTCGTCTTAAAAACCAAAATGTAAAATGTTCAGATGTGACCCCTTTTTTAAAAAAGAAATTATCAATATCACCACCAATCGCCTTGGCCATGACTGCCTACTTTTTATCTTTGGATCAATGGCTCACGGCAAAATAGACAAACTCTCTGACATCGATCTGGCGTTTTACCGCGAAAAAAAAATCACCGAGGCGGATCTGGTTGAACTTAAAGAAGAGCTGGACACAAAAGTCCATACCCTGCGTTTTTTGGATCTTTTTAATTTCACCTCTCCCACTCTTCATCCTCCCCTGGTTAAAAACATTCTCAAGGAAGGTATCCTATGGCACAAACCGAAAAATTCCGCCGAACTTTTGAAAAGTTTGAGAAAGCGTTTAAAAAATATCAAGAAATCGTCAAGAATCGAAAAATTTTAGATTCTATAGACCAAAATTTTGTCGTCGAAATCACCGCCAAACGATTTGAATACACCTTTGAAAGCCTCTGGAAAACCCTCCAGGAGTATTTAAGATCGGCAGGCGCGGATGCTGCGACGCCTCTGCACTGCTTCAAAGAAGCCTTCAGAATAGGGCTCATTGAGGGCAAACATGAAGGAACTTTTGTCGAAATGGCCGGCAAAAGAAATCAGATCGTCCATCTCTACGATGAAGAAACAGCCAAAGCCATCCATGTTTTTATTAAAAATCGCCGAACTTACGAAGCGCTCGAGGCCATCTGGCAAAAACTCAAAAAAATCCGGTAAGCCGGATTAACGCCGGACTCCCGCCATCAAAAATCTCAAAATGTAAAATGTCGAGATGTGACCCCTTTTTTACTCCGAGCAGCCTGTGCCATAATTGACCGTGGATTTATCGGAATCGCCCACTTCAGGCATATCCTTCCAAGATTGTTGATCCGTGCCGCAATCCAGCTCCGATGGCTCCAAATATCTCAAACAACCGGTGATCTCTCCGCTAGACCCTTTAACCGTAGCGGTGACCACGATAGTATTTTCCCCTTGGGTCAAATGAGTAAACGTATAATATTGTTTTGAACTCTTCTTCAAACAGCTATCTGATGGGTCTGAATAGTCCGTGCAGGATGAACTGTAATAGTCAGGATGCCTTAAATAAGACCAATCTTTACACACCTCATCCCCATTGCCATTGGTAATACAAATATCTACCCCGTCGCCGTCTTCAGCCGAACCGCAATCCCAAGCCGCAATAGTAACACTGGATGTGTTAATACCAACATCATCAAGTCCCTCTCCCCCTCCTTCGCTGCCGCTGCTGCCGGAACTCTCATTGGATGAGCTGCTGTCTTCATTAGAGGATATTGAACCGCTGGCTAGGCCGCTGCTATCCGAACCGGAACTTCCACCGGAAATCCCCGCGGAGCCACCGCTGGCAAAAGCGCCGCCCGAGGCGCCGCCCGAGCTCCCAAAGCCAAACGATGTTGAGCTCCCGGAGCTTTTTTTGCCCTTTGAGCCGCCGACCGCTCCCCGGCGGGAAGAAATTTTGGAACCAAATCCCTTGAGCCCTCCGCCGGAACTTAAACTTTTAATACCCGTCGTCGAGGTCCCGGAAAGCTTGGATAATTTTTGCGACTGCCCCATGCCGGACTGTTGGGACTGGCTTTGCTGAGCGCTTGCAGGCAAACTCATTCCCTCAAGCTTGGCGACCTGGCGCCGCGGCGCCTCTTCCTCTTTTTGCGGCGCCGGCGCTTCAGGAGCGGCCCCCTGGGCAGGGGCCTCATCCTTTGATTCCGCCGCAGCCTCCTTTCGCTGGCCGCGCAAAAAGCTCAACGAATCAACATATTGTCCGCCGCCCGATGAAGAACGCTCTAGCGGCTCATCAGGAATATCAAAAGAGCTTGCCTCGTCGTCATCGGCTTTGGCCATATAATTTTCTCTATTTGAAATTCCGATAAAAACAGCGGCGGAAATCCCAACCAACATCAAAACGATCCCGCCGCCGATCATGGCCGTTTTATTCGACGTCAAACTTCTCAATCGATCCATCAAATCCTGCATACTTGCCTCCAAACTACAATTTCATTCAACATCACAATCCGATGGCGGAGCAGTGGGCCATTCTCCATCATTGGCCAAGCAATGCTCAACCATGCCCTCGCCTCCATCGACGCCTGCGGCGTTGATTCCATAATAAAGATCGCAGACCTGCTCTGATGACAATTTAGAATTTTCGCTCATCAAGCTGTTAAAATTAGCGCTATTCTTATGCAAATCATTAATGTCGTCAACGCCGCACTTATCCCTAAACTCACAATTGGCCAATTGAGTGCAGCGGATAAAATGCTTGGAAAGGGGTGACGAGGCGGGCAGGCAGCGCTTATAATTATCCCCATCTTCAGAGGACCCGTCAAAATTCCTAAAGAGATTCACGTACACACTCGGCCACATGCTGGTTGAATGCGCCTGGTTGCAATTGGTGCAAATCCCATAAGTCACCTTCATGATCCCATATCCCGCATGTTCAACTTTCACGGCCAAATCCGAACTGCCGAATGATTCAACGACCGGATCATAGGGATTGTCATCAAGAAGATAGCTGTCTTTCGTTTTGTCGAAATAAATTTTTGATGCCGCCGCGGTGACCCCATCAGACAAAACGCCGGGTTTGCTGCTATTTAGCACGGTTTCCTCAAAATTCTCCGGAAATGAAGTTTCAAATCCATGGCGCGTGTTCATGCTGTTGAGCCCGAATATCTCCCCTTCACAATAGGCCATGGCATAAGGTGGCGGGGCGCCCCAGCTGCTCGCGCAATCCGATATTTCAATCTTTTCTCCTGTCGAAGCGTTTGTTAACTTAACATCTATATCAGAATAGAAAGATTCGCATTGATAACCCGTAAAAGCGCCCAGCAAACTATCAAACAGGCTCAAATCCGTGCTCAACCAAGGATCCTTCATCTTTTCAATTTCCCGTCGCATTGATTCCAACATGCCGCTATTTCCACTGACAATAAACGCGCTGACATCCCAGGCCTGCCATAACGTTTTAATTTGATCGCTCGCCCATGTTCTGCAATCGGAATTTTTATCGCAAGCAGGATCATACACGCCTGGGTTCGTGTCATGGTCCTTGGCTCGAATCAATTTTGGAGACCAGGTCAGGGTCCATCCTGCGGAATCCTGTTCATTCTCGCTGCTTAGACTGGCATTGGCATAACCCGATGAATCCATATCGCTGGGGCTGACCAGGCCGTCGGCAGTCATGTTGACGCTGGCGTTGCCGGAACCGCCTTGGGCGCTGCCGCCGCTGGGGGTGGTTTCCTCGGAAGCGCGGCCGCCCCACCAGGCGGTGTCTTGGGCGCCGGCGGCCTGCTCCTCATTGTCGAAGCTGCCGGATTGATAGGCGATGTTGGTGCGCTGCTGTAAATCTCCCAGGGCGTTGGAGCCGGAACTCCCCTTGGAAATAGCGGCGCGGCCGCGGGAACCACCCGATGAGGCCGAGGCCATTTTTCCTTTTGTGCCTTGCATGGCTTTGATTTTGTTATTCATGCCGGATTGACTGGATTTCATCTGCTTACCGGAGTTGACGGAATCGCCTGAATTTATTTGTTCACCGGAACCCAAGTCCTCGCCCTCATAATTAAATCCCACATTCCCTGAAGCGGCGCCTGGGGCGCCTGAACCCGAGCCTGAACCTCTGGACAAACCAAACGCCCCGCTGCCGCCGCCAACGGCCCCGGAACCTCCTTCTTGAGCATTGCCGGCGCCGGAAGCGCCCGCGCCATAGCCGCCCACGCCGACGCCCAAACTGGCCACCCCTGTCCGTCCCCCGATCAATTCAGCGGGGTTGGAACCGCCGCTGTCGCCATATTGGGATGGATCGCCCGATGACGGGTCATAAGGCACAGACCCGGCCATCGCTCCCCCCGCGCGCTTAAATCCCGAACGCGCGGCCAGTTCATAAGGCATGGATTCAAGGTCGTTGTCATCAGCCGTTCTCGCGCGTTTAAAAGTTTTTGAATAATCCGCGTTTCTTGCGGCGCTTGACGCTCTATTTAACGCGGCCCGATTTCTCGACACCACCAAAACGCTGGTCGCGCCGGCGCCGCATAAAAAAATGAGCGCCAGCAAAAGTATTTTTTTATTTTTGAATTTTTCTTTGATGGCATCGAGAGCGCGTTTCATCTCAATCGGGCGCCCTCTTTTTTGTCATTGCAAGGGCCCAAGAGGGCCCGCGGCAATCTCATAGAAGGATTTCTTTGATGAGATTGCTTCGTCATTGCATTCCTCGCAATGACACAACAGGATTAGCGCACCATAACAGAATAGATCCAACGCCAGTGGATAGCATCGGAGTTAGTTTAACGGAGTTTCCCGGTTTTAGGTAGGGGGGCTTTAAGAGGGAACGCTATCCTGCGCAGGACCGGTAGACCGGAGATTTTCCGTATTCTTTGAAAATGGCGTCGATCTCGTCGTATTCGAGCTCCTCTTTGGAGAGAAGCTCTTTGGCGAAACGCTCGACCAGGGTCCATTCGGCTTTAAGAATTTCGCCGGTCTGCTGCTCGGCGACGTTTAAAATGTGCTGCGATTCGAGGTTAAGCTTCTCCTTGATCGAGTCCGAAAGCTGCGCCTTGGGGATCATGGTGAAGTCCCCGAAGAAACCATCCCGCGACATGCCGTAGCGCCAGACCATATCGTGAGCGATAGCCATGGCCGATGAAAAATCAGAGGCCACGCCGGATGAGGTAACCTTAAAACGAATCTTCTCCGCAACGTAGCCTGCCAAAGCCACTTTGATTGACGCGTGCAAATCTTCTTTGCTTTTGGTGAATTGCTCCTCTCGGGGTTGATGATGCACCACGCCCAAGGCGCCGCCGCGCGAAATGATCGAAGCCTTGAACACCTCATCGCTTGGGTGGTGCAAATAAAGCACCACCAAATGCCCCGCCTCGTGATACGCCACGCGCTCTTTTTCCTGCGGCGTCATATTTAAGTGATGCGCCACCCCAAGCTCGATACGCTCAATGGCCCGGGAAATCTCTTTGTAGCTGATTTTATCGGCATTGCTGCGCGCCGCGATCAAGGCCGCTTCCTGAATAATATTTTGAATTTCCGCCGGCGTTTTGTACACCGCCTTGCGCGCCAAACGCCCCACGTCAATCGCCGGGTCATATTGGACTTTTTTGAGGTAATAGTCAAAAAGAGCTTGACGCTCATCGAGATTAGGCCGGTCAACGTAAATTTTCCGGTCAAAGCGCCCCGGCCGCAAAAGGGCCGCGTCCAGCGCGCCCTCCGCCACGTTGGTCGCGCCCATCACCACGACGTTGGTATTGGGCTCGATGCCATCCATGGCCGTCAAGAGTTGATTGATCGTTGAGTTCAACTCTTGGCCCCCGCCAAAAGCGTCATGCACCACGCGCTGGCGGCCGATGACGTCCAACTCATCAATAAACACGATCGCCCCGCCGTAGGCCTCGGCATAAAGCTTGGCTTCTTTGAAGAGTTTTCTCACGCGCGAAGCCCCGACGCCCACAAAAACCTCGACAAACTCGGCGCCCGATGCCGCGAGAAAAGGAATTCCCGCTTCCGTAGCGATGGCGCGCGCCACCAAGGTCTTGCCGCAGCCCGGAGGACCGATCATCAAAATGCCTTTAATAATGCGACCGCCGATTTTTTTGACGCGGGTTCGGTCTTTAAGGAGATGGACCACTTCCATGGCCTCGCGCTTGGCCTCAACAAGCCCGATCACATCTTTAAAACTGACCTTGGCGTCGATTTCCAAATCAATCCTGGTCTTTCTCATGGACGACGGCCCGCCGCCATAATTGAGCCAGTATAGAAACCCGACAAATATAAGCGTTTGGATAATATAAATGGGCAGCGAGCCGAAATTAACGCCCATGATGAAATTCTTGGTTTCATCCGGCAGCGTGGCCACGTACAACATCGGCAAGATAAAACAAAAAAACACGCCCGCGACAATCACGAGATAAAGCCAATTCTTGCGCAGCCAAAGCTCGAACTTCTTGCGCTGCATACGCTGCCTGCGGAATTCTTCTTCGAGATTTCGCTGCGGTTTCATTGCTCCCCTCTTATATCATTCTTCCACCGTCACGCTGGGGATGTTCCATCGGATGGGGCGGTCGCGGGTGGGGACATACTTGACCACCTCCCACTCCTTTTCCAAATCAGGTTGAAACGGGATAAGGCCCTTGGTGCGGACGTTGAGCTTCAAGACCCCATAGATAATGGTGGGCTCCACCTTGAATTTAATATCCTGGGGTTTAAATCCCAAAAACTGCCTCTTAAACTCATCCTCCCCGCCTAAAAAGTTCATGATGTAGTGGTTGATATCTTTGACCAATGTATTTTGATCCCAGGAGGCGTAGGCCGCGTTTTTATGAGACTCCAGCATCCAGCGCCGCCCCGCATAATACATGGCGAGCTCCATCCTCTGCACCATCACGGAAAGCGCGAAAATCTTAATAATACCGATGGCGAAAATCATGAATAAAGGGACCAATAAAACCATTTCAGTTGTTGCTTGACCCCCGTCTCTTCTTTCCCCTCTCCCCCGGTGGGGGCGAGGGAGTATCGAAACTGATCTATCTTTCACGGCCTTAATCTCACCTGGAAGCTCGGTTTGGGTTCGGGCCAGACCCGGCCGCCAGAGACTTCCGCCGAAGCGGTGACATGGGGCTCGTAGCCCTCAAAAAGGTCTTTATAGTCAATCCCGAAATGATTGGCCGGGCCTTCGTAATAAAACTTTCCGAAATTGAACGTGTGCTCATCGTCGCTTGCCAAGTCAGGAACCGTGGAGAGCTGCCAAATGCCTGTCCCATTGCGGCACAAAGGCTTGCCGCCGAAGGAAATGGTCTGGGGTTTCCAGTAGCGGGTGTCGGGAATTTCGACGCCGCCGGCTTCAATCATCACCGTGAAATAAGATGTTATTTTGGTCGAGCAATGATCCTGAATCTGCAAGGATGACGGCGCCAAGTCGTCATCCGGGGTGAAACCCGTATTCAGCCAAAAAGTTTTTTTAAAAAAAACTTTATTGAGCTTCTCATAAACAAGCCGGACCATGGAAGAAAGGGAATAAAAATAACCATACACTTCGCCGACTTGTTGGTAGAGAGCCGAGGCGTCTTCGGACATCACTTGACCGGCCAAACCCTTTTCAATATCTTCTTTGGAAAAAAGCACCCAAGTTCCCAAATCCGTCGGCGGGCTGGCCGTGTTCGCAACGGTTCTGGCTTGCGCATCCGCGTTGTCCGAGTCATCTGACCGGAATTCGCCGTGCCAAGGGTCGCCGCCCAAGTCATCTTCCGTGGCGTCAACGGGGATGCTGGGCTGCTGGGAAATTTCAGCCTCGATGCTTCCAGGGTAAACCCCGTTTTTTAAAAGATACTGCCAGGCGAAACAAGGATCGTCCGAACATGGACCCTTGCCGTTCGTGTTCCACTTTAACACCTCAAAAGCGTCGTCTTCCGCCTGGAAAATCCTGGTGGGCCAAGGCGAGTTCAAATAAGCCATGCGATTGGCCATGTCCGAGGCTTGGCTGGCCTCCATCATCACGGCCGTATCCATGGCGAATTGATGCAAAATTTTCTGCTGCGAAAGCTTCGCCACCTCAACGATCAAAATGGCGAAAAGAACCAACCCGGGGAAAACAAAAAGAGATGGAACCAAAATTTGACCGTTGTCACGCATGATACAAGCGCAATGTTTATTCTTGTCATCGCGAGGCCCTGAAGGAGCCGCTGCTCGCAATGACAGGATAAAAAAATTCTCCATGACCATACCATCTTAATTTAATTGGAAAAACTGGAAAAAACCAGCGGCAGGAAAACGAAATAACTTTTTATGCGATTGCTTCGCCCGATGCTCGCAACGACAAAAGAGGCCTAGTTCTTTTGTTTTTGCAGGCTTGGGCTCGAGGGGCTGACTTTTAGACCGCGGAGGATCCTGTCAATAACGTCTCTTGTTTGGTTTAAAATTTGCTCATCATGAAAACGCAGCACTTTATAACCCATGCGCTTTAACGCCAAGGCGCGCTGCTGGGCCTGGGTTCGTCCCAACGCCTCCTGCGCCGCGCCGATTTCTACGATCAGACGGCTCTCCGTGCAACAAAAATCCGCCACAAAGGGCCCAACATCGTGTTGGCGCTTAAAGCGATGCCCCCCCATTTGCCGTCCGCGCAACAAATACCAAAGCTTTCGTTCCACGTCAACGGATTGCCGGCGCTTTTGGCGTTCGGCCAAAGGCGTCAACCGGCTTCTGCCGACAATATGGGTCTCTGTTTGCGTTTCCCAACCATCCCCTTTAGCCACTTATTTTCCTCCCTGTGATAAACCTAAGTCAATATCCATTGCAAACTATTTTGGATTTCTATCTTCCGTTTCCGGCGTGATTAAACCTAAATCAATGCCTTTAAGCACGGCCTCGGTGCGATTACGGACATTGAGTTTTTGAAATGTTCTGTTTAAGTGATTTTTGACCGTTTTTACCGATGACGTTAATTTCTTGGCGATTTCATCATTCGAAGCGCCGCGGCCGACCATGGAAAGAATCAAAAGCTCCGTTTTCGTCAGGTTAATCAATGACGCTTCGAGCTGAGCGGCTGAAATTTTACGAATCCCATCCATCAGCTTTCCCATAATGGGCTGCGGTATCAAGACCCCTTCCTGGGTAAACGTGCGAATCGCATTGACCAACTCTTTGGCGGGAAGCATTTTGGAGAGATAGCCGTTGGCGCCGGCCTGAATGGCTTCAAGCACATGGGCCTCGTCTTCATAGGATGAAAGAATGACCACGTTGGCCTTGGGGATATCCTTGCGGATGACGCGGGTGGCGGAGATGCCGTCCATTTCGGGAAGGCGGATGTCCATCAAAACAACATCGGGTTGAAGTTTCCGCGCCATGGAAATGGCCTCGCCCCCGTTGGAGGCTTGTCCAATAACCTCAATATCGCGTTCGCCGCCCAAAACATCGATCAAGCCCTCGCGAAACAATGTCTGATCGTCGCAAACCAACACTCGAATCTTCTTGGGTTTAGTTGCCAATTCCGCCATTAATACCCTCCAAGCTATTTCCCGGTCCTGCCACCTGCATCCTGATTAAGATCATAGCGGAATTTTAAAAGAAAAAGTGGCTCCCTGGCCCAGGCCTTCGGATTCAACCCAAATCTTCCCCCCGTGGCCCTCCGCGATCTCTTTGGCAATGGCAAGTCCCAAGCCGATGCGGCCTCTCTTTTTTTTGGGATCCTTACTTTGGAAAAAACTCTCAAAAAGCTCCGGGAGCTCTTCGGGCGCGATGCCCTCGCCCGTATCCGTGACCCTGAAGACGACGGCCTCGCCGTCATCCATTTGATCAATCACGCACGTGAGCTTGCCGCCGGCAGGGGTGTGGCGCAGGCCATTTTCAAGCAAGTTGCCCAAGACCTGCAATAGCCGCTTGCTATCGGCCGTGAAGGAAAAAACGCTCGGGAGCCGGCAATCCACCGATATGGCGATTTCTTTGGATTTGCCCTTATTCGCCAACAAGGTAAAAACAGGGGCGGATAAAAATTGCGCCAGCGTGATGGGCTGGCGGTCAATTTTGAATTTCCCCTTTTCAATGGCGGACCAGTCAACAAGGTCTTCGATAAGCCTTTGAGCCTGGGTCAACGAATCACGCAAGAGCTCCATGAGACGCCGGATGCCGGCGTCCGTTGAGGAAGCCAGCGACATGCCCAAGAGGTCGCTGGCCATGGTCGTTGAGGAGATCACGTTGGCCAAGTCATGGGCGCAGAAAGAGAGAAATTTGCTTTTAAACTCGCTCAATTGCGCAAGCTCGGCGTTCTTGGCTTCAATCTCCTTAAATAAACGTTGATTTTCCTTCAGTAACCGCGCCTTTTCCAAATGCTTCTCCAGCGAGTGACGCAAATACTTGGGGTCAATGGGTTTGGTCAAAAAATCAGACAGGCCGTGGCGCAGAGAGGAGATGGCCACATCCAATGAGCCAAAAGCGGTCATCAAAATAATGGGAACCTCATCTTCCGGTAAAAGCCGGCGCAGATCGGGCAAGGCGTCTAATCCTGTTTTTTGCGCCGGCCCAAACATATAATCCGACAATACCAGGTCGGGGCGCGAATTGGCGATCAGCCGCAAGGCGTCCTCATGCGAGGATGCCAAATCAATCTCATAACCAAAACTTTCGACCACGTCACCCATCGATTCCAAATGCTTGGCGTCGTCATCAATGATTAAAATTTTTGTCATTGTCTCACTGAAAACTCTAACAAATAACTGATACGTTTAACCTCGCGCTCTCCCCCTTCGCCCCTATCATTGAGCCCTCTCCCCATCGAATGGGGCGAAGGAGCAAATAAGGACCTCATTTAACCTACGGGAAACTTTAAATGAAACGTCGTTCCCTTGCCGATGACGCTCTCCACCGTCACCTCGCCGTTGTGCCGGTCCATGACTTTCTTGACCACGGCCAAACCCAGGCCGGTCCCCTTGGATTTGGTCGTGAAAAAGGGCGTAAAAATTTTTGCCTGCACATCCGGCGGGATGCCGGGGCCCGAATCACTGACGGAAATAATGCAACCGTCCTTTTCAATTCGAGTCGAAATCTCCACTCGCCCCCCATTGGGCAGCACATCGAAAGCGTTGATAATAAGGTTGCGAACCGCCTGTCGAACCTCATCAGGGTCCATTTTCACGGTTACGGGATTTTGAACATAATGCTTTTCGATATTGATCCCCGGAGGCGCGGCCAAGCGTCCGCAGATCTCCTCCAAAAGCTCATGAAGTTCCAAGTCCCGAATTTGAATTTCGCGAGTTCTGGCGAAGGTCAATATTTCAGAAATAATTTGATTGGCAACGTTAAGCTCCCCTTCAATAATGGTGACGTGACGGATAATCTTCGGGTCAATGGCGGCATCGCCATTGCCGGGGCTGCCGCCGAGGCGATTTCGAATCACATAGATCGAATTATTGATCACTGAAAGCGGGTTTCGCAATTCATGGCCGACGACGGAAGCCATTTGCCCGATGGCGGCCAGACGCTCCTGCTTGATAAGCTCATCCTGCGTGGCTTTGAGCTCACGCGTCCGCGCGTCAACGCGGGCTTCAAGCTCCAGGTTAAACCGCTTTAAATCTTCTTGCGCCCGCATCAGCTCATGGGTTCTATTGGCCAACACGCGGCTCATCGTCTCAAAAGCCGAGGCGAGTTCTCCAATTTCATCGTTAGGCTTGGGCAAAGGCTCGGTCACGGGCTTTGTAAAATCACCGGCCGCAATTTGCCGGACCGCTTGCGTTAATGACCGGACCGGCGAGCTGATTCGCCCGGCAAAAATAAGCGCCGCGATCAGCACGGCCACGCCTCCCACCAAAAGAACTTCGGCCAATTTCTGACGCATCGCGATCATGACCACAAACGCCTCCCAGCGCTCCTGCAGAGTGCCGGCCACCCAAGGCTGGTCTTCCACTTTATGCAAGGCTAATATAACCTGCCTTTTATCTTTCAAATCCAGGCGGCCCGACCATCCCAAATAAGCGCCCAACCTGGAGATTTTATCCGTAATCGCCGGATCGAGCTGTTCCGAGGATCCCTCGGTAAACATTTTTTTATAGTTTGAATGGGCGATCAAACGATTCTTAAAATCAACAATGAAAAATTCGGACGTCTTGCCGAATTTCGTTTCAGAAAGACTCTCAGAAAGCTGCCTAAGGCTAATCACCCCCCGCAGGTAACCCGCGACAAGATGATCCGACCGGCGGCGCACCGGCACGAATAGCTCGAGTCCGGGGTAACCTGAAACCTTGACGACATTTCCACGAAAGCTGCCGATCTGTTTGACCGTGTCTTGAACATAGGGAAGCATTTGCGCAAGTCGATGCTCTTGGCCGATGGAACCGGGGACTTTCTCCACGCCGAATATCCAGGCGCCGCGGGCATCGTATAGATCAAGCTCGGCAATTGCCGGCTGGCCTTCCAGGACATGACGCATGACCGCGGTATATTCCTCGCGCCGAAACCGCGATATCTCCTCAAGCTCACCGATGGTGGAGAGAAATCCCACCGTGTCGCGGATAAAATTGGACGCGCTTTTGGAGGTCCGCTCGGCTAGGCGTGACTTGATGACCTCAAAATCGCTTTCCAGGGCGCTCTGGGTGATGCGCATTTGAACAAATCCGATAATGACGGCCGGCACCAAAGCCAACACCATCAAGAGAATGGTCGTGCGAAGGAAGATGCCGGAGGTTCTCATAATAGAAAGTTCCCAGTTCCCAGTTCCCAGTTCCCGGTTGAAAAAAGAAAACCACAGAAAACGCTTATCTTTCCTGTCTTGGAACTTGGAACTTGGAACTTGGAACTATTTTTAATGATCAATTCGTCTGGCATTTCCCAGCGGAAGAACCGGAGGCGGGAACCTTGAAGTCTACGTTTTTGAAATCATCCAAATTCTTCAAACTACCGAGGCCGATCAACGAGTACCTTCCGCGCCAGACAAAAGTCGGCGAGCTGCGCACGTCCAAGTCTTCGGTAAGACGGTAATCCTCCTCCATTAAAGCAGCGCTTTTTTCCTTATAAAGCTGGATAAACTTGGCCACATCCACACCGCAGGCCTCCAAGGTTTCATTCCAAAGCGATGAATCAATGCTGGGAAGGCGCTTTTCTAGGTAACATGTCAATTTTTGAGGTTCATATTTTTGAATAACCAACTGACGAAGATTTTCCTCGAGCTCCCCCTGGCCATGCAGACTGCGAAAAACTTCTTGGCCCTCGCCATCCTTGTCCTTGTTGACAATATAGCGATAGTTTACCTTGACGCCGGAGGGCATTTTGCCGTCTTTTTGGGCCTCCAACAGGGCCCGCTGGGCGGCTACGCCGTAGGGACATTGACTCATAATATAGAGATCTAAATTTTTCTGCTCGGACTCCCGCTTTTGCCACAAAACGCCGGACGAGGTCAAACTCTTGGCCAGATAGAGGTCTTTATGAGCTCCCCTTTTTTCAAGCGCGCCACGTTCCGCAAAATCATCCAAGGCCGGCCTGGCGGAATCATCCAGCGCCCTAAAAAAAACCGCAGGGACCAAAGAAAAATCCGCCTCCTTCAAAATAGCCCGACCCTCATCGCTTGAAGCGTCCACCTCTTTGATCTTAAGTTCAAAGGGCAATCGCTTAAGATTCTCCAAAGCCCCCGGCTCAACGACGGCCCACTCGGCGAATGATTTGCCATGAACCATCAAAATTTCGACCGGGGCCTTGGGCGCCGCGGGACCAATGGCGGACAAAGAGGCCAAGCGCTCCGCTTCGGGAATCTTTTCATTGATGGCCTGCGCTAAAGCGGGCAAATTAAACTGCATCGCCACCTCGGCTCCGGACACGCGCATTTTAGGACCATCGGCTCCGATAGACTTAACATTTTTCAACAGACCTTCCCCGGCGGAACCTTCGACTCCCGCTTCCAACTCCTGCGGGTTGATTCCGGCCAAAAGAGCGGCCTGGCGGCCCGGAATACCCATGGGCGCAATGGCTGAAACGGAACAAAATCTTTTATAGAGAGAGGGCGATTTTTGATAAATCCAAGCATGAATTTTGAGTTCTTCAAGACGATCTTTGGAAAGTTTTTCCAACTCGGCCGGAGCCGGTTTTCTTAATTCCAACGAAAGCTTAAGCTTGGGAAATACCGGCCCCGCCATTCGATCGGCCACTAAAAAATTCTGCCATGAAGCCATGTGCGTGGGAACGAACTCAAGCTGAAATTCGGAAGCTGAAATGTCCAACGTCCAATGTCCAACGTTCAACGTCATGACAAGAAAAAAAATCAGAAAAATTCTGCCCGTTGTCTTCGACTTTAGACGGGCTCTTAGACCTATCGCCGCTAAGATAACTTTCAGTCTGCCCTGCCGGTTGGACTTTGGACTATTCATTCTTGCCCTTGAATTTCCGTCCCCGCACCCTCTTCGGAAGGGGCCGCAAAAATTACTTTGACGCCGGGAAGGCCCAAAGAAACCAGCAAGTTATACAAGAGCGCCACAATAACAAGAAATAAAATAGTGGCCGCCGTATAGGCCAAGGCGAAGACCCCGGCCGCCATATTCCTCTGCAATATCTGCGGCAATCTTGAGGCCACGCCCGGATCGGGAAGTAAAATAAACGTAAATAACCCCCCAACCACGCCTATAATGAGCAAAAGCACCGGCAGCGCGGACACAAGAAGAGAGAGCACCTTGATCTTTTTTAATTCAACTTGCATGGAACCTCCTAGGTACAATGAATTGCGAATAGCGAAAAGGGAAGCGCCAGAATCGCCGCCTTGTCACGTTTTCCCCGCAGGGCCGATGGGCTTAGCTTGCGATTCCAGCCAAACCAGCGTTCTTTGATCCTGCGGCTGGCCGGCGGCAATCGTGAGGATGCGCGCATTGTGCGGCATGGAATCCAAAACAACGAGGCCTTCGCTGTAAGTCCCTGGGCGCTCCAGGGCCTTGTTGACTAACTGCAAAAGCTCGGTGCTTGTGGCCAAGTCCAACAAATGGGTTCTCACGCTGGCGGCGGTTGCGACAGATCCGGCCGGCTGCGTTGCGGCGGTTGCGATCGCCGCGGGCAACCCGCGTCCCATGGAAGAAGGCGGCGGCGGCTTGACTGAGAAAACCGCCTGCAAACCATGGCTTGCCATGACATAATTATCACCATCTAAAACCAAAACGCCTCCGCTGCGGACTAAAACCTTCAAAATTTGTTCCCAGCGGCCCTTTTCAATATCGCCGACATCCTTGCGATCGCGCTCATAGCGCGATAATGCGGCCCGCAACTTTTCCAAATACTGCGCCAGCGCTTTTTGAACCTTCCCAATCTCATCGGAACGGAATTTCTCCGCAGGCCACGCCGGTTGAGCCACGGAAAGGGTCTCCAAAATTTCAGCCGTTTGCGATAAGGGACTAATCACGGAGCGATACAGAAAAACGATGCCGGTGGCCAGAAAAATAAAAATGACGCCTACCCCTCCGGCGTAAAACTTTCTCATGCCCTGGGCCAGCGTCTCCTTGGCCTCCTCCCGGGACACCTCAAGACTGGCCACCCCCCACACCTCCCCCTGGGCGATGAGCGGCACCGCCACCTCATAAAAATGCGCCTTGTCCCTCACGAAGGGAATTATTTTGGGTGATTTGGTGACATAGGCTTTCGGCAGCGCGTCCGTCGCCGCAGGGTACACCGCTTGATATTCTTCAAGGCGCTTATTAAACATGGCCGGATCGGCGGACCAGCGAATCTGCCCGTATTTATTAATGACCAGAGCGTGTATCACTCGGGGGTCCTTGCGAAAATTCTGCATCGTGTCCACTTCTTCGATCGTGACCACTTTGGGAGATGACATCATGCCGGAGATAACGCGGTTTTGGTTGACGTAAAGCAAAGCCACGATTTCCTGCTTCAACTTTTCATCAAAAAACCACCGAAATAAATTGTTGTAAAACATGCCGGCCAAGAAAAAAACGTAAAATCCCGTTAACAAAAAAAGAATGAACCACTTGGGAAGGAGTTTCATGGTAAAAAATAGCGCCGCGTTCCAGGTTCCACGTTCCAGGTTAAAGAAAAAAGCCCATGAAAAATTATAAATTTTACCGACTTGGAACTTGGAACTTGGAACTTGGAACTTTTTTTCATGATCATTTCGCCAGTTTCTGCTCAATCATGCGCTTCGCGGCGTAGACGTTTTGATTGTTGGGATCGAATTTTAAGGCGATATTAAGCTCTCCCAAAGCCCTCTGCAGGTCTCCCGACTGATAAAATTGCATGGCCTGCTGATAATGCGACTCCGCCGCGCGCTTGGCCTCCTCGGTAATGGCGGCCGGCGCTCCGCCGATGCCTTCCGGCCCTTCGGCGCCGGCTGTCACGACACGCGCCTTTTCTTTCTCCGTGGCCGCGGCCTTGGCTCGCTCTTCGGACTCCAGGCGGGCCTTTTCCGCCTCTTCCCTCTTGCGCGCAGCTTCTTCCTCTTCCTTGATGCGCGCATTGACTAAATCAATTTTTTTACGCGCCTCCGCCGCCCGGTAATTCATTTTGATCAACTTCTCATACGTTGCAATTGCCTGATCATACTGCTTATCCCGGAAATACCGGTCGCCGCGGCTCACGTAATTCTGGGCCTCCTGCTCCAACGACTCATTAATTAATTCCTGAGCCCGTGCATTGGCTGGGTCTAACTCAAAAATCCCCTTGGCATTTTGACGCGATGCGCTCCAATTGCCGGCGGTCAATTCTTTAAGCGCTTCGGACAAAAGGTGTTCCACTTTCTTGGAACGCACCGTGCCTTCGACCTCCGTGATCTGCCGGGATAATAAAGCGTAGCTCACGGGGTCAAGGCTGACCGCGGTGTAATAATTCTGCAGCGCATCCTCCAGCCGGCCTTCGGACTGGGCGAATTTTCCGCGCTCAAAATACTCCTTGGCGATTTCGCTGTTGATCCTATTGATGTAGTAACGCGCCTTGCGATGCTTCGGCTCGAGGGCCATCACTTCCTCAAACTTGGCCACAGCCTCCACCTTGCGGCCATCGCGGTAAACATCAAGGGCTTGATAAAACCTTTCCTGAATCAGGTCACGCAGACTCTTGGGCGCCGCCAGAAAGCCGGGGATTTGGTTCGCGCTAATCGAGGCCAGCGCGGACTGCAAGGAGCGCGCGCGGTCATAACTGGGGTCAAGCGTGATAATGCGGTTTAAAATTTCGAGAGCATCGGCATATTTGCCTTTGCGGTAGAGATCAAACGCTTCGTAATAGACCTGTTCCATGGTCCGGCGCAGGACATTGGCCTTTTCCTTTTCAATCGTCTGGCTCATCAGCTTCTTCTCGTCAGGATTCAAAAGGCCCACGCCGGTTATAGAGCCGGATAATTGCTTGAATAAAACAGCCTCTTCTTTAGATGTCGCCTTGGCCGGCGTATGCATACGCGCCGAATCCGATAGGGAAGGATGGGCCGCCTCAAGATTGAATATAGAATATAGAATAT
>JACQPE010000064.1 GCA_016207685.1 Elusimicrobiota bacterium | reverse complement strand
GGGCTTCGGGCTTTGGGCTTATTTTATTACCAATCATATTCCGCCGTCTGTTCCTGGGCGCGGCGTTTCTTCATGCGTTGGGCTTGACGCGCTTCTTCTTGCTCGTAGGCGTCAAGCAGGGACTGCGATTCTTGTTGGTTTTGTTCGCGGCTTTGTTTGTTATCTTGGCTCTTTTCTTGGGAATTATTTTCATTTTTTTGGCCGGAATTTTTTTGTTGTTCATTTTGTTTTTGTTGTTTTTCCTCTTTCTGCTTAAGCGCCAGAGCCAGGTTATGCCGCGCATCGGCATCTTTGGGATTGCTTAAGAGCGCCTGCTTATAGGATTCAATGGCTTCTTTTGTCTTGCCTTCGCTCAAGTAAGTATTCCCCAGATTATAAAGCGCCTCCGCGCGGGAATTGCCGTCATTTCGGGTTTCAAGGCCGGCAGCCTCCTGAAAAGATTGCCGTGACTGTCCGATATCTTGAAGTTTGTACGCGGCGCAGCCTTTGTTGTAGAGAATCGTGGGATTTTTTTCATCGGTTTTTCCGGCTTCTTCAAAGGAGTCAAGCGCCGATTGATAGTCCCCTTTCTTGTAGTTATCAACGCCCCGGCGAGTCGTGGATTTCCAACCCACCGCGCAGGAGTCCAACGTCCAAGGTCCGAAGTTCGAAGTCATCAAAAATAAAAAAATGAAAGAAATCTTTTTTATCCCCGGCTTCGGGCTGCGTACTTTGGACGGCGGACTCTCTACAGTCACGCCGTTTCCTCCGGCATCACAAATTCCGCTAAAAGCAAGAGAAATCCGGCGATAAGAGGAAATTGAAAGCGATTTTCCAGGGTTAGTCGCTTGGAGGCGGCATGGCCGGTTTTTTCAGGGGTCACCAGACGGCGCAATTCTTGTTGAGGATTTCCGGAACTCTCCAGGCGCATGAAACGGCCTCCTGTCTGCTGGGCTAAAATTTCCATATCGCGCGGATCGGATCGCGATATGACGGTATTGCCGTTTTTATCTTTTTTGTAACCGGCGAAATTGCCATTGTCATCAGCCATGGGGATGGGTTCCCCCTGGGGATTGCCGGACCAGAGCACGGAGACTTGAATGTTATTTTTTTGAAGCTGGCCGATCATCTGCCGCGCGTCGCCTTCATGATCTTCGCCGTCGGTAACCAATAGGATATGGCGCGATCCATTGGAGGTTTGAAGCAGTTGAAACGCCGTCTTTAAGGCGGCGCTGATACTGGTCCCCGGATACGGGAGCGATCCCGGAGCGGAGGTTTGAAGAATAAAATTTAGCGCTCCCGAATCCAATGTTAAAGGGCATTGGACATAGGCGCGGCCGCTGAAGGTGACAAGGCCGATCCGGTAGGGATCATCCGCCCTCGCGCCGGCGTAGGCTTCCAGAATTTCGATTTTAGAGCGTTCAAACCGGCTGGGTTTGATATCTTGGGCCAGCATCGAGTCTGAAATATCCATGCAAATTACAAGGTTGCCACCGAGCTGCGGAACTTCTTCGGACTTGATGCCCCACTGTGGTCCGGCCAAAGCGAGGCCAATCAAGAGCGCTCCGGCTGCCGTTAAAATGGATTTGATTTCTGTTAGGTTTCGAGACCCGTGGGAGGTCAGAATTTTGCGCAATCGCGGATTATTGATGAGAATGTTAAGAAGCCGCTTTTTACGCCGGGGCAGCCAGCGCCAGATAATGATTCCCAGAAGCGCGCCGTAAACCACGGCGAGAAGATATTTAGGAAACGCGAAGAGATCCATAGTTTTAGGTGGTTGCAAATCGCGGGTTGGAAGTCGCGCATTTGGAAATTCGAAATTTGTTTTTTAAACTCGCAACTCGCAACTCGCAACTCGCAACTTTTCTTATCATGGCAATGTCAGCAATATTGTAGCGCGAAGAAACGTTTCTGTGCCCAACAAAAATAACGCCGCCAGTAAAAGAGGCGGATAAAGTTCCTCGTAGTGGTAGGTCTTGGGCGGCTCAAATTCATTTTTTTCCAAGCGGTCAATTTCACTGAATACCGATTTAAGTTCAGCGAGCTCCGCGGCTCGGTAGTAGCGGCCGGATGTGATATCGGCAATTTTGGTCAATGTAGCCTCATCAATTTCTTCTTCAGGCCGCCGGATCAAGCGGGTGCCGAAAATGGGGTCGGTCACTTGATAAATTCCGCCGCCGCGCTTGCCGGCGCCGATCGTATAAACCTTAATTCCCAGAGACTCCGCTGTTTTGGCGGCGGTGATCGGATCAACGGATCCTGCATTGTTGCGTCCATCGGTCAGCAAAATAACGATTTTGCTGGCGCTGGGAACCTTGCGCAGATGAAGGATGCTCGTCATGAGACCGCTGCCAATGGCTGTTCCCTCTGTTTGCGTCATGCCGATCTCAATTTGTTCAATGAAACTGATGGCTGCCTGGCGGTCTAGTGTCAGGGGGCATGAAATTATGGCCGATCCGCCAAAAGTCACCAGGCCAATGCGGTCCCCCTTGCGTTTTTCGACAAAATCAACGGCGATTTTTTTTGCGGCTTGCAGCCGGTTAAAAGGCTGAAAGTCGAGCGCTTGCATGGAACTGGAGGTGTCAATGGAGAGGATGATATCAACGCCGGCCAAGGGCTCGATTTGAGAAATGCTGACCCGTTGCGGCCGTGCCGCAGCTAGAGCGAGGCAAGTCAAGGAAACAAGGCGCAGAATCGTCAATGACGTTTGCGCGCGTGCGCCGGGACGCCAATGGAAATGATGCGTCAAAGCCGATGCAAATCCCAGGGTTTTGGGATGCGATAAAGAACGTTCAAGGAAGCGGCCTCTGCGGTGCAGCCAGGAGGATAACAATGTCAATAAAACAGCGATTAACGCGGCCGCAAGTCCCAGCCAAGGATGAGCGAAGGAAACGGCCGGCGAGGTCATGGCGCGGCGCCGGTGGTTTTTGCCGGGGCGGATTGAGTTGGCGCGAGCTCCGGCGTGCGGTGAGTGAGAATAAATTCCATGAGAAGGCTCACGGCGCGCTCGTTTTCTTGGGCAGGCGGCGCGTATTTGGCGAATTTTGCCAAGTCGCTGATTTCGAGGCTCTCTTTAATTTTAATAAGAGTGGAGAGCTGAATATCAAGCCGGTGTCGCTCTTGGTGGAGAAGGCGCAGAAGTTCGCCGGAAGTAAGACTTTGGGTGTCGAGGGCATATTTATTATCGAGATACCGGCGAAAGGCTGCGCTTAATCCAAAGTGAAATTCCCGAAAACGGCCGTTCGTTAAGTAATCCGCTTTCATGAGCGATTCCAGATCGCGTTCAAAAATTTCTTCAGGAGAAGCCAAGTCTTCAGGAGCGCCTTCGCTGCGGCGTCGGCGTCGGCGCGATTTCCAAAGGAGCCACAATGCGACGGAAGTTCCCAGGAGTGACAACAAGAGTGATCTCGCCACCCAAGGGCGTTCCCAAAAATAAAGGGGTTTGCGAGGCGGTTTGATATCTTTGGGTATGCCGGCGTCTTTATTGTTTTTTGAAGGATCAAGAATGGTTAAAGGCAGGGGCGGAGTCTTAATAATAACGGGCTGTTGGTCTTGAGCTTGGGTTGCAATCTCCATAGCCGGAAACTCAACAGCCCCTAACTTAAAGGGCAGAGCATAAATGGTCAGTTCGGTGACGGAGAGCTGATTGTCTTTGGAAAGTTTAGTTTTAAAGTCCCAGAGAACGAAGTCGCCCCATTGTGTTTTTCCTGCCTTCCAGGATGATAGGTCGAGTTTCAGACCATCGGGCAGGCGAATGATGAATGTGAGTTCGGCCGGTTCAGCTAAAACGACCTGATCAGTTTTTGGCGCCGCTTGGACGCCGATAGCGCCGGCATGAGCCGGGAACGGGCGAGCCAGGGTAAGCAGCGCCCAGCCGGCGAAGATTTCTAATCCCAAATTCCGCACTTGAAAAG
>JACQPE010000061.1 GCA_016207685.1 Elusimicrobiota bacterium | reverse complement strand
GCATGAGATGGAGCCGAGGCGGGGCTCAAGCCATTCTCCAGCTCAGAGTGACCCATTTGAACAATCGCTGGGAGTTGACATGGGTTCATTAAGGCTGCTGGTTACCCACAAATTTTCCCCGCACCCCATCGTAAGAGATCAAAAAGAAAGTCGCCATTTTGATCGTGACGCATAATATGCGGCAGGCGGCGCGGATTTTAGACGCGACGGGGTCTATGTATTTAGGCGAACTCGTTGAGTTCGATAAAACGGATAAAATGTTTACGAATCCATCGAATAAGCTGACGGAAAGCTATATCACGGGACGATTCGGATAAGATGCACCGGCATTTTGAGCAGTCGGGAGGATCAAGAAATGGCTCTTGCGGCATTGGAGAAAGAAACTCAATTATCGTTTCCTGGCGGCATTGACTCCGCGTCCCCGGTCAGGGTTGACCCTTATCGGCGCTATTTAGCGGGCCGCAGAGCTTTGATTCGAGAGCATTATTCCGGCCCGGCCTTTTCCACGCTTGCATGGCCTTTCCCCAGGATGGCTCTGCGCCGGGCGATTATCAATTCCTTGAAAAGTTGCGTTCCTGGCAATAGAAGAGTGCTGGATGTCGGCTGCGGAGACGGTGAAATTTTGGAAGCACTCGCTCCCAGCCGGGGCGTTGGGATTGATTTTTGTCCGGCGCAGATTCAAAGGGCGAAAAAACGCTCATCGCAGGGCATGGAATTTATTTGTCTTGAAGCGGAACGCGCCTCGTCTCTTCAAGAGAAATTTGACGACATTCTTCTTGTTAATGTAGCCGGCGAGCTGATGGATATCGGCGGGGCCTTAAAACAATTGCGCGGACTCTGCCATGATGATACCCGCCTCGCCATCTGTTCGCATTCAACATTATGGTGGCCGATATTTGTTTTGACCCAGAAACTGCGCTTAAGCAACCGATCCCGGCCGGGCAATTGGCTTAGCCGTAGCGATATCGAAGCCTTCGGGAAACTTGCGGATTTTGAAATTATCCGCTTTTTTCGATTTTTTCCGTTTGTGCCGCCCGGCAAAAGCTTGCGCCGTTCATTATGGGGATGGCTCGCCCGTTGGCCGTTCTGGCGCCGTTTTGGTATTTATGAAATGACGATTTTGCGGCCTCTGCCCCTGCGGTTGCGTCAAAATCATTGGACGACGAGCATTGTCGTCCCCTGCAAAGACGAGGAGGGCAAGATTGACGAAATCGTCCGGCGAATTCCTGAATTCGGGGCCGGGATCGAGATTATCTTCGTGGACGATCAATCGCGCGATGGCACCTCATCCAAGGTGCGCGAGAGCATCCGGCGTCATCCCGGACGCGCTATTCGGCTGGTCCCCGGCCCCGGCCAAGGCAAGGGAGCGGCGGTCAGGGCAGGTTTCGAAGAGGCCCGGGGCGAAGTTTATATGATCCTTGACGCGGATTTGTCCGTGTGCCCGGAAGTCCTACCGGAATTTTATGAATGTTTGGCTTGCGGCCGGGCGGATTTCGTCAATGGCAGCCGTCTGGTTTATCCCATGGAGGGCGATGCGATGCGCGCGGCCAATATCGTGGGCAATAAATTTTTTGCCGCGCTATTTAGTTTCCTTCTGCATCAGCCGCTTAAGGATACGCTTTGCGGAACTAAGGCTCTGCGAGCTTCAGACTACCCAAAAATCATGCAGACGCGATTGCTTTGGGGCGGTCGGGACCAATGGGGGGATTATGACTGGATATTCGGCGCCGCCAAAAATAATTTAAGAATTTTGGACTTGCCTGTTCATTACTTCAAGCGCACAAGCGGCCAAACGAAAATGACGCGCCGCCTGCGCCATGCCTGGGTTATGCTCACCATGTGTTGGATTGCCTTTCAAAGGCTTGACGCATGACTCAGCGGCTCCTCAATGAAATTCATCACTCCGCTCAAATTAAACATCGGGCCGAGGAAATTTGGGGCTGGATGACCCCTGCCGGCCATCGGCGCGCCCATCGGCGCGCCCGCTATTTTATTGATCTTACCGGCATGAGCGCTGCCCACAGGGTTTTGGAAATCGGCTGCGGCACGGGGATTTTCAGCGAGAAGATTTCCCGCACGGGAGCCCGGATTGTGGCCACAGACGCGTCCGCGGATTTATTGGAGTTGGCCCGAAAGAAATCCATCGGCAATTGTTCGTTTGAGGAAGCCGACGCGACCCGCCTCCCTTGTGCCGGCGGCACTTTTGACATCGTCTGCGGCAGTTCGATCCTGCACCACCTTGACCTCCGTCCCGCCTTGGCCGAAATCTACCGAGTTCTTAAATCCGGCGGCCAAGCCGTTTTTGCGGAACCCAACATGATGAATCCTCAAATTTTGATTCAAAAAAATATCCCTTGTGTCAAAAAATGGATGGGCGAATCCCCCGACGAAACAGCTTTTTTTCGTTGGCCGCTCAAGAGACTTTTGCTGCGTTGCGGATTTTCCAACGTTTCCGTTGAGCCTTATGATTTTCTCCATCCGGCTTTCCCAGCCGCGTTTGTTCCCACGTTAGACAATATGCTGCCTTTGTTCGAAAGAGTGCCTTTTTTTAAAGAAATAGCGGGCTCTTTGATTATTTACGCGAGAAAACCGTAGAAATTTAGACTGAAAGAAGCGGGATTTCCTGCGGTTGGGACCGCCGGGGGACCAGGGGCGTTCGCATGAGGTTGTCGGACGGTTTAACTTTACGGCGCAGTCCCAATTGAATACGCGCATTGGACCAAAACCAAGCGCGGCGCAATTGCCGGCCACGTTCCTTAATGAGCCCCTGCGGCAAGTGGCCCTCTATTTCCGCGGCTTCGGCGCCTGGCCTGTGGCTGAAGTCGAATACAAAAATATGGTCAAAGAGGTCTTCCTCAATGATTGTTTGGCTTGCGCGAGCGTCCTCTCCGGTTTCTCCCGGGAATCCTGCGATAAATTGGCTGGCCATGACCAAATTGGGAAAACGTGACCGGGTATCCCGTAAATGCGGCAGTACGTCCTCAATCCTGTAGCCGCGTTTCATTCGGCGCAGCACCGAAGGCGATCCGCTTTGAAGCGCGCATTGCAAATATCTGATTTTACCCAGGGCGAACATGTCCTTCATCCCATCTCCGAGACGAAGCCACCAGCGGGGATCGAAACAGTTGATGTAGAGATGGAACTCCCCGGGAATCTCGTGGATTTTTTTCAAAAGCTCCACCAGATTTGTCCCGATATCAATGCCGTAAGCTCCGGAGTCATCGCTCGAAAGCGTCAAATGCCGGACGCCTTCCTGGACCTTCTCCCGTATCTTCTCGACAATTAAGCCCATGGGAAGGCTCCGCGTCCGGCCTTTGGCCTTGGGGATGACGCAAAAGGTGCATTCGCCGATGCAGCCTTGGCTGATATTGATGGTGTAATTTTTTGCATTGCATTGTTGGCTGATGATAAAAAGTCTTTGGGCCCAAGGGAGCCGCTCAAGCCCGTTTCCAGGCAGCCAATTGTTGAGGCGATGCAGCTCCAGGAGAGACCGGGCGAAGAGACGCACCAGAGGAACGTGCGAATGGAGAGTCGAGGCCTTCGCGTCTTCGGCTCCCATGAAGCGGCCTGGATTTTCATAAGGCGTCAAGAATTTTTCCTCTTCATGGTCAAATCCTAAAATTCTTGCCAGCATAAACTGATTGGATGGCGTGAAGAAATCTCCTTGCCAGCGCCGGTTAAATTTTTCAGGGTTAATGGCCGGTAGGCAGCCGCAAACGATAATTTTAGCGTCTTTTTTGGCCCGGCTTTGTTCTGCTTGCATAAGGTCAAAGGAGGCATTCTCCTGCATTTCCGTTGAAGCGCAGGTGTCTACGAGAACCACATCCGCTTCGCCGATGTGTGGGGTTTTTTCATAGCCATGAGAAAGGATAAAATCAACGTAGCGCTGATAAAGCACCATGGCATTGGTGCAACCCAGCGATCCTGATGTGAAAAGGCGTTTTTTAGGAAGAGCTATTTTTTCCATGTTGAACTTTCCTCGCTTCGCGGAAAGACTCTATAACAATACCAGCATTCCATCAAGCCCTGCGACGGATTCGAACATTTCCAGTCAAAATTTGGGAAAAGCCGGCCATCGCCGCCGATTATTTCTCATCGCCGCCGTTATTTATTTTTATTTCACCGGAGGCTATTTCGGCAATTCCCTTGTCAATTCCTCGGCAGATTTGGCGATCGCCATAGTGGATGACCGCAGCCTACAAATTGACGCGTACTCGATCAATGCGCGGGCCGATGTCGCGGAGTTCAATGGTCATTGGTATTCAGGGGCGCCGCCTGGCATGGCCTTCCTCCTTGTTCCGATCTATGCCGCCATCAAGGCGCCGCTTCTTTTGATGCCGTCCTCATGGCTTGGACAGTGGGACCGAATGGTCGCCGAGGGCGATTACCGCAATCAACAAAATAAGAGGAGGGACTCGTTGCTGCCTAGCGCATTTATTTTTGATCCACCATTGGGAATGCGTGGTCAAAAGAAACGCGGAACGGTCGTATTGCTTGTTTTTATGGGCACCGTGTTGATTGCGTTGCCGCTGGCCTTGGCCTGCGTGGCGAGAGTCGCCCTTGTTTGGTCCAATGTGTTTCCAGAGCAGCGGGAATCCAGCGATCTATTGACAACCATTTTACTTTTTGGGTCAGGGCTCGCCTTCGCTGCTTGCCGGCTTTATCACAATTGCGTGGCCGCGGGTTTTGTTTGGCTTGTTTTTGCCGGCGGCGCTTGTTCTTGGCAGAAACACATTAGACCTGGGACCGCGCTAACGATGGGGCTGCTTTTGGGCATGGCCCCTGCGCTGGATTACCCGGCTGCTCTTTACGCTGCAATCGCCGGACTTTATTTCTGCGTTTCTCTACCGGCGCCGTCACGAATGAAAACGATGGCCTTTTTTGCCATTGGAGCGTCCATTCCGTTATGTGGTTTGTTGTGGTACCACCATGAGGCCTTTGGATATGCCCTGACGAACTGCTATCAAATTCGTATCCGAACAATGGATCGGGCGCTCCCGGAGATCGAAGCGGGCGCGAGGGCCTTGTTGCCGAATATTCGGAAAATCAAGGGAGCGCTCTTGAATCTGGAAGACAGCCTATTTCTCTACAATCCGTTTCTCTTGTTCGGGTTCTTGGCGTCATTGTTGAGTGTTATCATGGCCGATGGACGGAGGCGCCGGGTATTTTGGTTTTTTGTTACGTTTATGCAGTTGGCGGCGCTGCTGTATTATTTTTCCATACCGATTTCGATCAGGGTTTCAGCGAGCGAAACGGCGCTCCGCTATACGGCAATCTCCGTGCCCTTCACGTTACTGGCCATAGCTCCGTTTTTGGCAGGGCTTCACCGGCGTTTAAAAAAACGGACATATTGGTGGATTTGTTGGGCCGTTGCGGCGCCAGGCATCCCTATATGGATGAGCCTATTTTACAGCGCAGAGTCCACGATTCATTTCCCCGCTCTTTTTTTGAACCTGGGTCCCACGCCCTACGTTTTGTTTAAGGCGCACGAGGCCGGAATCTTGCCGGTTCCAGTTTGGATATTAAGCTGGACCGGCCTGGTTTGCTTGCTCGTCGTTTCTATGAGTATTTGGTATTTTAGAAGAGGCGGCAAGATCCAGAAATTCCCCACCAGGTAAATTTTGAAAATTTCCTCCCCGCTCCTTAAGGAAAAAGCCAAAGGATCCCCCTCCCAAAAAGGGCCCGTTGTTTTTTCGGGGAGGGAGTACCGACCTT
>JACQPE010000005.1 GCA_016207685.1 Elusimicrobiota bacterium | reverse complement strand
TTTTGGTTTTGGTCGTATGGCCGGATCATCAAGTCCTCCCTTTCCTTCCCATAAATTAATATTGAGAGAAATAGTATATGGAAATCATTACCTGAAGACTAATTGCTCAGGCTCCTAGATAACATTCTAGGATCAGGGGTCTTTATTGATCGGATGGCTTGGGGGGCCTGCGGCGCATCCGGGGCTTCGCAAAAATAGGCTTTGGCCACATATTCCTGGAGCATTCGCTGGGCGTTAAAATAGGAGCCGTTAATGGCGATGGCTTGGCGCATCACATTCCAGTATTTCCGGCCGCCATTTTCATAAAAAGCCGGAATAATGACTTTTTCCAATTTCTGATATAGCGAAGCCGCGTCTCTGGCGCGCTCGGTTTCATGATCACTTGTCGCTTCGCCGGAACCGATGGCCCAGCCGGTCAATCCCTCAAAACAACCCTCAAGCCACCAACCGTCCAACGTGCTTAAACTGGGAACTCCATTCAACGCCGCTTTCATGCCGCTGGTGCCCGATGCCTCCAAGGGCGGCTGCGGGTTATTGAGCCAAAGATCGCAGCCTGCCGTGATAGCCTTGCCCAGGGCAATATCATAATTGGGCAAATAAACCGCTCGAAGATCGCCCTTGAGCCGCCCCATGGCCTCAATCACGCGGCGTATCATTTGTTTGCCCGCCTCATCACGGGGATGCGCCTTGCCCGCAAACACCAACTGAAACGCCCCCGCCTTCTGGGCAATTCTCTTTAAAGCATCGAGATCATCAAAAACCAAATCGTTTCGCTTATACGCAGTTGAGCGGCGGGCAAAGCCGATCGTGAATATTCGCTCATCGAGCTTGACGTCGGCGCGCTCTTCAACCAGGCTTAATAAATGGCGCTTTGTTTCCAGGTGAGCCTTCCAAATCTCTTGCGCCGCGATATCTAAAACCTGGCGGCGCAAAAGCATATTATCCTGCCGCCATCCGGGACAATACTGGTCAAAAACCCGCTGCATGGAATCAGCCACCCATGTCGCGGCATGGACTCCATTGGTGATCGCGTCAATGTTGGACCGGTTCAAAAGCATTCTCGAAACCTCGCCGTGTTTTTTGCTGACGCCATTGGTGTAGCCGCTGAAATGAAGGGCCAGGTGGGTCATGTTTAACCTGTCTTGATGGCAAAGTTTATCTTTGATCGAATCCAACTCCATCCGGGCGATCACCGCCGCAGCCACGGCCCAGTCAAATTGATCATGCCCGGCTTCGACCGGCGTGTGCGTCGTAAAAACGCACTGGCGGCGAATGGTGCGCTCGTCATCGGCGGTCACATAATGACGGCCTGCCGAGCGCATCCGGTCCGCCAAGAGTTCCAGCGTCAACAGGCTTGAATGCCCCTCGTTCATGTGATATCGCCTGACTTGGTGATAACCCAGGGCCTTTAAGGCGCGGACTCCTCCTATGCCTAAAATAATTTCCTGGCTTAGCCGGTAATGCGCGTCGCCGCCATAGAGATGGTCCGTGAGCCCCTGGTCCTTGTGATCATTTTCCGGCAAATTGCTATCTAAAAAATAGACGGGGACGCTCCGGCCGCCGATGCCTAAAACCTCGAAGGTCCAAAGGCGCAGCAACACCCGCCGCCCAAAAACCTCCACGGCAACACGCTGGGGCAGCTCCTGAAGATGCCGGCTCGGCTCCCACAGCACGGGCCTCTCTTCCTGGGTGCCATCGAGAGTCAACGTTTGATGAAAGTATCCTTTGCGATTGAGCAAAGTCACCGCAACCACGGGAGCGCCCAAATCGGCCGCAGCCCGCAGCGTGTCGCCGGCCAAAATACCGAGCCCGCCGCTATAAGTGGGCACTTCAGCGCCCAAACCGATTTCCATTGAAAAATAGGCGATGATTTCTTTCATGCGAGATGATGTCAATTTTTAGATATGGCGTTCGGTTAAAAAATCAACCTAATCGCCGATCTCGTGAATCATATCAAACTACCGCTCAATCGCGACTTTAAAAATTGTGCGAACATCGTCGTCATCATAACACGCTCAACAGTGCTATACTCTATTCAGTTTTTATATGTTTAACCCGGCCCAATTCGCTCGCGACGCATATGGAGAGCTCCAAAAAGTTACCTGGATACCCCGGCAGCAAATGATCGCTTCGACCCTGGTTGTGATTGTGCTGGTGGCGATTGTATCGGCTTTTATATCCGCCGTGGATTTTTTGGTGGCGCAATTTTTCGGAATATTTATTAGAATATAGATCTCCATGCCTCCCTGCCTTCTGGCAGACGGCCGAACAATAAATAGATGGCATTGAGGTTTTAACAAGAACATGAGTCGAGCTTGGTACGTTGTTCAAACAACCACGGGCCGCGAGGAGCACGTGCGCCACATGATTGACAAGGCGCGCGACGCCTCCACGACGGTGGGGTCGCGCATTTATCAGGTCATGATCCCAACCGAAGACGTCGTGCGCATTCAAAAAAATAAAAAAGTCGTGAGTAAACGGAAATTTTTTCCAGGATACGTGCTTATTGACATGGAAGTGGACAATGAAACCTATTGGCTCGTCCGCAATATCACCGGCGTGAGCGGATTTCTAGGCGGGGATAAACCCGTGCGGCTTCCCGAAACTGAAGTCAAAGGCATTCTTGAGTTAACGGAAACAACGGAGGGCAGCAAGCCCAAGCCTGCCGTCATGTTCGGCAAGGGAGAAAGCGTGCGCATTAATGAAGGGCCCTTTAAGCATTTCGTAGGCGTCGTTGAAGATGTCAATGAAGAACGCGCCCGTCTAAAAGCCATGGTCACCATTTTCGGCCGGGCGACCCCGGTTGAACTCGATTTCCTTCAAGTAGAAAAAATATAAAAAGGAGAACAAAGGCTCTTCGCTAATTTTATGGCAGCACCAACAGCATCCAAAAAGAAAATCAAAACGCTCATTAAGCTTCAGGTCCCCGCCGGCCAGGCTAACCCGGCGCCTCCGATCGGTCCGGCACTAGGCCAACACGGCGTCAACATCATGGATTTCTGCAAACGCTTCAATGAGAAGACAAAAACAAACGAACCGGGCATGACGATTCCATGTGTGATCACGGTTTATGAGGACCGCAGCTTTGACTTTATCACCAAAATGCCTCCGGTGTCGGCGCTATTGAAAAAAACGGCTCAAATCGCGGTCGCCACCGGAACGCCGGGGCGCGCCAAATCGGGTTCCATCACCAAAAAACAACTTGAAGAGGTCGCCAGGGCCAAAATGGTGGACTTAAACGCCGACACCATCGAGGCGGCCATGCGCCTGTGCGCGGGCACGGCCCGGTCCATGGGTCTTGAGATCGTCTAGTTTATAGGATAATTATGCCGACAACAACTAAAGGAAAAATATCAAAACGGCAGCGCGCCATCATAGGAATGGTTGACTCCAGCAAGCTTTATCAGCTGACCGAGGCCGTGGACTTGGTCAAAAAAACAGCCAACGCCAAATTCGATGAAACCGTGGAGCTTCACTGCCACCTTAATGTCAACCCCAAACAAAACGACCAGCAAGTCCGCGCCACGGTCATCTTGCCGAATGGCACGGGAAAATCAAAACGCGTGGCCGTGATCGCCAAAGGTGAAAAAATTAAGGAAGCCGCAGCGGCCGGAGCCGAAGAAGCCGGCGAAAACGATTTAATTGAAAAAATATCCAAGGGCTGGTCTGATTTTGATGTTTTGGTCGCCACTCCGGATATTATGAAAGACGTGGCCAAACTCGGCAAAATTTTAGGACCCAAAGGGCTCATGCCCAATCCTAAAACAGGAACCGTGACTTTTGATGTTGCTAAAATAGTAAAAGAAATAAAGGGTGGCCGGGTGGAGTTTCGCGCGGACGCGATGGGCATTGTCCATGTGCCCATCGGCAAAGTTTCTTTTGACCAAAAAAAACTTTTAGAAAACGCGCAAACCATGCTGAATGCCATCTGGAACGCCCGGCCCTCCAGCGTTAAAGGCGCCTATATGAAATCAGCGGCTCTCTGTTCGACGATGGGCCCGGGCATTCATGTTGTTGCGGCGCAAAAAAATTAATGACCACAACCGTATTCGACCCTCGGAATTCCCTTGCCGTCCGATAAGGAGGACTATTTAAATGGAATCTAAAATCATCCTGCCCCCATTTGGAAATCTTGAATGGAACATTCTCTGGGGTGTCTTAGCCAGCGCCCTTTTCGCCATCGGATACGGCGCCCATCTTGTGCGCCGGGTGCTCGCGGTTCCGGTCAACAATGAAAAAATGCTTGAGGTGGCTAAGGCCATCGAAGAGGGCGCTTACGCTTATTTGGCGCAGCAAATCCGGACGATGGGCTTTTTTGTGGTGGCAGCGGCCGCTTTACTCTATGCCGTCTATATTCCTGTATTCGGCCAAAAACTCGCCTGGGGCGTCTCGATCGCATTCTTAATGGGCGTGGTCGCCTCCTACGGAGCAGGCGCCATAGGCATGTGGCTTGCGGTTAAAGGCAATGTGCGCAGCGCTTTCGGCGCTCTCACCGGGTTTAAACAATCCATGGATGTCTCTTTTGAAGCCGGCACCGTGGCCGGCATGTTTACCGTGGGCTTCGGCCTTTTGGGAGCCACCATTATTTTTATGATTTTTAAAGAAGAGGCCATGAAGGTGCTGGTTGGTTTTGGTTTTGGCGGCGCTTTGGCGGCTTTATTTATGCGCATGGGCGGCGGCATTTACACCAAAGCCGCCGACGTGGGAGCCGACTTGGTCGGCAAAGTGGAAGCCGGCATTCCTGAAGATGACCCGCGCAATGCCGCCACGATTGCGGATAACGTGGGCGACAATGTCGGCGACTGCGCCGGCATGGTGGCGGATGTGTTTGAATCGTATGAAGTGACTTTGGTGGCGGCCATTATTTTAGCCGCGGGCTGCTTAGCGGATTCGGCTTTTATCAATCAATACGGCGCCGGCGCCACAGGATTTGCCATGAAGCTCATCCTGTTTGCCCTGTTGATTCGAGCTCTGGGTGTCTTCGCCAGTATCCTGGGAACATGGTTCGTTAAAGTCAAAGATGGCGCCACCGTGGACCCTATGAAGCCCATTGAACGCGGCTATCTCGTAAGCTCTTTGGCCAGCGTGATCGGCTTCTTCGGCATTAATTACTTTTATTTGAGCGACCCTGTCACAGGCGCCATTGATTGGCGATTTGCCTTGTCCACAACAATCGGCGTGCTTTTATCCGTGACCACCTTATTTGTGACCAACTACTTCACGCATCCAGCCAAACGGCCTACTTCGGAAACGGCATTTTCGTCCAAAACAGGTCCGGCCACGGTCATTTTAACGGGCTTGGCATCGGGACTAGAATCCTCCGTCTGGTCCGTGCTGGTCATTGGAGTGACCATTCTTTCGTCTCTTTGGATTTTCCCTGAAAGCACGGCCATGTCCGCTTATGGCGTGAGCCTCGTGGGCCTCGGCCTCTTAACAACGACGGGATTTATCTTGGCCATGGATACCTACGGTCCTATTACGGATAATGCCCACGGCATCTTTGAAATGAGCGGCGTTAAAAATGAAAAAGCCGACAAAACCTTGGCCTGGATGGACGCGATCGGCAATACCACCAAAGCGCTCACCAAGGGCCTGGCCATTGCCACCGCAGTGATCGCGGCAGTGAGCTTATTTAGGTCGTTTATTGAGGAAGCTCATCTTTTCGAAACCGGCATTCAAGTCAATCTGCCGGATGTCTTCGTCGGCCTTTTAATAGGCGGCGCCGTGCCGTTTCTTTTCTGCGCCTTTGCCATCAAAGCCGTGGGACGCGCGGCCTATTTGGTCGTGGAAGAGGTCCGGCGGCAGTTCCGCGAAAAGCCCGGGATCATGACCTTCCGCGAAAAGCCCGACTATGCGCGATGTGTCGCCATTGTGACAAGCGCGGCTCAACGGGAATTGATTGCTCCGGCGGTGCTTGCCATTTTCTCGCCTATTTTTGTAGGCTTCGCCTTTGGCACCGGCGCCCTGGGGGGGTTCCTCTGCGGCGCTATTTTAACGGGCCAGCTCCTGGCTGTTTTTCTCTCCAATGCCGGGGCCATTTGGGATAACGCTAAAAAGAAAATCGAAGACGGCTTTATGGGTGGCAAAGGAACCGACTGCCACAAAGCGGCCGTGATCGGCGACACGGTCGGCGATCCGTGCAAAGACACGGCAGGTCCCGCTCTTAATCCGCTGATCAAAGTCATGAATCTCGTCAGCATCATGATCGCGCCGTTTGTGATCGCCAATCTCTCAACGGCATGGCGCGCTACAATTGTCATTGTCGCGGCATCGGTTCTTTTGGGGGCCATTTGGATGAGTAAAAAAGGATCCGGGTTTACCGTAACCGAAGGCCCCGTGCCTCCATCAAACGGCGGCAGTCATCACAATAATTCTAAATCCGTATCCGAAGCTAAAAAGCTAAGCCTCGCATAAATAAAAACAGCGGGTATTTTTCGATGAGAAGAAAGGTCACGATTGTAGGCGCCGGCGCTGTCGGCGCCACTTTGGCCGAACGCCTCCATTCCACGGGACTTGTTGATATTGTCCTCGTGGACATTCCCGAAACCGGTAGTATGCCTAAAGGCAAGGGCATTGATATGGAACAGGCCGGTTCCGTTTGTCGCTCCGACAGCCGCGTCACCGGAACAACGGATTACGCGGCATCCAAAAACTCCGATATTTGCGTCATTACGGCGGGTTTACCCAGAAAGCCCGGCATGACGCGCGAGCAGCTTCTTGAAATCAACGCCAAAATCGTCTCCGGGGTCGCCAAAAAACTCTCCGAAACATCCCCGAAAACCGTCCTCATCGTGGTGACCAATCCCCTTGACGCGATGTGTTACGCGGCCTGGAAAGCCAGCGGTCTGCCCAAAGAACGCGTCTTGGGCATGGCCGGCGTGCTTGATGCCTCCCGTATGGAACGCCTCATCGCCCAAAAAATCGGCGTTTCCATTGAAAATGTTTTCGCCTGCGTTTTGGGAACCCACGGAGAAACCATGGTTCCCGTCGCGTCCTACTCGACGGTTTTCGGAGTTCCCATTACCAAACTCTTAAGCGATGCCGATGTCAATGACATCATCCGGCGCTCCATCCAGGGCGGCGCTGAAATCGTGGACCTCTTAAAAACAGGCAGCGCCTTCTATGCCCCCAGCTCCAGCATCATGGAAATGGTCATGGCCATCTTAAAAGACAAAAATAAAATTCTTCCCTGCTCCGCTCTTTTAACAGGCGAGTACGGCCTCAAGGACGTCTATCTGGGCGTTCCTACGATTCTGGGTGATGGTGGACTCAAAAAAATTTTGGAAATTCCCCTTTCCGCGGCCGAGCTAGACGCCCTAAAAAAAGCGGCGTCGTCTGTCCGCCAAATGACGGACCACCTCTCAAAATCCCCAGCCGCCGCCACAGCTTAATTTTCACCAGCGTATTTTCTATTCTCAAAAACCTAGAGCCATGCGGCCATCGTCTTTAACGCTCAAACTCCTTGAACGTTGAGCCAAAGGACCAGGGGCCCAAGCCGCATGAAGCGGCCGCTTGTTGCTCGATGCGCAGTTGAGTGGAACTGAGCATTTTCAGCAAAATAATGTCGCTGCCAGGAAAGACCCCCCAATAAAGATTGTCGAAGCAATAGGTGTTACCGTTGCTGGTGATATCTTTGAAATCGCGGTTCACCAACCCGCTTGTCAGCGGATTAAAAAAAATCACCTTGTTGCTCCAAGAGCCACCGATTGAAACGATAGAGAATGCGGCAGTGGAAGGGGCGATGTTGTAATGCACCAAGGATAAGCCTTTAGACTCATCCTGGATGGGGGAAGCGGTGCCTGTCGCAAACCAAATTCCCTGGGAGGTTCCTGGCTCGTCCTGTTCGAATTCTCCGCAAAGAGGTTGGGCGGTCCGCTTCCGTGACCCATCAAATTCTCCAAATAGAGCCTCAATGGTGTTTTTGATCGCGGTTGGATAATAGTCCGCGTGGCAGACGACATGCAGTTGATCCAAGCCGTCCGCGTTGGAGAAAAAGCGGGCCGTGTTGGCGAAGGCCAGAGTGGAGATGCGGGCATCTTTGGCGCCGAAATCAAAAACACCATTGACCGTGTTGGTGTTTCCGGCCATGCCAAATTGCTCCCCGGCGGCCAGCGCAATATTGAGGCCTCCTTTATAGCATGAGGTGCTGTCAGAGGAGGCGGTGCAATCGGAAGGATCAAAGGAGAGTTGGCTGGTTATTGAAGTGGAAAGCGCGACATGGTTGAAAAAAAAACATAAATTGGCTGCAGGCCAAAAACTCTAAGTGGTATTCCGTAAACACGGCAGGGGTGGAGAAATTGATTTGAATCAAGCTGGTCAAATGCGAAGCGCAGGGGGCTGACAGGGCGATTGGGGTGGGCGTGGCGCTGAAATCTTTGATGGCGTAGTAATTATGATCCGTGGGGAAGGTATGACCCGAAGGGTTGAGGGCGCCCAGGGGCCTAATGCCCGATATCTTGGATAAATCCATGACTGAAGAGGAGAAAATGGCCCCGCCGGGGCAATCGCTATCGGTTTTAGTTGAGATCGCGCTGGAGTAGGCGGAATCCGGATGGGTGGATATTTTGACTTTGAACCAATAATTAGTAAAGGGAGTTAACCCCGCGTAGGTCGTATTGGCTTGGTTTAAGTCTCCGGTCCAAGAAAAGGCTGAACTGAAATTTTGGTCGCTAGCGAGCATCATGGTGTAGCCGTTGGCGCTGACTATGCTCCAACTTACGGTGACCGTCGTTGAGGAGCTAGCGACCCAGGCAACGTTGGTTGGCGCATTGTAGGATTCAGCCGAGCCCTCCCCGCCGAAGGATGCCGCTGCCGTGCTTTTTTGGACAGCCTCTTCAATGACTTCCGCGCTTTTCTTAGCTGCCGCTTTACCTAAACCGAAATGCAACCCTGCGCAACTGATGCCGCAAAAAATCATGAAAACGCCAATGCTTAAAATAATTCGTCGCATGGTCAAAAAAGATGAACAATGAAATAAGTGTTGGCGATAAACTCCAGAGATGTTTCCGAAACGGCTGTTTCGTTTTCTTGGAGCGACAGAAGATAAGGTCCCAGGTCGAGACCAAGGGCGAATCTCTTGCCCAAGCGGAATTCCAGCCCCCCGAAGCCTCCAATGGCAGGGCCGGAAACCCTGTAGGAGGTATTTTTTTGATCAGAGCTGACAAGAGCCGCTTCAGCGCCCAGAAAGAACCTATAGCGGGAATCTTCCCTGAAAAAGCGATAGCCCCTTAAGCCAAAAACTTGAGAGCTGACCTTGCCGACAGCGCCGTTTTCGCTGCCGGTCAAATAGCGCAGCTCCCCCGTCCAGCGGGAATCCAAATCGTAGCGAATCTGGCCGCCAATGTAATTAAAGCCAACAGCCAGACGGTAGGGATCGAATTGTGAAAAAACGCAACAAGGCATCAATAATAAAACCAAACATAACGTTTTTTTAGTTGACACTTTTTTTCTATTCAATGCTATCTCACAGCGCAAGGAAACAATACTGATTAGGTCAAGGCTCCTGATCTTCAATTTTAAGCGCCTGGCGCAAGGCCTCGATAATCTCTGGCGGGGGGCACGGTTTTGTCAAATACTTCGCGGCCCCCATCTCCAGGCCGCGTTGAATGTCCTCGGGCTGGCTTAACGCCGAATGGATAATCACAGGAATGGCTTTAGTTTTTGGATCTTCCTTCAGGCGCTTCAAAACCTCCAATCCGCTTAACTTAGGCAATCCTAAATCAAGAACCAAAGCCGAAGGGGCGCTGGCGGCGATTTTATGAAGCGCCTCTTCGCCGTCAAAAGCCGCCTGGACGTCAAATCCTTCAATGGAAAGAATCTCCCGCAGGAGGGAATTAATGTTAACGTCATCCTCGACAATCAATACACAGAAAGCCATCTTAAAATCGTGAAAGACAAGGTGTTCCCCTGCGCTCTTGAGACCTCGCTATTCGCCCCCCTCTATTTCCGCGTCGTCTTATGCACCTCTTGAACCAGCACGTTTAAATCAAAGGGTTTGCACACATAGCCAAAAATGCTTTGGTGTTGTTTTTGAAGCTCCGTATCTTCCGGATACAAAATTGAAATGATCAAAATAGGAATGTTCGATATTCTGGGATTTTTACGAATCTCTTCCGCCACTGCCCAACCCTTGATGCCCGGCAGAATAAGATCAAGCAAAATCAAGTCTACAGCTTCCTTGCTCAAATACTCCAGAGCCTCCTCGCCGGAATGGACCTGAACGGGGATGAACCCTTCCAGACGCAGCGTTTCAGCCACCAGATCATTGGTGTGCGTGTCATCATCAATAATCAACACCCTTTTTTCATTCATTGATACTCCCCCTTGGCAAAATAACGGTAAATTGCGCCCCTGTTCTTAAATTTTCGGCCCGGATGCGCCCACCCATCGTTTCAATTAAAGACTTTGTGATGGCCAACCCCAAGCCCGTGCCCACTGTCTTGCGCGCCACGTCATCATTGGCGCGGGCAAAAGGATGAAACAATTTCGCCCAAAGCTCCTTAGGAATACCAGGGCCCTCATCTCTGACATTAAGGACAATTGTCTTGTTGTTGACAAGATACCCCTCAAGCGTGACGGATTTTTCCAATGGCGTGTACTTCGCCGCATTGCCCAAAAGATTGATCATCACCTGCTTTATCTTGTCCTCATCCAGCATGGCGATCAACGCCCCGCCATCAAAGGCGGATTTATATTGAGGCTGATTAGGCCTGATGCGAAGCTCATCGAGAACCTTTTCCGCCACCGCCTTGACGTCAATTCTTGTGGGATTGAGCTCAATCTTGCCGTGCTGAATTTTCTTTAAATCAAGGGTCTCATTGATCATGCGCGTGAGCCGGGCGGATTCAGAAACAATCGCGCCCAGATACTTCTCGCGCTGTTCACCGTTGAGGCGCTCGCCGTATTTTTGCATCATGGCGGCGAATCCGGAAATTGATGTCAATGGCGTCCGCAATTCATGGGAAGCCATGGACACGAACTTCGACTCCAGCTCCTGCAAATTCTTAAGCTGTAAATTCGCTTCAAGCAGCGTTTGATTGGCGTCTTTCAGCGCTTTGGTTTTTTGCTCCACGATCGCGGAGAGGGAATTTTTTGAAATTGTGGTTTCACGCAGACGCTTCGTCATGGTATTAAAGGATATCGCCAACTGGCCCACTTCGTCTTCAGTAAAAATTTTGACCTGAGCATTAAGATTGCCCGTCGCAAGCTCCTGGGTGGCGATATTAAGCAACTGAAGCGGGTGAATAATCTTTTTTGTCACCGCCACCATCACCACGCAAGCGATAATAACCAAAATGCCGATGCTCGCCACGACCACATAAACGGTCTGGGCGATCTGTAGGTTGATATTCTCTTGGGAGAGACCTAAATACATGGCCCCCAAGCTGATGCCCGAAGCTCCGGACGGCAAAGAAAGCTCGGTCCCGCCGTCGCTGTAAGAACGGGGCCCTTCAATGGCCATGCCGATGATGTAGCGGGCGTTCTTGGAGTCATAGCGAATGAGCGGCGTCGCGCTTTTTAAGACTTCTTGATCCCAAGAAGATAGAAAAAGTTTCTGGCCTATTTTTTCCGGTTCCGAGTGGCCTATGATGCTTCCTTCGCCGTCAATAATGATCACCGTGCTCACATCGGCGTCAAGCTTGAGCGAACGCACGACTCCCTTAAAACCATTTTCAAAATCGCCCTTGCGAAAAGTTTCGAGCGCCTGTTTGGCCACGGCTTGCAGCAAAAGCTTGCCGCGTTTTTCAACCTGATCCTGAATAACGCGGCCCGCCAAAAAATAAAAAATCACCGAGGCGAAAAGCCCCGCGGCGCAAACAACCGCAATCGTTAACAGGATAAGCCGGCGCGCAATCATACCCAACAAATTTAGTCTAATGATCGGGAATTCGCAAGAAGATGTTTCTAAAGTCAAGGAGGTTGCATGAGTCACATTAAAAATTGTCACTTGAAATTTTTTTCTCTGTCGGCGCTTTTAACGGCCGCGATCGCTGCGCAGGCCGCCGATTCATTCGATCCTTTCAAAGAATTTAAATCGCAAATCACCTCCGTTGATTTCTTGAAACCTTTTGCCAAAGACATCGGCGCCATCATCGGCGGCGGCTCATTTCATACGGGCCGCTCTTTGGGTTTTCCCGGGGTTGACGTCGGGGGACATCTCGCTATCCAAAAAAAACCCTCCAGCGACAACGTCATCCTAAACGGCGCCAATGTGGACGCGTTTGGCCTACCCATGGTTCAAGGCGAAGTCGGCCTTCCCTTTAACATTGACGTCATCCTTCGCGGATTTACCTACAAGGACTACGCCTTGGTCGGCGGCGGCATCCGTTATGGACTTTTCAAAATGCGCATGCTGCCGCTTTCTCCAGGAATCGCCGTTTCCGGCTTTGTTCACACATTCGCCCACAACTTCTTTTCCTTAAGCCACCAGGCCGCCAATCTCACGGTTGATCTTTCCGTGCCTCTTGTTTCTCCCTATATCGGCTTCGGCATTGACCGCACAAGCGTCAAAGTCAATTCCGCCGATGTCGCCGCCCTGGTGGGGCAAACAGCAACGGCCACGGGCAACCGCATCGCCCTGGGCGTCAACTTAAAACTAATTCCGTTGACCTACTTACATGCCGCCGCCACGCGCTACAACGGCAACGTGGGCTATGAAGGCGGCCTGGGCGTCAAATTCTGATCTATCCATAGGTATTGGTGGTTGGCGAAAACAAAATTCCCATGCATGAAACATAAAATCCCGATGAATAGCTTGATTGCGCTAACCCCTAACCCCGAAAGATAGGTCAGAAACCCCGGCCCCGATTAATAATCATGGTTATTGATTCCCATGTTCATATCGGTGGCATGCAAACCTCCAAGACCGGCTGCTTCATGTCGCCCGCTCAACAAAAATACCTCCACAAAGAAATGCCGAAGGCGATGTCTTGGGGCTTTCGCGTGGCCGGCTGGCTTGGGGTTGTTGACCAAAAAATCCGCGAGCGCTTATTGAAATTCATCAATGAGGCGCGCGCTGTTGATTACGCGGTCGTCTTTGCCATGGACGGCGTTTACAACCAGAGCGGCCAATTAGACTTAAACAAAACCAGCCTCTACACGCCCAATGACTACGTGCTGGCCCTGGCCCAAGAATCGCCAAAAATCATTCCTGCTGTCAGCGTCAATCCCAATCGCCGCGATTGGCGCCATCAGCTTGATCGCTGCCTCGCCCAGGGGGCGCGCGCCGTTAAGTGGCTTCCCTCATCGCAGCATTTTGATCCTGCCGATGGCAAATACGTTGATTTCTATAAAATTTTAGCCAATAAAAAAATTCCTCTGATTTCGCACACAGGATTTGAGCACACCATTATTTCAGTGACTGCGCAGACCCAAGGATTTGGTGAACCAAAAAGATTGATTCCAGCGTTGGATCAAGGCGTCGCCGTGATCATGGCCCATTCAGGAACTTCCGGAGGCCCCGGGGAGCCGGATTACTGGGAAGACTTTATTGAACTATGCCGCCGTTACCCTCATCTCTATGGCGACACGGCGGCGTTCACGCACTGGACGCGCGTCGGTTTGCTGCCCAAAATTATCCATCATGACTGGATTTTTGAGCGCCTGATTCACGGCAGCGACTCGACGCTTCAGCCCAGCCTCAACGCCATGAGAAATCTTGTTTCCGAAGATTTGATCGAGGAGTTGCGCCCTAGTTCCAATTCGCTCATCAAAGATTTTCATCTTAAAAAGGCCTTAAAATTTCCGGATCGAATTTTCAACCAGTCCGCCGCCCTCTTCAATCTTTCCCCTAATGGGGCCCCAACAAACTATCCTAACAAAGTCAGGCTGGGAGTCATCCCAAAACCATTGTCGTAGCGAAACGGCCCATGGTGAGCAGGCTGACCTTGCGGACCCTCCGCTCGATCATTCCGTTTCCTAAATAAACGATTAAACAGGTTTATTTTTAAAAAAACGAATAAAAAGCGTTTTTTATTCCATACGTTTTTGCTCCATCGTATATATATAGTAG
>JACQPE010000066.1 GCA_016207685.1 Elusimicrobiota bacterium | reverse complement strand
AGCCGCGCCAAGCTTCATGAGCGCCAGAGTTCAAAATTTACGGAGAAATACGCCGACTATTTGCACCTTGGGGTCGAAGAGTGGCGCAAGGCATACGCGGAACACGAAAAGATGGGCAAGAAATCCATCCTGTTTGCGATGACTGATGACACGCGTAATTGCGACGATGTCGCGGCCTACCTGGAGGGAACCATTCCTGAATTAAAAGGGGCCGTGCTCGTCATTCACACCAAGAATAACGGTGAAATATCCGAGGCGGCCACGGGCAAGGACAAAGAGGAGTTGGAATTGCTTCGTAAACAGGCCAACCAGATTGACAGTTGGGAAAGCCCTTATAAAGCGATCGTTTCGGTCATGATGCTCAAAGAAGGATGGGACGTTCGCAATGGGACGACGATCGTGGGGCTTCGCCGTTATGCCGCCCAAAGCAACATTCTTCCCGAGCAGACGTTGGGCCGCGGCTTGCGAAGAATGTATCCAGGAACCGACGTTGAGGAGTATGTGAGCGTAGTGGGGACAGACGCTTTTATGGATTTCGTTGAGTCAATTCAGAGCGAGGGCGTTGTTTTAGAGCGACGGGCTATGGGCGCAGGCGCTAAGCCCGCAACGCCGCTGGTGATTGAGGTGGACCAAGAAAACCTGAAAAAAGATTTAGATGCCCTGGATATTGAAATTCCGGTTCTTACGCCGCGCGTTTACCGGGAATACAAAAACCTATCCAGCCTGGATCTCGAATCGTTTGGGCACAGCAAGGTGGGCTATAAGCAGTTCAGCCCGGAAGAACAGCGGGAGATTGTTTTTAAGGATATTACGACAAACGAGGTGAACCATATAACTTACCTCGATTCCCTCGATACGGCGGATTACCGTAGCGTTGTCGGCTATTTCACCCAGACCATCATGAAGGATTTGCGACTGGTCAGCGGGTACGACGTCCTCTATGAGAAGGTGCAGGATTTTATCCAAGGGCACCTTTTTGAGCGAGGGGTAAGCCTGGATGACCCAAATACACTTCGCAACTTGTCGGAAATAGAGGCTACCAGAACCCTTATCGAGGCGTTCAAGAAGCAGATTAACGCCCTAACCATTTCAAATAGGGGTGACGCCCAAATAAAAGATTCCATTAAATTGCGAAAAACACGGCCCTTCGTGGTCAAGGAGCAGGGGTATTTGGTCCCCAAGAAGAGCGTCTTCAATAGAATTGTGGGCGACAGCCACCTGGAGTTGCTTTTTGCTAATTTTCTTGAGGAATGCGACGATATCGTTTCCTACGCCAAAAATTACTTCTCCGTGAATTTTAAGCTCGATTACGTCAACGCCAACGGCGAAATTTCTAACTATTACCCAGATTTCATCGTTAAAAGAACGGCCAAAGAGGTCTACGTCGTTGAAACCAAGGGACTGCAAGACTTGGACGTGCCCCTAAAGATGGAGCGGTTGAAGCAGTGGTGCGCGGACATCAACAAGGAACAGTCGGCCACCCATTACGATTTCGTATTCGTTGACGAAGAGGGTTTCAATAAGTACAGGCCCAAAAGTTTTACCGCGTTAATCAAGGGCTTTCGTGAATACAAGGGTTAGAATTCTGGACCATCCTGATGTTATCCCCGAACTCGACGCTCTGCTACCTTCCATCCTTGGCAAGGCCTTCAAGGGAGAGCTTTTTTAATTCTGTTGAGGAAACTGGTCCCCTGAGTCCCCGATCAAGCGGAATCCCCAAATGATAAACTATCCCTGGCTGAGGAAATTTTAGTTTAGCGGTTAACCTTCTTGCGTTTTGGTTATTTTGGAGGTAAATAGATAATGGGGACAAAGACCTTGGAAAAACCAAAAGATGAAATTCTTAAGGAGCGGGAACGGCTGGAAAAAATTCATCCTGACCTCAAGGAGAGTTTCGAACGCTTTCAGAAAGAGTACCGCCAATTTCAAGAAAGCGTGAAGCCAAATCAAAAGGCGACGTCCAAGGACGAGTTTTTTTACCTCCAAGAAGAAGCTTCCATATAACTTTGGCCCTTCCTGAACAGACGCCTCTCTACCATAGCATCCTAGAAGCGCGTTATAGCCGGCAAGAGCTCATTCGCGCCATAGAGGCAAAAACAAAAAATACGCTTCTTGTTTATTTCGCTAATATTTTTCAAGCTGGCTCAGAGATCAACCCATCGGACATTGGCGCTTTTGGGGATCTCCTGGATAAGGTGAGCCAGACACCTGTTGATCTGTTTATCCATAGTCCCGGGGGCGATATTGATGTCGCTGAAAAAATTATCCTTATGTGCCGACGTAAGGCCACCCGCTTTAGGATAATTGTGCCCAATCTGGCTAAAAGCGCGGCGACTTTGATTGCCCTGGGAACCGATGAAATTGTTATGGGGTATACTTCGGAATTGGGGCCTATTGATCCCCAGATACGCCACACCCTTTCCGATGGTTCAACCCAAGTTTATCCGGCGCAATCCTTTCTCGATGGTTTGGAAGATATCAAAGCCAAGGTAAAAAATGAGGGCGGCCTATCGCCTGCCTATTTCCCGCTACTTAACAATCTTGATCCAGCCCTACTTGATTTTTGCCACAAAGCCATTGAGAGGTCCAAAGAGTTCGCCAAGAAATGGCTTAAACAGGGGATGCTCAAGTTGAACCCGACCAAAGCTGAACAAATCGCCGAGAAGCTTTGCGAGAAAAAGCTCTACCTCTCTCATGGCATGGTCATTGATGTCAAAGAAGCTAAAAATTTAGGCCTTAATGTCCACGAGCTCCAGCCCGAAGATGAGCTTTGGAAGTTGTATTGGCTTCTTTATATCCGTTACGACGTCGCTTGTCGGCGGGACAAAAGATCAAAAATATTCGAAAGCACTCAGGTTTCCATTTCCCTATAATTTCGGGGTTCTCAGAGAAGAAAACGGATATTAGAAAGGCGAGGAAGAATAGTTCTAATTGTCTGTTACCAACAACGGACGCCTCAGTTCGAACTCATCGGCTTGGGTTTCGGGATACCGAAGAGCAACGGAAAGGAGATATTCCCGGCAAGGCTGCGGTAGACGTAGACCAGGGGCGGTAAGCCACATGGCCATTGTTTCCCAAAGAAGCCGGTTGCCGTTCGATAGCTCAGTGTTATTGGGGATGAGCTTTTTTGGCGTTTCACTCCAGGAATCCAAATCCTGAACCCCTGAAACCGTGGAAAGTTTGACATCTGTCAAGGCAGCGACATCTACTGGGGCACGGAACGCTTTCCATAATAGGGATTGGGAAATGTCTGGCATCCCATCAGCAATAAGAGGCTTGCGTAAAATGCGTAGCATGTAGGAATTGAGCCAGTGATCAATAGGCTCCATTCGCGTGATCCCTATGTGGATCAGTTGGCGACGCAGGCTTTCAGCGAAAAAATCAGACAGAACCCATGTTTGGGAAGCATAGTGGTCAAAAACGGCCGCCTCAAACCCCAAGTCAACCAGCAATCGACTAAACAAGGGCTCAAAAGGGTCATGGATT
>JACQPE010000062.1 GCA_016207685.1 Elusimicrobiota bacterium | reverse complement strand
CTTGCTCCGGCTGATGGCTCAACGGCGCGAGCTGGTTTTTAAGAGATTGAGGAATGGACGCGCCGCACATCGAAGCAAATTTTTGAATCTGGGAGAAGCTGCTAATAGGCATGACGCCCGGAACAATAGGCACCAAGACGCCCATCGCTCGCGCTCTTTGGACGAAATCAAAATACAAGCGGTTGTCAAAATAAAGCTGTGTCACCACATAGTCAGCCCCGGCGTCAACCTTTTCCTTAAGATGCCGCAAATCCTCCTCCTTGGAGGGACATTCCGGATGGCCTTCGGGATAGCCGGCCACGCCCAAAGACCACTCCCCATGTTCACGCAAATGCCGGACCAAATCCACGGCATATTTAAAATCCCTCTGTTCCAAAGGCCGCACCTCGGCGTCTTTGGGCAAATCGCCACGCAACGCCATGATACTGTCAATGCCTAAGCGCCGGACCTCAGTGACGATCGCGTCGATTTCCGATGTCGTATGGGCAACGGCCGTCAAATGCATCGCCGTGGGAAATCCGAACGTATTCTTTAAGACTCCGGCCATTTCCACGGTTTGCTCCCGCGCCGAACCTCCGGCGCCATAAGTCAAGGTGACATAGTCAGGCTGAAGCGCCTTAACCTCATTAAGGGTTCGGAAAAAATTAGCCCTTGTCTCGGCTGTTTTGGGGAGAAAAAACTCCAAGGACACAATGGGCTTGGAATTACGGTAAAAATCACAAATCTTCATAACTTGTAGGGTATTCTAGCGAAATCCGGCCATGCCAATTGATAAAATGACTCAAATGGCCCATCTTCTCCGATCAAGAACATTGCCGGCTGAAATTCCCATTTTCAATCTTACGCGCCAATATCAGAGTCTCAAAAAAGAAATCAACACCGCGCTTCGCCAGGTTTATGCAAACTCCCAATTTATTCAGGGTCCCAACGTCAAATTATTCGCTGAAAAATTTGCCCACTATTGCGAGGTTCGCTATTGCATACCCGTGGCCAACGGCACGGACGCGCTATATTTGAGCCTGCGCGCCTTAGGGATCGGCCCCGGCGATGAGGTAATCACCAGCGCCTTCAGCTTCATCGCCGCAGCCGAAGCCATTGTCAATGCCGGAGCCACGCCGATTTTTGCTGACATTGACCCTCTAACCTTCACGATCAGTCCCGATAGCGTCAAAACCCTGGTTAGTTCCAAAACAAAAGCCCTCATTCCGGTGCATCTCTACGGCTTGCCGGCGGACATGGATACCCTTATAAACATCGCTCAACAAAATCATTTGGCCGTTATTGAAGACGCTGCTCAAGCTCATGGGGCGCGATACAAAAACCGCCCTTCCGGTTCGATCGGACGGACAGGGTGTTTTAGTTTTTATCCAACTAAAAACCTGGGCTCTTTTGGCGATGCCGGAGCCGTAACCACCAACGATGCGGCGTTGGCCCAAAAAATCCGTTCTCTGGCTAATCACGGCAGCGGCCGTAGCCAATATGACCACACTGATTCCGGCATGAATAGCCGGATGGATGAAATTCAAGCGGCTATTTTAAACGTGAAACTCGGCTACCTTGAACAATGGAACCGAAAACGCCGCCAAGTCGCTCAATACTATAGCCAAGCGTTTTCCGGAATTTCTGAACTGACCCTTCCTGTTGAGCCCCCCGATAGAAAACATGTCTTTCATCTCTACACGATCCGGACGCCGCGCAGAGACCTCTTGTTGAACTACCTGAAAAGCCAAGGTGTAACCACAAAAATCCACTATCCGGCCCCGCTCCACCTGCTTGCCGCCTACCAAAAATTAGCTTACGCTTCCGGTTCCCTGCCGGAGAGCGAATGCGCCGCCCAAGAAGTCCTCGCGTTGCCCCTGTTTCCTGAAATAAAAACAAGCGAGGTTCGTCGTGTTTGCGAAGCGATCAAAACTTTTTTTAAAAATTAACCTTGTCTTCGCTGTTGTTGCCGCCGCCGGCTTGTTCACCGCGGCCTGCGTTGCCTGGGCTCTGCCCAAACAGCCTCTGGCCTTTCCCCTGGAAGAATTAAGCCAAGCGCCTCTCCCGCCGGAAAAGCCTTTTGACGCCGCGCCCGTGCTCTCAATCAAATTTTTAAGCGTTAATTTTGTCCGTTTCCGCGGCCAAATCAAGCCTCACTGGCATGCCAAACGCGCCGAAACCGTGATCTCCCTTTCCGATGGGGGCACCCTTGTTGTTGACGGCGAAGAATACCCCTTAAAAACCGGCTCCCTCTTTTTCATTCCCCGCCGCGCCATTCATGAAGCGCGATGTCCGGAAAACAAAATCTGCCGGGCCTATTCAATCTTTGCGCCGCCATGGAATCCCGACAAGCCTGACCGAATTTTTATCAATCCCTGAAACGAATATTTTTTCTGATCACTGTCAAATGCCCTTTGAGCTAAATGTTTTTCAATAAACCCAGATTCCGCAACTGCGGAATCTGGGATAAAGTTAATTGGTTGGGTTGGCCTGTTCTAAAGGCAGTTAAAAATACTGCGGTAACCTTCGCTTGCGCTCAAGAGGCTTCACAGAGAAAAACCGTAACAACTAAACGATTCTAATGTTGGCCGTTGCCGTTTGCGGCAGATAGGACGATGGGTTCAATGCAGGCAACCTTGTCGCCGGTTTCCAGTTTCACCAAGCGCACGCCTTGAGTGTTGCGTGAAATAACATTAATGTCTTTAGCGCGCAGGCGCACCCCCATGCCCTTTTCCGTCAACACCATCAAGTCATGCGAATCATCAATGAGTTTAATGCTCACGACAGGGCCGTTTCTTTCAGTGGCCTTAACCGTGATAATGCCGGAGCCGCCTCGAGACTGATCTCGGTATTCCTCAATGGCCGTGCGTTTTCCGTAACCGTTTTCACAAACGGTCAAGAGCGTGCGTTGATCCCCATGGTGCGCCACCTCAAGGCCGATCACCTCATCGCCGTCATCAAGCCGGATACCTCGAACCCCGTAAGCCACGCGTCCCATGGAACGGACATCGCTTTCGGAAAATCTAATGGACTTGCCTTTGCGTGTGGCTAAAAAAACCTCGGAGTGGCCGTCGGTCCTTCTAACGCCAACTAAAATATCCCCCTCGTCAAGGGTAATGGCGGTCACTCCTGTTTTGCGGATATTTTGGAAATTTTCCAAATCACAGCGCTTGACAACGCCCTTGCGCGTGGCAAACACCAACTGCCCCTGTTGATTTTCCTTAAATGACCGAATGGCCACGATTCCGGTCACTTTTTCCTCTTTATTCGCCGCAATGCCGATCAACTGAATAATGGGCTTGCCGCGCGACACGCGGGAGGACTCGGGGATCTCAAAAACCCTCGCTTGATACACGCGCCCGCGATTGGTGAAAAACAACATGGTCGCATGGGTGTCCGTTACCATAACTTCCTCAATGAAATCCTGCCCCTCTTTCGTATCCGTGGCCGTCACTCCCTTGCCGCCTCGGGCCTGGGCCCTGTAAACATCCACCGATAAACGTTTGATGTAACCCTGATTCGATACCGTGACCACGACTTCCTCTTTTTTGATCAAATCCTCAATGTTCGCGTCTTCTATGTCCCCTACAATCTGGGATCTGCGTCCCGTGCCGTATTCTTTTTTGAGCTCAAGCAACTCATCCTTGACAATTTGTAAAACCATCCTGGGCGATCCTAAAATGGTTCGCAGATAATCAATGGTTTTTAAAAGTTCTTTATATTCCTCATCAAGCTTACTGCGCTCAAGCGCCGTCAATTGGGCCAAGCGCATTTCTAAAATAGAAGTTGCCTGACGATAGGAAAGCCCCAATTCGCCCATTAAATTTCTGCGCGCCGAATCCGTGTCTTTGGACTCCCTGATAATTTTGATCACTTTATTAATGGCGTCAATGGCGATGCGCAGCCCCTCAACAATATGCGCCCTGTCTTCAGCCTTGACCAATTCAAAACGAACGCGCCGGGTGACAATTTCACGGCGGTGCTCCACATAACAAACAAGGGCTTCCTTTAATGAAAGAAGTTTCGGCTGTCCATCTACCAAAGCGATTAAATTAACGCCGAAAGAAATCTCAAACTGCGTAAATCGAAACAACTGGTTTAAAACAACATGAGGATTTCCATCGCGCTTGACTTCAATGACCACGCGAATGCCTTCCCGGTCAGATTCATCGCGCAAGTCGGAAATATCCGTGATTTTTTTATCGCGCACCAATTGGGCAATGGTCTCCAAGACGGCCGCCTTATTGACCTGATAAGGAATCTCATTGACAATAATGGCGGTTTTGCCATTTTTTAATTCTTCAATTTCCGTTTTAGCGCGTATGGCAAAACTCCCGCGGCCCGTTGTCATGTACTCGCGAATGCCGGCCTGTCCGGAAACGAATCCACCGGTGGGAAAATCGGGTCCTTCGACATATTCCATCAGCTCATCGGTGGTAATTTCCGGATTGTCGATGTAAGCTGAAGCCGCATCGCAAATTTCCTCGAGATTATGCGGCGGGATATTGGTTGCCATGCCGACGGCAATGCCGGAGGAGCCATTGACCAATAAATTGGGGAGCCGGGAAGGCAAAACAACGGGCTCTATTAAACTTCCATCGTAATTTGGTACGAAATCAACGGTTTTTTTGTCAAGATCGGAAAGCATTTCTCCGGCCACGCGCGCGAGACGCACCTCGGTATAACGCATGGCGGCCGGCGGATCCCCATCCACGGAACCCATGTTGCCTTGTCCATCAACCAAAGGAACCAACATGCTGAACTCCTGGGCCATGCGCACCAGCGTGTCATAAACGGAAAGTTCCCCGTGGGGATGGTATTTACCCAAACAATCGCCGACCACGCGCGCCGATTTTTTATAGGGCTTATTGTATCCCAAACCCATCTCATCCATTGTGTAGAGAACCCTGCGGTGCACCGGTTTAAGGCCGTCGCGCACATCGGGTAACGCGCGGCCCACGATCACGCTCATCGCATAATCAATGTAGGAGGATTTCATCTCCTCCTCAATAGACCTTTGGTCGATGCGCCGATCGGCGGGAATGTCCGGCTCTTTATTAGCGCTCATCATCACACATCCAAATTGCGCACTTCAAGGGCATGCTCTTCAATAAAACGCTTGCGCGGCTCCACTTTCTCTCCCATGAGCGTGGTAAAAATCTGATCCGCATATACCCCGTCTTGAATCTGGACGCGCATGAGCTTGCGCGCTTCTGGATTGAGCGTCGTGTCCCAAAGTTGCCCGGGGTTCATCTCGCCCAAACCTTTATAACGCTGAATGGAAACGCTCTTTAACACCAAGTCTTTGGCCCGGTCGAAACTTTCCATAAAATCGTCAAAGTCTTCACCTAGAGCGTCGCCGCCGCTAACGCTTCTGTAGCGCAAGGCAAAGGTTGGGGTCTCGGGTTCCCTGCCGGCCTTGCGCCCAAACGCTGCCATTCCCTCGGTTTTTCGTTTCAAACCACAAGATCCTAACGTTTGCAACAAAACTGCGACTTCCTGAATCTCCGCTAAATCTTTAAATTCCGGGCCCAACTCCTCGGATTCTTCTCCAAGCGCAATCCCATCCTCTTGGAGTTTCTTTTTTCTGCTCTCGATATATCCTGGCTTTGCTTTGGCCCAGTCACGCTCGTTGTAGAAAAAAACACGCTCTTCTCTGTTAATTTCCAACAAATAAAGCGGTATTTTATTTTTATCGATCATTTCTAAAATATCCGTCCAGGCAATTTTTTTCTTAAGAAGCCTTTTTTGCAGATTATTCAACCGGCGTATCTGATTTAATAACTCTTTAAGCTTGGCTCCCTTGAATGACGTTTTTTCTTTGCCTTTCTCAACGGTAAAAAGCTCCTTGACGCCGACTATTTCCTCTTCGAGCCAGCGCTCCAGAGCCTCTTCGGTGTCCACATAAAATTCTTTTTTTCCCTTTTTAACTTTATACAACGGCGGCACCGCGATAAACATGTGTCCCGCGTCAATTAAGGGTCTCATTTGACGGTAAAAAAACGTCAAGAGCAGCGTGCGGATATGCTGACCGTCAACATCGGCATCGGCCATGATAATAACCTTGCCATAACGAAGTTTTTGGGGATCAAAACCACCCCCCGATGATTCGCCGCCGCTGTTGTCCACCGCGTGTCCGATTCCTGTTCCAATGGCGGTAATCAAGGTCCGTATCTCCTCATTGGAAAGAACCTTCATGAGGCGGGATTTTTCAACATTAATAATCTTGCCGCGAATAGGTAAAATAGCTTGGAATTTACGATCCCGTCCCATTTTTGCCGAACCCCCGGCCGAATCTCCCTCAACAATAAAAAGTTCGCACCGCATAGGGTCCCGCTCTTGGCAATCCGCTAATTTTCCGGGAAGGGTGGAAATATCCAAAAGCCCTTTGCGCCTTGTCAACTCCCGCGCCCGGCGCGCCGCCTCGCGGGCCTCGGCTGCGGTCAGCGCTTTGCGGCAGATGGACTCGGCCGTTTGCGGATGCTCCTCGAAATAAGTGGAAAGCTCGTCTCCAACCACCGAACGCACCAAACCTTCCACCTCGGAATTGCCCAGTTTTGTTTTTGTCTGTCCCTCAAATTGAGGATTCATCACTTTGATGGAAACGACAGCCGCCAATCCCTCGCGAACATCGTCTCCTGTAATCGCGCCCTCTTTCATAAGTTCGTGCCGCTTGACATAATCGTTGATAACGCGGGTTAACGCCGAGCGAAACCCTGCCATGTGCGTGCCGCCTTCGATTGTGTGAATGTTATTGACAAACGAATAGACATTATCATCATAGCCATCGTTGTATTGCATGGCGATTTCAGCGCGAAAATCATCTTTTTCTTTGCAAATATAAATGGGTTCGGAGTTAATGGCGGTTTTGTTGGCGTTTAAAAACCGGACAAACTCCACCAGTCCTCCTTGGTAGTGAAAAACGTGTTTTTTGTCATCGCGTTCATCAATCAATGTAATGCGGATGCCGGCATTAAGAAACGCCAGTTCCCGTAGCCGCTTTGAAAGAGTCTCAAAAGAGAATTTGGCGTCGCCGAAAATTTCAGAGTCCGGCAAAAATGTCACCTTGGTTCCCCGTTCGTCGGTTGCGCCGACAATCTCAACGTCTGTTATCGGTTTGCCGCGTTTATAACGCTGGCGATAAACTTGGCCGCCGCGATAAACATTAACATCGAGCCATTCCGAAAGGGCATTGGTTACCGAAACGCCCACGCCGTGCAATCCACCGGAAATTTTATAGGCCTTTTTTTCAAACTTTCCGCCCGCATGAAGCACGGTTAACACAACCTCAAGAGCGCTCTTGCCTTTCAATTTCGGATCTTTAACATCGGTCATGGGATCCACCGGAATGCCCCGGCCGTCGTCAACTACGGAAACACTATTATCACTATGAATCGTCACGTCGACATTTTTGGCATGCCCCGCCAAAACCTCATCGATAGAATTATCGATAACCTCATAGGCCAAATGATGCATGCCGCCGACGCTGGTTGAACCAATATACATGGCCGGCCTGCGGCGCACCGCCTCCAAGCCCTCAATCACCTGAATCTCCTTGGATGTATAGGCTTCTTCAGGCCGCGCCGTCATTTATGATGTTCTCACTTTAATATCATTGATCCCGTAGATTTTCAAGGGTTCCAGCAGCTCTTTTTTACACACACGAACTTGCCACCGAAGGGCCGGGTGTCCCGCTAACAAAAGACAGGCCCCGTCAATGTTCACCCCATCAACCGACTTCCACAGGTCTTTTAAGGATCGTTGAAGGTCGCTGGAAAAACCGGGCAACAACGCCACTGAAAAAAACCGGTGACGCATTAATAAATTTCCGATTTTATGAAATCGAGGTTTCCGGGCCGTTAACATCGCTAAACCCTTGTCGGCATAACCACATAAGAATACCCCGGTTTATCAGGGGCCGTCAACAATAACGGATTAACGCCGGTCGTCATAAAAATTTCAATTTGGTCGCTGCCTACGTTTTTTAAAAATTCAATAATATGCGCCGGGTTTAATGCCACTTCAAACCCATCTTCACCGTCGTATTGAATCGAAGACAAGTCTTCGTCAAATTCATAGCGATCAAGAGTTTTGGATGTGATTTGGCAGTGGTCCTTAAAAAATCGGTACCGGCATGTTCCAACCCTGTCCGCAATGCACAACGACGCCCTTTTGGTGACCGCCAACAATCTTTCACGATCAACCCGAACGCACCATCCGGTTTTTTGGGGAACAACCTGCTCCCAGGCGGGAAAATTTCCTTCTATCAAACGGGAAAACAACGTCGTCGCCCCAATTTTAAAACCTGCTCTGTTTTCGGATATTTCAATCAAGATGGGTGTCGCCGGAACGGAACCTTCTTGAAAATGGCTGATAATCCGACCCGCCTCAACAAACGCTTTGGCCGGAACAATTGCTCTCACATCAACCGATTCCGAAATTCCGGACTCGCTGACCGTCGCCAACCTCCGACCATCGGTCGCCACCAGCGTCGCCGTTCCTTTGGATATAATAAAAAGCGCTCCATTTAACACATATCGCGTTTCATCCGAACTTGCGGCAAATATCGTTTTACGAATCATTTCAAGCAACAAAGCCGGTGGAAACTCAATCGAAGAATCCTCCCTGAACTCAGGCAAAAGCGGATAGTCATCGCGCGGAATCCCTGTAATTTGAAAACGGGCGTGAGATCCAACCACCTGAACCCTGTTGTTTTCACGTAATTCCAAGACAACGCTGGATTCTTCGGCTGCCGGCAATTCATGCAAGATTTCCCCTAATTTTTTAGCCGGCAGCGTAATAGCGCCATCGTGTTCAATTTCCGCATCAATGGAACTTCTGATGCCGACTTCGAGATCGGTCGAGGTAATCCAAAGTTTTTTATTTTTCCGCTCTGTTTCTAGAAGGTAATTGGATAATATGGGTAATGTGGATTTCCTTGAAACGGTGTTTTGAACAATTTGCAAACGATCGGTTAGTTCTTTTTTATCTACTTTAATCTTCATCGTACTCATCATGTGGATAACTGTTGACAGCCTTAATAGCCGGTTTGACGGCTTGGGGATATCTTGTTAGTAAGCATTAACAGTATCCAAAATTTATCAACATAAAAATCAATCCCCGACGGTTATTAAGATTTCTTCTTTGAGTTTGTTGATAAATTGGCTGATATAAGGATCGGTCCTGATTAATTTTCCAATTTGGGTGACAGAATGAAGAACCGTCGAATGGTCGCGTCCGCCAAAAGCGCGGCCTATTTCATCAAGCGAACGGCGAGTGATTTCGCGTGACAAATAAATCGCCACTTGCCTAGGGAGGACCTTGCTTGCCGTGCGGCTGCGGTCTTTAAGATCGGAAATCTCCGTGTGGTAATGCTTGGCGACGACTTCTTGAATTTTGGCAATAGAGGGCGTGTTCCCTGTTATTCTTGGAGATTCGTCTTGAAGTTGTTTGAGAATTTGATTGGCCGCGTCCAGGGTCATAGGGCCTCCGGCTAGGCAACAGAAAGCGACGATGCTTTTTAGGCTGCCTTCTAAAACGCGGACATTGGAGCGAATGTTTTGAGCCAAATGCTGTAAAACCTCATCGGGCGCGTTAATTTGCTCCAATTCGCATTTTTTGCGTAAAATAGCGAGGCGCGTTTCAAAATCAGGAGGCTTGATATCACAAGTTACACCCCATTCAAGCCTGGAAACAAGTCGCGATTCCAGGGGTTGGAGGTCTTTGGGCGGCCGGTCGCTGGTTAAAACAACTTGCCGGTTCGAGTCGTACAGCGCGTTGAATGTATGGAAAAATTCTTGCTCCGAGTGTTCTTTGCCGACCAAGAATTGGATATCGTCGATAAGGAGGCAGTCCACCCCGCGAAAGCGTTCCCGCTGGCCGTCAATTGAGTGATTTTTAAGAGCGTTAATGTATTCGTTGACGAATGATTCAGCGTTGATATACAGAACCGACATTTTGGGGAATTGTTTCAAGATCGCATGTCCGATGGCGTGAAGAAGATGAGTTTTGCCGAGTCCGGCGTGGCCGTAAATGAATAAAGGATTGAATTGTTTGCCTGGGTTTTGAGAAACAGCCACGCTCGATGCGTGAGCGAAGCGATTGGTGGGGCCAACCACAAATCGGTCGAATGTGTAATTGGCGCTAAAACCCGTCAGGATGGGAGCATTCGTTGATTCCTGGCGAAGCAAAGCGAGACCATTATTGGTTGTGGGATGGGGTGATTCCGGGTAGCTAAATCCGAGTTCATAAACGCCGGTTTGTTCCGGGTTGAGCAACCTAAGAAGCTCGCGTTTAATATTGCGCTCGAGCCATTCGGCGTGAAATTTATTAAGCACTTCAAACGTCAATAAGCCGGAGTCCAAAGATTTCAGTTTCATGGGCGCGACATAGAGGTCGAATTGCTCACTGGGCACCAAGGCCCGCAGATGATCTTGCGTTTTTTTCCAGATATCGGTAACCATTGTACCTTCGAAACAAGGCGAGTGTGGGGGGTTGGGCAACCCCTAAGTATTCTAGTTGAGTCGGCAGACAAAGTCAAATTTCCCTAAAATGAGAGGAAGGCCGGTTTGTATGCTTCAATCAACAATAGCGCCCAATTGCCGTATTTGTCCGCATCGGGCGAATTGTTTATTTGTCTCGCTGGATGAGTCGTCACGCAAAGAGTGGATTTGTCTTCGTAAAGCCCGTATCTATACGCGAGGCGCCACTGTTTTTCACGAGGGGGATGATCCGCAGGGCGTTTATGTTGTTTGTGAAGGAAAGGTGAAAATTTTTAAGTCAACTCGCAGTGGACGAATGCTCACTACAAGGGTATTGCCGGCGGGAAGCCTATTCGGACACCGGTCACTCTTGGCCGGCGAGGCGTATTCAGCGGGCACCGAAGCGTTTGTGGATTCGGTGGTCAGCCGGATAGACGGGAAAAGTTTTTTAGGATTTTTAAAGCGGCACTGGTCAACAGTAACGGTGATTTTGCGCCAGTTGGCGCGTGGCGTGCGGGAGGGAGAAGACAAGGCGCGGGATATTGCATTTTCAACAGCCAGAGCAAGACTGGCCCAAGCGATTCTTTCATTGGCTAAACGTCATAATAATACATTGATCGCCGCCATTCAGAAAAAAGAGTTGGCCCAAGTGGCGGGGATTACGCCTGAAACCTGTGTCCGGCTTTTGAAAAAATTTGAAAAAACAGGGGTTGTCAAGGGCCCCAGACGGGAGCCGTTGACCGTTCTTAATGAGCAGGCGTTAATGCGTATCGCCGGCAACGCATTGGTGGGCGGACAATGAAAACAGGTCCCTTGCCACACTAAAGTTTATGGGATATTTTTTGTCGCAGGTTTTTGCAATGGTCAGAGAGCAGATGGAATTACCCGGCCCCTCAAATATTTTAATAAGCGAAATAATCCAGGGATTTTCCATAAAGACCGGCGAACTTTTGAAGTTCAATAGGATCAATGCGCCGCTCCCCTGCCTCGCATTTAGAAACAAAGGATTGAGGTTTTTTGAGTTGGTGCGCCACTTCCGACTGCGTCAGCCCGGCCTTTATTCTTGCTTGGCGTAATTTTTCAAGAAGAATGCGGTACTCTTTAGTGTAAATCGTTTTGTCCATGGGTCCATAAGAATTGTAATATCCTGCTTTGGATATCCCAAAACAGGATATTGAAATGGCATTCCGGGCATGGTATCTTTGGTATATGGGAAAGATCACGGTGCGATTAAAAAAACAGACCGGCGGTTCTTATCAACGATTGGCGCCGTCCATCAAAAAAGTTTTTGTCGTCGACGACGATATGGGCATGCGCCATCTTTATATGCGTCTTCTTTCCCGGCAGGGCCACAGGGTGACCTGCGCCGGCTCCGCGGAAGAAGCGTTGGCACAAATAGGAAAGGATGATTCTTTGATTATTCTTGATGTCCATATGCCGGGCATGAATGGCATTGCCTTGCTTAAGGCGCTGCGGCAAAAAGAAATTTTTTGTCCCGTGGTTGTTATCAGCAGTTTCGTAACCGAGGTGCAGATGGAGAAACTGAAAGGATTGGGCATTGCAGGTTTTTTAACCAAACCATTTAACATTGCCAAATTTACCGCCACTGTCGGCGGTCTGTGGCCGTAATTTATTCTCTGCCCCCTGGGGGCCAAGTCCCAACCGGCAGGGCAGACTGAAAGTTATCTTAGCGGCATTGGTCTTAGGGGTTATTCAACAATAGTATGACCATATTATTGTTGGGCAACCCCTTAACCTCTATAATGTCGTGAATGACCGAACCGTTGGCTCATTTGAGCGTCAGGCCCGCTGTTAATTGGCCGGCAAGCGGCCGCAAGATGCCGGCGGCCGTTTACCATGGTCATCGCCGGCGGTTACGGCAGAGATTCATGAAGGCGGGGCTTGACGGTTTTCATGAATATGAAATTCTCGAGCTAATTTTAACTTACGCCATTGCCCGTAAAGATACCAAGCCTTTGGCCAAAACCCTGATCGAAAAATTTGGCGGTTTGGCGTGCATTCTTGACGCTTCCGGAAAAGAGCTGCTCGCCGTCAACGGCCTCGGGCCGCGGTCAGCACAGTTGCTTTTATTGCTTCGTCCCGTGTGCGTTTTTTATCTTAAGGAGCGGCTCAAGGGAGCGAATGCCGTCAACAATCCCGAAAAAGTAGCCGACTATTGCCGAGCCGCTTTGGCCGGCAAGGGACACGAGGTCGTTCATGTTTTGTTTGTTGATATTAAAAATCGGATTATCGGTGAAAAAACCATGACGGAAGGAACCATAGATGAATCCCCGGTTTACCCCCGGCGCCTTGTTGAGGAAACCTTGGCTTGCGGGGCGTATGGTTTTATTCTCGTTCACAATCATCCCAGCGGCAGCGTTATTCCGTCTCCTGCGGATAAGGCGCTTACGAAAAAAATTTTCCAGACCGCCCAAGCCGTTGAACTGGCATTTAT
>JACQPE010000063.1 GCA_016207685.1 Elusimicrobiota bacterium | reverse complement strand
GCGAGAGGGCCAAATCCCGCGAAGTTTACGATAGGTTCCTTAAATTTCATCCAAATGAAAAGATATCTTTTGAAGATTTTATACAGGATAAAAAATAGACGATAAAAACTTGACTTTGTTAGTGCAAATAAGATTGTGGATGGGTTTCATGAAATCATTGGGTTGCGTCGTTATGATCGTGAAGGAACGAATCTCCCCGCCATCCGGCTTTTTCCAAATGTCCCAAAGGCCGGCCAATGCGAATGGTTCCCGATTTTTGAGCGTGATCCGCATGGGAATTTTTCTTTTAATACCCTCGACCATACGCCACTCAAAGAAGCCGTCTGCAAGAACCAAACAACGCCGCCGCTCGAAAGACTTGCGGTAACTGGGCTTCTCCGCAATAGTTTCCGCCCGAGCATTGATCATTTTGTTGCCAATTGCTGCCTCCTTAGCCCAGGAGGGCACCAGGCCCCACTGCATTAAATTCAAAATTCTTGATCCTGGATTGATAACCGTTGGTGCGGATTGGCCTGGGGCCAGATTGTAACGCGGGGATAGCTCAATAGCGGCATCCTGAAATCCAAAGCGTCTTTGCAGTTCTTTAGCTTCTGCCGTCTGAGAAAAGCGACCGCACACGGGACCTAACCTTTTCTCTTGCCCAATCTGCCTATAGCACGGCGTGTGACCAAGGCTAGTTTGGTGCTCTGAATTTCTTTGGCTAATTGCGCTTCAGGGGGCAAAGTCGTTTTATACCGAGATGCGAGAACCTTGTTGGGCAGATCTTTAAGGGCATAATGTGCCACGGCTTCGTCCTTTTCTGTGGTTAGGATTAGCCCCACTGGCGGATTTTCATCTGGATAGCACCAGCGCTCTTTGGCGTAGTTCAGATAAAGGTGCATCTGTCCAGCATCGGCATGGGTGAACGGCTTTAGTTTCAAATCCACAAGGACAAGGCAACGCAGCTTCCTGTGAAAAAACACAAGATCTACGCGATACCACTCATCTCCAATACGGAGTCGTTTTTGTCTGGCCACAAAAGTAAAGCCGCCTCCAAGCTCTAAAAGGAAAGTCTCCAGATGTCCAATTAACGCCTCCTCAAGATCGCTTTCGGAATACTCATCCTTTAAGCCCAGGAATTCGAGGATGTAGGGGTCTTTGATTTCCTCTTCGGGGGTTACGGCATCACTGGGCTTAGAGCGGACGCCTTTTGTGAGCATCTTAGCCTTATTGCGCGAGAGGGCTGTGCGCTCATAGAATTGGGAACCGATCTGGCGGTCCAATTGTCTTATGGACCAGCCTCCCCGTAACGCCTCCTGTTCGTAGAAAGCGCGAGCATAAATATTGCTAACCCGAAGGAGCCTTGCGTAATGAGTCCATGAAAGCGGGAAGCCCTTGGCCAGCAGAGCAAGATCGGCGTGATTAGGATGCGCTGCCTTGTCTTTTAATTCGCCAATCACTGATTGGCTTTTTTGAGATTGACCTCTTTGGCCAATCAGAGATTGGCGATTCCAGGGACTGGGGTAGGTCAGGTAAAATTGCCGCATCGTTTTGATATGTGATAACCCATAACCTCGACCAAGACGCTGCGTCAAATCCTTGGATAAACGCGCCAGGAGTTCCTCGCCGTAGGCGGCACGCCGGGCTCCTTTTTGTTCAAATTTAACGATTCGACGTCCAACCTCCCAGTAGCTGGCAGTGGCAATAGCATGCACAGATCGAGCTGCTTGCCGACGGGCTTCTACAAGAAGCTTTTTTATTCCTTCGACGAGACGATCGTATCCTTGAAATTTGAGGGATGTATTTGAATGGACAATGGAAGAGTTGGTGGCCATAAGTTTGAGCTTATTTTACAGGTTTAAGGAGAGGTTGGGATTCGAGATTCTGATGAGTGGGTCCTAACAGATGCTAACAGCGTTCTAGCGAATCTGTTATTTTTTATTGAAATGTGCCCCGCCTAAAAATTTGTTCTCATTCCGAAACCAAAACGAAATCGGCTATTCCAGCTGATTCCAGAAAGTCCTAAGATTTCAAGATTTTGAAAAGGCGTGAAATCGTCAATGTGACGGCTGAGCGTGAGGTTGCCAAATTCCGGCGTGATACCTATTGTCGTGCTATAGCGCTTCCAATAAGCCCACTTCAAATCAATTGCAGGTAGGAGCCGATTTGAATACACAATACCGCCTCCCAGTCGGCGCGTGAAACTGCGATCTTCAATAAAAATTTCAGGGAGAGCCCCGGCCTTATCATCCTTGATTGCAACCTCAGCGCGTCCCTCCGGTGGCAGGTAGCGGTTCTGATAAACGATTTTCGTTTGGCCATCGCGCCATTTAGTGATGACGCGGTCTTTGTAGACAGTGATAATCTGCTTGGTCCCCGGCGGCAAGCCTTCAATTTTAGCGGCCAGTTCATGCAATCTGGTTTTTTCTCTGCTGAGTCTCCACCCTGCCAGCACGAGAAGAAAGATGAGCAGAATGATGGCGGCGTCTTTTGGCTTACGAATTGCAAAAGTGGCGGCCGACTTAAGGACCGATAGGAATTTAATCGCCAGATTCATCCTCTTCCTCTGAAGCATCCGGTACTGGTGGGCGATGATTGCCGTTTTTAATTTTCTCGTAAGTCTTGGTAGCCATGTAGCCTGCCGCAATGGTGCCCACCAACCCTGCCGTGCAGGTGATGGCGGTGTTCATGGAGTCTGGGTTATGTTTTACGCAATAGACCACAAGCCAAAAGTAAAAGATCGAGTAGGCAACCTTGGCCATGACTCTCAAACTTTTGACATCCCTACAAACATTCTGCGTCCAATCCGAACTCCAGGCGGATAACAGGGTATGGGAAGCTAAGGCGATGCTCTGGGCCAGGGTGTTTTTCAAAAATACTTTCATACGAGTTCGGCCCTAAATAGTTCCATGTCCCAGCGGTTGCCCGGGCAGCTCTTCTGTCTTGGGACGCCCAGGCGGTCAAAAACTTCCCGGTGGCCGATGACATGGCTGGCCGGAATCTGAAACGCTTCCATAAAAGCTCTGGTGAGGCGCAGGTTAAAGTCCCAATGCTTCGGCTTTGGCGGCGCAAGATCGAAATTCCCTACAGCGCAGAGCCCCAGATATTGTTCGTTGAACTGATTAGATGCTCCCTTGACTCCGGCATGGGCTCCTATCATGCCGAGCAGCCTTCCCCAATGAAAAATCACCTGCCCATTGGCCCACTCGGTGCCGCCGTGATAGCCCACGTCTTTCCAGGGTTTAAGGAATGATTTGCCCTGGTTCAGCCTCATCCTTCTCTCAAATTCATCAGCGGTCACGATTTGGCCGTCTATTCGGTAAGAGGTGTGGAAGCGAACGATGGCATCCCAGTTAAGACCGGGGTCATCAGCGGTCACCGAATGATGCCAGACGATTCCCTTCCAAGGACGGGACTTGGTTAAGTCTATGGGAATATCAAGTTTTGGTTTTGGCATGATTTTTTTCCAATCCGAAACGGCCCCGTTTGGTAAAATAGGTCATCTTCAATTTTTTTGGAAACTGAGGTAAAAACCAATGGTAGGCAGAAATCAAGAAATTCCCGTTGTCCTTTATCAAATCCGGGTTGTCCTTCAAGAAAGCGAGCCGCTTATCTGGCGCCGAATCCTGGTGCGCTCGGATTTGACCTTTAGATCGCTTCATGGCGTCCTCCAGGAGGTTATGGGCTGGACCAATTCCCATCTGCATCAATTCATGTTCAATAAGAAAAGCTACGGTAGGCCCGATCCTGACGGCGAGCTCGATACTTTGGATGATTCCAAGGTCCGGCTCGAGGAGATTATCCGGGGAAAGGGCCACTGCTTCACTTATGAATACGACTTCGGCGACAGCTGGGATCACTACCTGACCGTAGAAAAAGTCCTTCCCTTGGAAGAAAATAAACCTTCCGTGCTTTGCCTGGCCGGAGCCCGCGCCTGCCCGCCCGAGGATGTGGGAGGCATGGGCGGCTATGAGAATTTTCTTGAGGCCATCAAAAATCCTGACCATCCGGAACACCAGGAATTGTTGCATTGGGTAGGAGAAGTTTTTGACCCCGAGGCCTTTGACTTGAACTACATAAACAAAAGGCTCCAGCGTTTTTCTCGCAGGCCTCGTCCCAAAGCTCTCGCCTAGATCCATATCAATCACCTCATTTCGTCAGGGCGTAGAAGATCGCCAGGACGCAGCCCAGGCCTAATAGCCCCAGAAGCGGCGCTAAAATCCACGCGCCTATGGTCTTAATCAGACCCATTTCGGTTTTCATACGCTCCAGGTCTTTGGCGTGGTTGCCCATATATTTTTCCAGCTCGACGAACGAGCCGCGGAGAATGGAAACCTCTTCCAGGTAGAGTCGGCCACGGGCGCCTTACTGCAGAAAACCACAGCAGGTCTCCCGTAGCCGCTCTCCGAACCGGGCGTGCACTTTCTATGCACCCGGCTCTCCACAAGCTTCACATGGCACAACGATCCTCCAAATACTCCAGAAGCCTTGGTTCATCCGGTAGCCTATCTCCTTGGCGTTTCCGCGTTGGGCTCTCCAACTCCTGATTCCAGAGAGTCGGGATATGAGCGCCACGGTATCCATAGCGCCCCACCCGGACCTTGCTTGGATCAAACAAGGCCAGCCCTCCTTCCTTAAAAGTCCAATCTGGAAAGTATTTCCGTTTCAGAGCCTTTACAGGAAGTTTGCGGTGTTTCTTTCGCATCCACCAATATACTCGCATCCAAGAGTAATACCTTAGATACGAGAAGGTCTTCTTGGAATGTGCAAATCGAAAATAATTGGACCAACCCCGGAGTACGCTGTTGAGTTGGCCTAGAGTGTCGGCCAGACTCGAACCAGTCATATTCTTAGAGGTGATCTTTTTAACTTTCTCCTGCACAGACCTCAGACTTTTCTTACTCGGATAGATGCGTATTGCCACCTGTCCTCTGTGATTGGGCTTGAGGACAATGTGGTTTCCAAGGAAGTCCAACCCCTGGCTCGTGTGGGCAATCCGGGTTTTTTCCCAGGAAAGCTCCATACAGAGTTCTTTCCTGAGCAGTTGCGCGGTCTCTTCCTTCAAAGATTCCGCCTGTTCCCGTGTCCCTTTGACTAACCCAACTTACGCTAATAGCCCCCCAAAATAGCCATTAAACGCCTTATATTGCGCCGTTTGGCAAATGTCTTCACTACAAATACTCGTCCTTTCCG
>JACQPE010000059.1 GCA_016207685.1 Elusimicrobiota bacterium | reverse complement strand
CTGCTGCACTAACATCTTCACCTCCAATCAAAAAAATTTTTCTATAGCTTCTATAACGAAGAGTATAATCAGTTAGTGCATTTAATATGTCGGATGCCGGTCATTCTCCGGCAGAAGGATGAGGAAAAGTGGCTGGATCCGGATTTGCGCGATGTTTCCAAGCTCCTTCCGCTATTGGCACCTTATTCATCAAAGGAAATGGATGCGTACGAAGTCTCAACCATTGTGAATTCTCCACAGAACGACGATCCACAGTGCATTGCTCCCGCGAAGGCATAAACGGCGATGAAATCCGGGGCGTCCTTTAGGCACCTCCTCTCGCCCAGTACGCTCAATCTTTTTCGAGATTGCGCACGTTGTTTCTGGATGGAGAAGGTGAAAAGTATTAAACGGCCTCGTGGCATCTTTCCGTCTCTGCCAGGAGGCATGGATCGCGTGATCAAAACCTACATGGACGGCTTTCGGTCGAAGAACACTCTCCCTCAAGAATTTGCCAAGGGAAATTTTGACGGCATCGGCCTTTTCCCAGACCAAGCGAAGCTGGATAAGTGGCGCAACTGGAGGACTGGGCTAAGATACGAGGACCGGGAATCAGGCTCGGTGTTAAGCGGTGCCCTTGATGACCTGTTGGTCAAAGACGGCCGATATATTCCTTTTGACTACAAGACAAAGGGATCGCCGACCACCGAAGAGGCCGCCACTTTGTATTACCAAAACCAAATCGATTGCTACGCCCTGCTTCTAAAAGAAAACAGCCTGCCACCGGCCGATTTCGCTTTCCTGCTGTACTATTCGCCAAAAACCGTAATGGAAAACGGCCAAGTTCATTTTGAAATCCAGTCCATCAGGATATCGGCGGATCCGGAGCGCGCCAGATTGACGTTCCGCGCGGCCATCACGCTTCTGAATCAAGGGGAGCCCTCGGCAGACCCGGAATGCGAGTATTGTGCCTGGCTTTCCCAAAAAGCATGAAATTGGGAAAAAGTAATGTGATGAACGGAGAATTCCATACCTTGTTTGACCATCTAAAAAATCTGCGTGGCAGGTATTTTAACGCGCTTTGCTCATTCCGTGTCTTTAGAAGCCTTGAGGATTTGGGAGGCACCAATATAGTTGGAGAAGATCATGCCCATAAAAATGTTGCAACGATGAACAAGTTTAAGGGATTTTTTATTCCTTCAAAGGAAGCATTGCGGGCACATTCTCTTTTGGAGCTTGCGAAAATTTTTGATCACTCGGATGAATCTTTGCACATTAAAAAAATCGTTAATTATGCGCAGGGCAACATGAAAAAATTAACCAGGGCCGATTTTTTAGCATTTCATCAAAGCCGCGGGAGGAAATTTTTGGATGAGCTTTTTAATCAATATGAGGAGATGAACAGTCAAGACCTGCAGCAGATAAAAACAAAGCTCGAAAGGCATGATGGGGTGTTGAAAAGGCTCAAGGATTATCGGGATCAATACCTGGCGCACGATGATGTGAAACGGCAAGAGATCACCATCACGCGTGGCGAAGTCGAGGCCCTTTTGGAGCTGGCTAAAGAAATCTTAGACGCATTTTCTCTCAAGCTCGATTTTTCCTCAACGGTTTATGATCTAGCTGAGGAAGATTGCAAAAATCATACGGCACAGGTTGTCGAACACTTGCACAGATTTGAGCCGTACCGGTTAAAAGAGATCCGGCCCAAGCGAGGTCTTCCCTGAAGTCCAAATACCTCAAAATGATTCTGGGCGGCGCCTCTGCCCGTATAGTCAGGTAAAGAAAAAATCATTTCAAGCTATGCCCAACGCTCCAAAAATTGAGCTTGTCCAGGGTGACATAACGCAACAAGACACCGAAGCCCTTGTCAATGCCGCCAACAGCCATTTGGCGGGAGGAGGCGGCGTGGACGGCGCTATCCACCGCGCCGGCGGCCCGGCCATTATGGGGGAGCTTAAAGAAAAATACGAAGGCTGCCCTACGGGTTCCGCCGTCATTACGGGCGGGGGCAATCTTAAGGCCAAGTACGTTATCCATGCCGTCGGCCCCCGTTATATGGGAAGCCCCAGGGATGCCGCTTTGCTTAAAAGCGCCCACCTTAAAAGCCTTGAACTTTGCACGGCTCACAACGTCAAATCCGTCTCCTTCTGCGCTATCAGCACCGGCATCTACGGCTATCCGCTTGAGGAGGCATCACCGATTGCCATTGAAACCGCGGCCGATTACCTCAAGGCCCATCCGGAAATACAACTCATCAGGTTTGTTCTCTTCGATTCCAAAACTTATCAGGCCTATAAAACAGCGCTCAAAGAATTAAGCGCCAGTGGTTCTTTGGAGAATCGATGAGTCCAGAAAAGATTTTGGAGAATTGGCGTTCCCGTGGTTTTCATGGCGGCATCTGGACGGACCCTGCCGGGCAGGTTTGGGAGGATTACGTCCACGGCTCGGATGAGCTTTTCATGGCGCTGGAAGGCCAGGTTGAGCTTGATATGCAAAGCAAGAAGCTCCGCCCAAAACCCGGTGAAGAAATCTTAATCCCCGCCAATACAGCCCATTCCGTCCGCAATGTCGGCGGCACAACAGCCAGGTGGCTTTATGCTTACAAGCAGTAAGTCGAAATCAATGAAGAAACGAAAAAATCCGATCAAAGAGCATCCCAGGGCGCTCCGTCTTGATCCGGCGTTCACGCCGTTGCCGGTCGATAAGGGCGATGAGTGTTTTGTAAATGGCATCTTTGAGTTTAATGTGACCAGGATGCTTGCCTTCATTAGGGCCAATCCCGACAAGTTCCCGGTGGAAAAAGTGGAAGTGCAGCCTCTGCGAAGCTGTTTGGCCGAGAGACTCGACGAAAAGACCATTCAGGGCGCTGACGTGTCTATCCCAATCGTTCTGGTCGAGATCAGCCCCGGGTATTTCAATGTCATTGACGGCAATCATCGCGTGGAAAAAGCGGGCCGAGAGGGATTAAAGACAATAGCGGCCTGGCGCGTCCGTGCCGAACAACATCTTGTCTTTTTGACTTCGGTCAGAGCCTATGAAGCCTACGTCAATTACTGGAATGTCAAACTCTTAGAGCTTTGAAGCGCACCTGTTGACGGCGGTCAGCTAAGCGAATCGCGGATGCGCCTTCTCGCAGGCGCGACGGAGG
>JACQPE010000058.1 GCA_016207685.1 Elusimicrobiota bacterium | reverse complement strand
TGGGCATCGGAACATCGAATCCCCAGGCCAAGCTTGATGTCCAAGGGGAAATCAGGGCGCAGACCATGCAAATAACGAACATGACGGGACCAGCGTTAGTCCCCCAGAACGGCATCATTATCTGGTTCGAGAGCAATGCCTGCCCTCAAGGGTTTACCAGGGATACGAGGCTGGATGGACTTTTCTTAAGGGGGGCACCCACAGGAGGACCTCCAAATGAAATTGGTGGTGATATCAGTAATTTAGGACATTTCCATGATTATACTCCTATCCAAGACTGCTCCTTTGAAGGGGGTGGAGGTAAATGCGGAGCGCTTGCCGAGACTCGCAATACAGGTTCTGCTCAGTATCTGCCACCATTTCGAACTGTCATTTTTTGTCGAAAAGAGTAAAGAGTGCTTAAAAATTTCTCTTTCTTTGTTTTCATTGCCTTGCAATTGGGTGGACATTGTCCCCCGATTGCCTAATGAATTAATATGTCCAAGATAAAAGTCGGATTGGCTATGGTTACCTTCCTTTTCTTTTTTACCTCTTTTACCTCCAACTTGCTACTCGCCCAAACCCCAATCGGAAAAATCGTGGACTCCCATATGCTAGACAGCACAACCTTTATGCTCCTAGAAGTCAACCGCTATCTGGATACCGGCCAATCCGTCTATCTTTACGGAGGCATACCGGTAGTAGTGCGTGAAGCCATGTCCATATCGGAAAAAGAAGGAATCAATTACTACCGGGCCTACACTCCGGAAAAAGTGCGAGCATTGCCAGGCGAGAGCGTATTTCTCGATCCAGTTGCCAAAAAAAGCAAGTTGCCGGACTTTGAGCGTAAAGCGTTATTCATGAAGAAGAAATACGCCACGGTAACTTTGGTGGAGGATGGCAAGGCTTTAATTAACCGCGGGTCGCTGCATAACGTGGACAAAAGAGATGTTTACGGGGTAATAGATAAAAACGGAAAGAGGAAAGGAAAAATTGAGCTTTATGGCATTGGTGACTTTATTTCTGCAGGGCAAATTGAGCACTCCGCGGAGGAAGGTTGGCCTAGAGAGAGGATGGAAGTAGGCGATTCAATAGAATATCTGGGAAATCGAAAAATTTTAGGCATCGGTTTCGTGTCCAGCCGCGCTTTCTCTCAGACTTCCACTAAACCAGGCGGGGGCAGGATTTATCTTGGGGGAGGAGGCCTGGTTTGGAGCGTTCATTTCAGAAATGGTATGTCTGCGGAATGGTTATGGGGGCAATATTCTAAAGTTGCCTATGCTTTTCCCCCTGTTGGTTTTACATCAATACTGCTCTACCCAATAGGGTTAAAAAAAAATTTTTATCATCCGAGTGATATATCGCCATATGGCGTTGTGGGACTATCCTATTTTCGAGTTAAGGTTGCCCAGGGCGGTATTATTTTTGACGAAAAGAGAGGATTTTTACCTTACTTCGGCATTGGTGTAGAATTTTTCTCAGGCAGGCTTTTTCATTTACGACTTGAGGCGCAGTATTCCAGAATGCCCAAAATAACTTATCAAGACACTGTCTATGAAACCGATGGTTTTAATTCTATATTTGGGGCAAGTGTAAATTGGTAGATGGGGTCAGGTAGATGGGGTCATAGATGCATAGATGGGGTCACTGTTAACGCCATCTTATAGCTATCCAGATATAGCCGGTAGTCATTGTCCAGTTTTGTCCAGTTTGAGCGCCGCGAATTTTTCAAAACCCGTCCTTCTCTGATTCTGTATTAACCTTATGGCAGGAGGTGATCCTGCCATGAAGCTCAAAAAGAAGCGATGCGCCGTCTGCCGCCATTGGTTCGCTCCGGATCCAAGGGTCGCCCATAGGGAGTTTCTCTATTGCCCAGAGGCTGCCTGCCGCCAACAAGGGCAAGAGGATGCCCAGGCCCGCTGGCTGGACAAAAACCCCGATTACTACAAAGGGGAAGTTCGCAAAGCCAAGGTCAGGCGCTGGGCCGAGGATTACCCCAGCTATTGGCACAACTGGCGCCAAGATCACGAGGATTACCGCCGCCGCGAAGCCCGGCGCCTGCGCCTCAAGCGCCTGGGGCGCGTCGCAAAACAAGATCAGATACGCCAAAACCCCCTCGGATATCTTGAGGGTATCCGCCTTCGGGACGCTAAAACCGTCGCAAAACAAGATCAGATGGGCCGCTCCATCGAGGGAATCCTAGACTTCCTGACGGTCAAGGAGCGGGTCGCAAAACAAGAGATGATTGAGCCTGGGGTCTTGACCGGCGCATAATGACTCTGTTATGGAAGCCGAACTTTGGGCCGCGATCCGAAGGCTCTTTGAGGCGGAGAAACTCAGCAAGTCCGCCATCGCCGAAAGATTGGCCGTGCACCGTTGGACGGTCCGCCGGGCACTCGCCTTCAAGGATGGCCCTCCCCAAGACCTGCCGCGGCGCGGACCAAACGCGGGGAAGCTCAAACCCTATAAAACCTACCTGACCTGCCGCCTTAAAGACTTTCCCGAACTCTCTGCCGTCAAGCTGCTCTCGGAAATAAAAAAACAGGGCTACCCAGGCTCCCTCACCATCTTGAAGGATTATCTTCAAACCATCCGGCCCAGGAAAACCAGAGAGGTCTTTCTTCGCATTGAAACCCCTCCCGGGGACTTCGGCCAGGTGGACTGGTTTAACCCAACTTACGCTAATAGCCCCCTGATTTAGCGCATTTGCGCTTCACCTTCTTTGCTACTCCGAAGAGAACTGACCTTGGGATTCTCCAAAAGCACATGTAGTGAAGACAAAAAAT
>JACQPE010000060.1 GCA_016207685.1 Elusimicrobiota bacterium | reverse complement strand
GCTCTGTCTGCGGGGCTGCGTAGGGGGGCACAGCCTTGTTTTCACTTGGCCCGCAACGGGCGCTTTCACAAAAATAATAATTTTATTCATGTTTACCGATAGAGCCTAGCCAAAAAACTCGGTGGTGCTCCAACGTAAAAAAGGGCGATGATTAAAGTATTCCGGATAGCGTTAAAAACGCGGCCATTTTGCTCGTAGCGCCGTGTTGAAGTTTTAATAGGCTCCGAGAGTATCCGGACGCAGCCAAACCATCGCAGTTTGTTAAAAAGAAAATACTCCTCCATTATGGGGACTGCCAGAAAACCGCCGGCTCTAAAATAAATTTCCCGATCAATAGCGATCGCTTGATCTCCGTGAGGTATGCCTGTCCAAGAAGTTCTCCAATTGGCGGCAATGGCGAGAAAACGAAAAAATAGCCCGTCATCGCTAAAATTAAGCCTAAAGGCAGTGGCGACAGGTTTTTGACTTGAGGACCAAGCTCCATACAATATCCCTTGCCAGTTTAGTGGTAGCTCGGTATCAGCGTGGAGAAAAAGCAGAAGGTCTCCAGAAGCGAATAGGGCTCCTTCGTGCATCTGCAAACCGCGGCCTGGATGGGTAGCTCGTATAACCTTGTCCGCTAGGACCTGGGCCACATCAGCTGTCCGATCCGAACTTTGCCCATCAACCACAATGATCTCGGTTCGCTCCTGGTCCGAGGTGTTGCGCAAGCTGTCAATCAATCGTTCAATGTTTGCCTCTTCGTTGCGCGTGGGAATGATCACGGATATTTTCATTTTTTAATCAATTCAGCGCTTCTAGCAACACGCTGGCCCGCAAGCGCCTATTTCTTGGGTCAAAACAGAAAGGGATGGGTTCGAATTGTCTGCATCCATGATCGAAAATTGTCCCGCATAAGGCGAAGTTTTAAGCTTCACTGCCGTATCGGTGCAGACCTCAACGGTTTCACCGCGGGGAAAGAGATGCCCCTCCTCATCTATCACGGCTTTATAAGGGCCCCAATAAATCGCTTGCTGGCCGATAAAAGAGCAGCCGCCCTTCTTTTCAAACTTGAAGGCCCGGATAGTTATGGAATAAAACTGATGGCCTTCAACCTCCTTCCAAAAGGTTTTTTTAAGAAGTGCGATCCCGTAAAAGCCGGCCTTCTCAAGACCAGCAATGAACTCTTCCTCAGAAAGAGCCCCTGATATGCACTCTCCCCAAAGGTCCTTGTGTGCTTGAAGAGACAGGGGGACCGGCCTTTCCGAAACAATGTCAGCCACCACCATTCTTCCGTTGTCCTTTAGGATTCTCCATATTTCGGCGAATACCTTGTTTTTATCCGGAGAGAGATTGATGACGCAGTTAGAGGTCACCAGGTCCACGCTTTTATCCTCCATTGGGATGCTCTCCAAGTGCCCCTTGCGAAATTCAACAATGTCGTATTCGAGATTGGCGGCCACCTTTGCCTTGGAGTCGTTGGCGACTTGAAGCATTTGATCCGTCATGTCCACGCCGATGGCCTTTCCCTGGGGACCCACTTTTTTTGCCGCAATAAAAACATCAATGCCTGCGCCGGAGCCCAAGTCCAAAGTGGTTTCTCCCGGTTGCGCCTGGGCCTGGGAGATAGGCGAGCCGCAGCCATAGAAGCGGTCAATAACTTCCTGGGGGATATGCCCGACTTCAGCCTGGTCGTATTTAACGGGACAGCAGAGTTCTTCTTGGGGCTTAAGAGCGGCCTTGCCATAAAAATTTTGGATGATTCGATAAGGCTTTTCTACGTCAAAAGACAAAACGCAATTGGTGTGAAGAAGTTTGACGGGTCGGGTCTCCTGCCCCGCTAGCCAGTCTAGCGCGTCTTCACTGCAGGCAATGGAATCCTCTCCCATCGCGTGATAGATTGGGGGCGGATTAAAACCTGATTTCAGATTTAGCGCCGTTTTCTTTTTTAAGGCTAAGTCCGCCATGACATCTTTGATTAGCTCCACATAGAGATCATAGTAAGGGTCCTGGGCTAGGAAGTTTCCTTTTTTTCCATTGGCGCTGAAGAAGTAGCTGTGCTCAATATCACCGCCTCCTGTTAAAAAACGAAAGGGATCATTCTTCAACGATTCTTTTTCAACCACTGTGGCTTGTCTTATCATCTTGCCTACAGCGCTCTCAAGCCATAGAGATTTGAGGGACTGTGCGCGGGCATCGCCAAGGCTTAAGATGGGAATGCCGGCCATAGCGGCCGAGGGATAGACATGGCCATCCATATAAAGGCAAAGGCTTTCCCAGCAAAGATTGCCCAAGTCATATTTAACCCCCGGCTGGCCATTGACGCGTCCCAGAAGTGAACCGAAATTATCAAAAATAATCCCAATCCTTTGAGAGGATTCTTTAACTTTGCGGGAAAGGTTTAGCAATTCCTTGGTGTTGGGAAATTCCTTGCCGCCTCCTGTCTCCATAATGCGGCCCCTCTTGTGAAGCCACATCAAATGCGCGGATTTAGCGCCAAGTTTACGAGTTAACCCAGGCAGGTTTTCCAGGTCCTTTAGGTTGGACTTTGTGACTGCCGCAGTCAAAGAGGTTTCAAAACCGAGCTGGCTTAAAATTTGAAGGCCAGCGCAAGCTTTCTTGAAAACTCCCCGGCCACGGATTAAATCATTCGTATCGGGCGTTGCGCCATCCAAGCTCACCTGAAACTTAAGTTTTCTTCGGTCCAAAGTCTTGATCTCCTCAATCCTAGCGCCTTCAATCAATGTGGCATTGGTCATGATGATCAGTTCCGCTTTCTTGGTTTCGGTGATATAACGGATCAGATTAAAGATGTCTTTTCTCGCAAAAGGTTCCCCGCCGGTGAAATAGTAACGGCGCCCCCCTAGATCAAAAGCCTGGTCAATCATCTTAAGGTAGAAATCCGTTTTGGCTCCGCCGCCTCCTTGTGGATTTGAGGAAACCAAACAATGCG
>JACQPE010000055.1 GCA_016207685.1 Elusimicrobiota bacterium | reverse complement strand
TGTTTCACGTGAAACATTCTATTGGAAATCGGTTATTTTTCAATGGCTCTGACTGGATTAAATATGAACATCATGTGCCCATGAACCAACTTCCCTGCTGGATAACTTATACAAATGCTGCCACAAATCAGGTAATAAGAACAAATATTGAGAGATCGCCTTTGTATTCAGGAAAAATTAAGTCCATTGGACCTCGGTATTGTCCTTCTATTGAAGATAAAGTGGTTAAATTTTCTGAAAAGGAACGGCATCAAATTTTTCTGGAACCAGAGGGATACAACACCTTGGAGTATTATGTTAATGGACTCTCAACAAGCCTTCCCGAAGATGTCCAGTGGGATATTTTGAAAACAATTCCAGGATTAGAGAATTCTGAAATTATACGACCTGGATATGCTGTTGAATATGATATGTGTCCGCCGACTCAACTGAAGGCAACTTTGGAAACAAAGGCCATTGAAGGTCTTTATTTTGCCGGTCAAATTAATGGAACAACAGGGTACGAGGAAGCTGCTGGACAAGGATTTATGGCAGGTGTTAATTCAGCTTTGAAAATTAAGGAAAAAGATCCGTTTGTTCTAGGACGAAACGAGGGATATCTTGGAGTTTTGATTGATGATTTGGTGACCAAAGGAACCGACGAACCCTATCGGATGTTTACATCCCGGGCTGAATATCGTTTGAGCTTGAGGTGGGGGAGCGCGGATTTGAGATTGATAGATTACGGTTACAGGCTCGGCCTTTTGGACGCGGTCATTTATTCATTATTTGAAAAGTATCGGGATGCCATCATTTCATCCAAAGTCCCCAATGAAGATTTTGGCCCATGGACCAGAGAGAAAATAATTAGGGAGATTGAAATCCAAAATAAGTATAAAGCGTATATTGACCGGGAAAAACAGTAAATAGAAAAATTAACCAAGATCGAAAATGTGCCCATCCCACAGGAATTTGACTTTGGAACAGCCAATGGCTTACTGACCGAAAGTAAGCAGAAGTTCTTAAAAATTAAACCGCGAACCTTGGGACAGGCAAAAAGGATACCTGGCGTGACTCCTGCGGATGTTCAAATTTTATGGATCACTTTAGAAAAAAATCGCCGGCAAAAGAAAACGGAGATGGTCTTAAATTAAAGATGTTTCACGTGAAACATCTCTAAAATGATACCTATAAGCGACGAAAACAGATCCCTGAAGTTTCCGCTTATTAGAAATATCCTCATTCTTTTGAACGTGGGGATATTTTTCTATGTTTATCTTTCCGGCGCCTCATCTGTTGAAAATGTGATGATGAGATATGGATTTCTAGGCCAGGTTTTTGCCAATGATATGCCGGGTAATTTTTACCGCCTTGTTACCTACCAATTCCTTCATGGCGGCTTTGGGCATCTCATTGGCAACATGTGGTACTTATGGATTTTCGGAGATAATATCGAGGCTCATTTGGGAAGTATTAAATTTTTGATTTTTTATTTGTTCTCCGGTTTTATTTCCTGCTTGGCCCAGGTTCTTATTAATCATAGCTATGCCATTCCGCTAATCGGCGCATCGGGAAGCATAGCGGGCGTTCTCGGCGCTTACAGCGTTTTTTATCCTCGGGCCAAAATTATCACATGGATTCCTTTTGGTTTTTTTGGATGGACAACAAAAATGCCGGCCGTGGCTTTTCTTGGCTTTTGGTTTTTGTATCAATTTATGATCGGCTCATCATCGCCGTCATCTCTTGCCAGCGCAGGCGGCGTGGCGTGGTGGGCGCACATCGGCGGTTTTATTTTTGGCTTAATTTCCGGAATTTTTCTAAAATAAATTTCTTATGGGCTCTAAAGTCATTGCCGTTGTCAATCAAAAAGGCGGCGTCGGCAAAACGACAACGGTATTGAATCTCGGCGTGTCATTGGCCTACATGGCCCAAGATGTTTTGGTTGTTGATTTGGATTCCCAGGCGAATTTAACAAGCGGCTTGGGTTTTCAATCAAATACTTCTTATGATGTCTCCGATGTCATATTGGATCCTTCCTTGGTTAATTCGACCTTAACCTCAACAAAAGTTGAATTGGTGGATTTGTTGCCGTCATCCAATAATCTGGTGGGCATTGAACTCTTGTTAAAGGACTTGGATGAGCGGGAGTATCGCTTAAAGCAGGCGTTGCATCGAATTGGCCATATGTATAAATATGTTTTAATTGATTGCCCGCCGTCATTGGGACTCGCCACGATCAACGCGCTTTGCGCGGCCGACTTTGTCATGATTCCGATGATTCCGGAATATTATGCTCTCGAGGGTCTTTCCATGTTGAGCCAAACCGTTCGAAGAGTTAAAGAGACACAAAATCCGGGTTTAGATATTCTAGGAATTGTGTTTACCATGTACGATCCACGCCTGCAGCTCACGCAGGCGATCGTCAAAGAGGTGGGAAATTTTTTTCCGGGGCTGACGTGGGACACTGTTGTTCCCAGAAACGTCCGCTTGGCCGAAGCCCCAAGTTTTTCGCAGCCGATCCATTTGTACGCTCCAAAATCACAAGGGACACAGTCGTATATGGACATGGGACGCGAATTTTTAGTCCGAATGGGAGGGCATCATGGTTAGCAGATTGGGCCGGGGTTTGGACGCGCTTTTGCCTATGAAAACGGATGGGTTCAAAACAGGCAATTCGATCGCTGATATTCCTGTGGAAAAAATTTCATCAGGCCAATTTCAGGCCAGGACCATATTCGACCAAGTAGAGCTTCAGTCATTGGCCGATTCGATCAAGGCATTCGGTTTGCTGGAACCAGTTTTGGTGAGTCAGCGCCCTGCAGGAGGCTATGCGCTCATTGCCGGAGAGCGACGCTTGCGAGCCGTCAAATTGGCGGGATTGAAAACTATTTCAGCTATTGTAAAAAGTTTCGGCGTCAAAGAAACCGCGATCATGGGTCTCATTGAAAACGTTCAGAGGAAAGATTTAAATCCGGTTGATTTGGCCAAAGGCGTTGAGCGAATGGCGGAAGAATTTCATCTCACGCACGAAGAAATCGCGAGTTCCTTAGGAATGTCGCGGCCAAGAATCACCAATCTTTTAAGATTGCTTCAGCTCGCGCCTCAAATTCAAGAATATCTGATGAACAATCATTTAAGCGAAGGCCAAGCGCGCGCTTTATTATCTTTGGACCGTGATGAAGAGCGTTTACGTCTGGCCAAAGAAATTGCGGAGGGTGCCCGGTCATGGAGCGTGCGCGAAATCGAGCGCAAGAAAAAAATTAAAGCAAAAGACCCTAACGTCGTTGCTTTGGAGGAGGAACTGGAAAAGCTTTTAAGCGCCAAGGTTCGCATCAGCATGCATTCCAAGAAAAAAGCCGGATGGATTTCTATTCATTTCGGCAATTTGGACCATTTCGAAAGTTTGTTCGGCCGTATGAAGGGAGAGGGTGCCCTTTGATGCGCGCCGGAATTTTGATCATTTCCGCGTTGACGTTTTTTTGTTTTTATCCAACGGTCATTCAGGCGCAGCACCCGGCGCCGGTGTATTTGTCTCTGAAGCCGTCTCCGCATGAATTTGATTTATTCGCCAACGGCGGCTGGGATGGCAATTGGTATATCGGTTCTAATTCCGCATGGATTGTGGGGCTTGAAGCGCCGCCGAATAATCAAAATTTTGTGCGCGCGTACATCGGAGCCAAAATGGGCCGCATGAAATCACAGCCCGTGTCCGGACAAGCGCCATGGATTCGCAGCGTGTCCCCCTGCAACATTTACATGGGCATTGCCTCCACGTCGGCCTGGCGGCCGTCGGATAGTTATTATTTGGTTAATTGTGAAGATTTGCCTGTTGAACCCAACAATGATGACGCGCTCAGCGGCGTCGGTGAATCCCGCTGGTATTGGCGCGAGGTGCCTATTTCAAAGATTAATTTCGGCGGGGATAATTACCTCGCCATCTGGTCCACAACCGTAGAATTGGTGGACGCCAGCACCGCGCCTATATTAGCGGCGGCTAAAGTTCACGGCGCGGCCAAGGCCTGGCTCAATCGCGGCGTCCGCGGAGCGCCGCCGCAGCGCGCGGAAGATGCGCTCGAATCCAATCTTAGCGAGTTCGCTCCTGGTTTGGCAATTAAACTGATCGCGGGGCATGATTTCCATCCGGTTGAGATTGAAATGATGAATTTTAAAGAAAATCCCGAGGGCTATTTTTGGGAAGTTCAGGCTGCGGGCCGCAACATGGACCGCGTGGAGCTTGAAATTTCCGCGGATGGTGATCGTTGGCTGGCCTTTGGCCGGCCTGTTTTCGATCCGCCGTATTACCTGACCATGACGAGGGACCGCATCCAGCGCGAAGTGGCCAATTTGGTTCCGGGGAATCGCAAACCCAATCAAATTTTTTGCCGCATCACCGCCCGCGATGAATGGGGCAATCACGCCAGCACGGACAGCTTCGCCATTTACGTCCGGCCAAACTGACCCAACATTAAACCCAGATTCCACAGCTGAAGCAAAGATTTTTTCTAATGCAGCGGCGACGCAAACCGACGCGGTCGTTGCGAGCGAAACAAAACAATGACAGTAAAAGGCGCGCCTAAATTTGAGTGGCCGGTATTGGGTTTAGGTGGAAAATTCCAAAATGATTGATTTTACCTGGCTGTTTATGTATAAGTTCAGCAGAACATGGAAAAATTTGGAAGCCGGGAAAATTTGCTTGCCGAGCCCCAGCAAGCCTTGACTGCGCCGGCTTCCAAAATAATCAAGCGCCGAAAAAAATCCGAACGTATTCTTCCTCTGGCCGGCGTTCCCGATGTGATGGATATCAAGGAACTCTCCGGCTATTTGGGTCTTGGCAAATCAAAAATTTACGCGCTCATCAGCGCTAAAAAAATTCCCGCTTCTAAAATCGGAAGGCAATACCGGTTTTCCCGCCCGCTTATTGATTCGTGGCTTCAGGAGCGCGTCATTACGGACAGGGAGCAAACCTTGCCTCTATTTCAAAATAAGGATAGACAAAAATGAAATTCAAAAATTCTCTTACCGCCATTTTAATGTTCGCAACACCGGCTATGCTGGCCGCGTCAACTCTGGAAGAAGCTTGGCTGACTCCCGCGTCAACGCTAGAGGGTGTTCGCGCAACGGGCCAGGCCGCAGGCGCCGTGCCCGTAATAATTAACGCAGCGCCGCCGCAGCCAAAAACAATTCTTTTCGATCCCGTGGTAAGTTATGAAGGCCAAGAACGCTCCGTGGTATTAACGCGCCATTTTAGCGAGCGAGAATTAACAACCACCATCCAGACGCCTATCCTGGAGGTGGTGCGCCAAAAAATCATTACTTATAAATTGGAAACCTATGAAGATATCAACTGCGACTATGCCGCCGGCGATGGGCGAGGCGATTGGAAGGGATTTTATGAGGCGCCTAATTATGAAAAGGCGGCGCGTTTGGCCGAAGCAGTCAAGGGCCTGGGAGAGACAACCGCGCAGTGCGTGGTGGATAGCCGGGCGCTAAGCTCAAAGCCGAGGACGTGGAACGCTTTTGAATCGGCCATGGCGGAGGCGGACGCCTATTGCCAAGAGGAGGGTCATTACGGGGTTTACTCGCGCGTAATCGTGCAATATGGCGGAGAAAACGCGGCTCAATTGGGTTATGCCGGTGGCGAAGAATGCACCGCGACCAAAACGCAAATCTGGGTCCCCGTTGAAGAAAATCTCGTTAAGAAAAAAGACACGGGGCGGACTGCGCAGAGCCAGGTGCTGCTGATTTTTGACAATGCGCCGCTTTTGCCATCTGAAACCGAGTCATTCACAATTACATTTGATGGTCAAAAAACTTGGGTTCAAACCAGCTCTCCTTATAATCAATATACATGGGTTTCTCAAAAGGATTCTTCAAACGCGGTCACATTTCAGGCTGCGGGCCATCGCCAGCAAGTGACTCCCGGCAATTCACTGACCCTCCAGGTTTTCAGCGGTTCCAGCGGACCCGAGCTTTGGCTCACGGATCAGGATTACAGGGCGGGTCTTGATCAGGACAATGCTCAAACTATGGTTAGCATTACAATTAAAAAAGACGGCTGGGGACCTTTTAATTCGGTCGTTGGAAAGACCCAAGTCTATTTAACCGAGGGAAAGGCCAAAGTTATGTTGGCGCCAAAAATGCGCGGGCTTAAGCCAGGAGAGGCGTATTTTGTCGAGTGTCAATTGACTCGACTGGGCAGCCGTTTTAATAATGAGCGCCCCAGTTCCGCCAAGCCAACACAAAAATATAAATTTTGAGCGATCAGCGCTTAAATAACATCGGGGAGGTGATTAATCATGGCAGAGAAACTCGTGAAACTCGGAATCAAAAGGGAAGATGGGTTCCTCTATTACATCGGTAAGGACGGCTTCGTGTGGCGAGCCAAAATGGCGCGCGGCGGCAAAAAGGGCGGCAAACCCTCCAAAGTCGTGGCGACCGCTAAAACAGGCTCCTATCCCATCAAAAAGCAAACGGGATATCTTTATTTCTTGGATAAGAATGGAGATGTCGCCCGCGCGAAAATGGCCCGCAAATAATATTGCGGCCGTGTCCTTCGGAGGCGGCGTTGGGCTGCGCCATGGCGTTGCTCAAAGTCGCAAGCCTGCCAAAAAATTGGCCGGCGCTCCGAAGGCTGTTTTTAGGGCCCCCGCCTGTTACAGGCGGGGGCCCATTGATTGACCAATGAAAAAAAAACGGATTATTTTCTTCCATAATACACAACGCGTCATCGGATGAACATCGGCATAATTGGGCCAGGAGCCGCTGGTTTATATTTATTGGCCCGAATAATCGAATCGGCCAAATTGACAAAGGGCGAACGGCCTTGGTTGATTGATTATCGTCCCGCCCGGGCGCGCAAATTGCGATCCAAAGGATTTCAAATGACGATCGGCGAACGTCATTTACAATTGAAGCCGAATTTATTTCAAGTTTCGGCTCAACCCGTAGCGCTTGATATAGGATTTGTCGCGCTGAAATCATTTCAGGTGGAGATAATTCATAATTGGAAAAAGTATGTTGCGCCTCAAGGGACCCTGATCATGATTAGCGGCGGGCTTTATGAACATCAACGCTTTCCCAAACTCCCAGCGGACCGGCGCTGGGCCGTCGCCTGGCTGGCCTTGCAGCTCAAACAAACGGCGCCTCGGCAGATTCAGTGTTTTGGCTCCGCGGAGCGGCCTGAAATTTATTATTCGGCCAAAGATAATAATCCGGGGACAGGAATGTCGCTTGGGGATATTTTCAACATTTGCGGGCTCTCGGCTTCCGAAGTAGCGGCCTCTCGCGAGGATTTATTGTGGACCAAAAGTGCATGTATCGTGGCCTGCGATTTGGTCGGGCTATTGCTCAAAAAAAATTATTCGGAACTTTTAAAAAGCGAACCTGCCCGTGAGATGGTGCGGCTGACTTTCGCCGAAATTCTTAACGTAATGCGCGCGCAGGGCCGCGCTTGGGCAATCGATCAACCGGAGCCGGAGACTTTTTTGTGGAAGTATCTGGAGCGCGGCGAGGAAGCGCCGCCCTTGTTGCTGAGCGATATGCTTCGAAAAAAACAATCGGAAATGGTTTATCTTATTGAGCCCATTTTAAAAGCGGCGCGCCGCGTGAAAGTCAAAGCTCCCCTGTTGGGCATGCTCTATTCCATGGCCCGCGCTTACACGTCCACGAACGGCGCCTTAAAAAATAAAAAATAGGTCTCATGAAACGCGTCATTTTCCTGGCATTGCCGGCCGCAGCCTTGTGTTGGCCCATGACGGCGCATGGCTCCCAATACGCACGGGCCCTCGAAACGATGAATCGGGAAATGCAACGGTCATTAAAACAATTGAGTTTTGATGATAATCAGACTCCTTATTTTTTGCTCTACCGTCTTTCCATAATCCGCGATTTTTCCGTAACCTGCTCCTATGGCGACATTGGCTGGATTTATGATTTAGAGCAACAAATCCCCTTTGTTGAATCTCGCGTCGGCAGTTACGATCTGGATAACACGTGGGATGGATTCGCAACGGCGCAATCCATGTCCATGGGCAGCGTGGTTGACCTGGACACGGGAACCTTGGCGCATCAATTTTGGCATTTGACGGATACGGCGTATAAAAACGCCCTGCGCAAATATTTGGAAAAAAAGGCCCGTTTAGCCCAAGAACTCGAAGTCGAATCTTTACCGGACTTTTCCAGAGAAGAACCCCACATCGCAACGGCCGACATTCGTTGGCCAGACTTGGATAAAAATTTACTGATGGAACGCTGCCGGGAGGCCTCAAAAGAATTTCGGCGGTATCCGGAGGTTCAATTTGGCTACGTGACGATGGCGTATAAATCAGACATTAGGCTTTTGGTCAATTCCGAAGGCGCCCAACTTATTCAACAATCGGCCCCCACGCCATACTCGTTTTATATTACCGCCGAGGCACGCGCGTCCGATGGTCTTAGCGTTGATTCATATCGGAGCGGACAGGTCATCGAAGGTTCGGCCTTACCCTATTCGGAATCGTTGAAAACGCTGGTCGGGGAGGTGGCGGGCGAAGTAAAAACTCTTAAAGAATCTCCCCTGGCGACGCCGGAAGTGGCGCCGGCCCTGATTGATGGAGAATCCACGGGGGTCTTCTTTCACGAAGCGCTGGGACACCGTCTTGAGGGGCTGCGCCAGCGCGAGAAAAACGAATTGCAGACATTTAAAGGAAAGGTGGGGGAGCGCATCATCCCGCCATTTTTGAATCTGATTTCCGATCCATCATTGGAACAATTCGCAGGCGTCGCCTTGTCCGGCCATTATCGCTATGACAGCGAAGGCTTACCCTCGCGACGCGTTCTTCTTATCGAAAAAGGCGTATTGAAGAATTACCTCATGTCGCGCCGGCCTATTCAAGGGTTTCTTAATTCCAACGGCAGCGGTCGTTCCGACCCGGAAAATTTGCCGGAGGGACGCATGTCGGTCTTAATGGTTGAGCCGTTACAGGGTGTTTCCGATGAGGAGCTGGGCCGGCGGTTTTTAGCTGAGATCAAACGTCAGGGCAAACCCTTCGGATTTCATCTGCAAGCCATGCGCTCCGGCGAGGCCCAAACGGGCCGCGGCAGCAGCCAAAGCTTTATCAGCCGCCCGCGATTGATTTATAAAGTTTATCCGGACGGCCGCGAGGAGCTTGTTCGAGGCCTGGAATATGTGGGAACGCCTCTCGTCTCAATTGAAAAAATCATTGCCGCTGGAAAAAAATTGACGGTCAAAAATGCTTATTGCGGCTCCTCGTCCGGATTCATCCCCGTGACGCAGATCGCTCCCGCCGTGATTATTTCGGAAATCGAGCTTCAGCGCCAGTCTGAAGACCGTTTCCGTCCGCCGATATTAAAAAGCCCGATTTTTCAATGACAATAAAAAAATTCCAGGCCGGATCAACGCCTCCGGTGCGCCGGACGCCGGGACTCCTACGAACGGCGCCCGGTTCCAGGATCCAGGTTAAAAATGGAAATGGACCGATAAAAAAACATCTTCTTTTCCATCTAAACTTGAAACTTGGATCCTGGGGTTTGAAACTTTTCTTTTTATTGTTGTGCGCTGCGCCCATCCTGCAGGCGGAGATGCCCCCATCCGAAATTTTTTCAACGATGGTCGTCGAGATGGAACGCGCGAAGGCCCAGTTGCATTTTGAAGACTACCCACGGCCTTATTTCATCAGTCTGCGCGCCGTCAAAACTGCGGCTTGGCAGCAGGGATTTCGCGATGGGGAAGAGGTTTTTTCCAGCCACGATGAACGGTGGTATTTGACGCCGCAGGTGCGCGTGGGCGATTATCTCTTTGACCAAAGCCCGGACACTTGGGATCCCCAGCGAAGCGACGCCCCGGTCTCGTTTTCGGATAATGTTCTCTTGGCGCGGCACCATATTCGAAATGCCATTGACGACTCTTATAAACAAGCCTGCAGTCTTTATCTTCAGAAAAAAGCCAAGCGTTCCGCCGAAGGCGTGCCTGAATACGCCGCGGACGATCTTGCTTATCTCAACGAAGCCCCTTTGGTGAAACTCAATCCAGATGTTGAGCCGCCGGCGCCCCTATTTGAGTTAATGAAATCATATAACTCCGTCTTGAGCTTGGCGTCAAAGTCTTTATCGGGCGAGCCGCTGATATTGCGTTCATTGGCGCGCGCGGATGCGGATTCCAGGCGTTCTTATTTGGTCACGACCGAAGGCGTTCGCGCTGTTTCCGATACGACCAACTACCAGGTATATTTGAGCCTTTTTGGAAATTCCCAGGCAGGGATGCCGCTGCATGTGATGCGCCAGTTGACAGGCTATGATTTAAACGCCTTGCCGGCTCTTGAGAAATTGCAAACTGAAATATCAGAAATGAAAAAAGAATTTCATCTGCTCTATGCTTCAAAAGAAGCCAAGAGCGCCATTGCCCCGTGCTTATTGGACAATCAATCGAGCGCCGAACTCTTTCTGGCATTTGCCGCTAAGCTTGAAGGTGAACGCCAGCGCGACCCCCAGGAGCCTCAAACCTTTCGGGGCAAGATCAACCAGCAGGTCTTGCCCGATTTTTTAACGATCACCGATGACCCAATGAAAGTTATGCATTGGGAAGAACCGCTGGTGGGCCATTATGATTATGATGAAGAAGGCGTGCGCTCGAAAAAAATAGTTTTAGTGGAAAAAGGCGTGTTAAAAAATTTTTTACTGTCGCGGCGGCCGGTCAAAGGCATTCCTGTTATTTCCAACGGCCATGGCCGCGCCGCGCCCGATCAATTGCCGCATGCGCGCGCGGCGAATTTATTCGTGGAATCATCGAAGGACGTGGAACCGGGCCGGTTAAAAGAACTTCTGCTCGAGGAAGTGAAAAAACGCCGCCTGCCCTTCGGCATACGTCTTGAGGGCCTTAAGGCCATCCCTCAAGAAGACCGCACGGGGGCACACCAGACATTTCGAGGTGCGCCAAAGCTGATGTATTATGTTTATCCCAACGGCCGCGAGGAATTAGCGCATCATGGTGAAGTTGTGGGGACGCCGATCAAACTCATGCAATCCATCATCGCCACGGGTGATGATGCGGAGGTCTTTAACATGCTTCGCGGCGGTCCCGGGGGAGAATTACCCACGAGCGTGATAAGCCCCTCTATTTTGATTTCCGAAATTGAAGTGCAGAAGGGTTCCAGCCGGCCCGTGCGGCCGCCGATTCTAAAAAGCCCCTTGGAAGAATAACAATGGGCGGTTACGAGTTCTAAATTCCAAATCAAATGAAAGCAATAAAAAAATTT
>JACQPE010000057.1 GCA_016207685.1 Elusimicrobiota bacterium | reverse complement strand
TCCAATACAGAGCCTTTTCAAGTGCGAAATTTGGGCTTATCATCAAATTAAAACTTATATCCCAAGCCCAAGAGATAGGCCGAAAGGCGGATCTCGTTTTCTTGCCATAGGACGTAAATGCCTTCCGGGGCCGAGGAGCTGCCGTTTAAACGCAAGCCCCCCTGTCCCGTTGGGGCGGCCATGTGATTGACATATCCCAGATAGCCGGCATAGAGCTCGGTCGCGGCTCCCAAACGCCACCCTAAATGAAGAGTTGCCATCGTTGCCCATCCGCTAAAGGGCGATGAACCGCTCAAAACATCGGTCAAGTCCATCAAAAACGAATAATTCAATAACGATTCGGCAAACACGCGGCGGCCCAATTCATAACGCGCACGCGCCCCCAGAGGCAGCGCTAAATTTTCAATCGAAACCCTGACCCCGCTCCGTGAGGTGCCCGCAGGATTAAGCCCGGCCAAGGCGCTGACGTCGTTGCCGTTGACATAAATTCCGCGCACGCGCTCAAACTGATTGCTGGTGGCGCCCAGGCCCGCCAAGCCCACGACAAAGCCCTTGCGATAATGAATCAAATCGCTCCCACACATCACCTGCCACACCTGCACCGAAACGCGCAAGAGATCTTCCTGATAATTGCCGATGCGTTCGGTAGCCAGGGTCCGGCCGGCTTGAAGCGTGCGAAAATCAAGCCCAAATTCCGGCTCTTGGGAATGATACCAGAAGGCTTCCAGCATGAAAGTTTTATACATGTCGTTATTGACATAAACAGGCAGCCGGTCCGGCTTAACGGAGAATGCCTCATAATTCATTTCTCCCGAAGGCACCCAAAACAGCCTCGTTGAAAACGCCTGCGCCATAGCGGGTGAAACAAGAAATAAAATTAAATAAATGAGGGGGCGGGGGGTTTTCCGGAACGGACCTCCGCAGTGCCGCCTCCGGCGGGACGAGGACAGAGGCCCGATCTTCGATCGGGACGTTCCATGGAAGAAAGCCCCCCGCCCCCTCAATAAAATCGCCAGCCGCATTTCTTAATCCAAAGGAAACCCGGCCTCAAGCGCCAATCCCTCAAAATCAGTTTCGCCTTGCCTAAACATCACGATGGCATTGTTCACCGTTCCCACGTCCCGCACAAAATTATCCTTACGCTCAATTTGAATCAGCGATGTAAAAACCTTAAGCCCGGCCCACCATCTCCTGAAATGACGCTTCCCGGAAAATACCCACTCGCTGACCGCGGATTGCCTCTGGGGCATGCCGGCCGCGCCGATGGAAGCGGTCGCATCGAAACGCCATGGTCCTCTTTGGCGTTCAAACTTGCCCGCAAAATAACTCCCCAGTCTTAGGGATTGATAATGCTGGGTCTCGGCATGAGCCGCGTCCGTCACTTCCTGCCACTGTCCCAGCGCCAAAGGCCCGACCTCAAAACCAACACCCTTGGGAAACATCCAGCTCCAGCCCACGCGCAGGACCAACGACTCAACTTTGCGTTCAATCGCCTGGTCATTTTCAAGAACGGGCTTTCCGCCTAAATAACTCAATTTCCAACGATTATATTTCGAGGCAAAACTGCGGCCGGTCGGCAGCGATCTCCGGTATTCGGCTTCGATATAAGGCTGATTCATATACGTCGGTTTAGATTCCCAGATATTGCTTCCGGGACCGGCTCCCTCAAATTGATAATTCGCGGCTCCGGCTGAAATCAAAAATTCATTCGTTTGCCCTTGAATCAGATTAGGCCAAAAGAGAATGGCGGCTAAAAAAAATTTTCTCAAAACTTCCAACGCTTTAAATCGGTGAGAAATGCCAAGGCGGTCCAATCCGTCGTCACCGGGGTAATCGTGACATAGCCTTTTTCAAAAGCCTCCACATCGCTGCCGGGAGTCGGAACGCCTAAAACATTTTTGCCGATCAACCAATAATAATGGCGCCCCCGGGGATCGCGGCGAATCGTGACTTTTTTTCCATAAACCCGGTGGCCCAGTTGCGTTACGACAAATCCCTTAAGCTTTGGCGCTCGCCCATTTCTAGCCGCCGGCACATTAACGTTTAAGCACACGCCCGGAGGCAGATTTCGCTTGAGCACATTCTTGGCCACGCGCGCCGCGGCTGCCGCAGCCGGCACATAGGCCGATGGATTCGCTTCGGGCGGCCTTGAAACGGCCACGGCCGGCAATCCCAACATGGCGCCCTCCACCGCGGCCGCCACTGTTCCCGAATAAATCACATCCTCACCCAAATTGACCCCGCTATTAATTCCTGAAACCACCAAATCCACTTTTGACATCAGCAAATGCAAAATCCCAAAACGCGTGCAATCGGCGGGAGTTCCATTTAAAATATAAATGTTACGCGAGACTTGCTGCACACGAAGGGGCTTGTGGAGCGTCAGGGCATGGCTGGCGGCTGACCGCTCTTGTTCAGGGACAATGCAAACCACGTGACCCAATTTGGATAAAGCGCTTTTCAAAGGTTTTAGTCCCGGCCCGTAAATGCCGTCATCATTGGTCAATAAAATTGTTCTCTTGGCCATCTTCTATTTTTTCTCCCTGGGCATCCCCAACAAATCCTCCAACGATTGAGTCAAGGTCGGACGCGGGCTCTCTGGCCGGAAAGATATATCGAAGCTTGACCGGCCGATCTCTCCCCGAAGAGATTCTTCAATCTCACGCTCAAACCCAGGATGTTCGTCAATGATTTTAGCTATTCCCGATCGCTCAAGAAATTGGGCATTTTTCAACTGATGGCTCTCGGCCGAAGAGGGCAGTGGAATAAGAAAGGCCCGGCGGGCAAAAAATAAAAGCTCCAAACACGTCAAGGCCCCGGCCCGGGCGATCACCAAAGACGCGGCCTGATAAAGACTGCCCATATCGTGGCCATATTCCAAGCAAATCCCGCCCAACCCCAATAAGCCACGCTTCTCATAATAAGCGACGGCACCCGCATGATCGGCGGCGCCGGTGATATGGATAAAAGAAAACTCTATGCCCAAAATCTTCAGATGCTCAAACACGCGTTTCATCACTTCATTGATCACCCCGGCCCCTTGGCTGCCGCCAACCACGAGAACGCAGGGCCAAAATTCCTGAATCCCCAGCGCTGCCCGAATTTTTCCGGGCTGTCTCATCTTGGCCTGGATCAACTGCCGGCGCATGGGAGCGCCGACAGTAATCATACGGCGGCCTAAGTTACCTTGATTCATAGTGACGGCCACCCGGTCCACCAACGGCGCCAATACCCGATTGACCAATCCAAAAACTGCATTAGGCTCATAAATAAGCGTTTTGGCGCCCATCAGGCGCGCGGCCAGCATCACGGGGAAACTCACATAAGAACCCATCCCAACGGCGACGGCCGGTCTCCAATCGCGCAAGGCTTTCCAACACAACCAAAAGGCCTTCCATTGCCGCCATATAAAAACCGGCGCCTGCCAAAAATTTTTTAAGCGGCGAGGCAAGCCTATGACGTCTAATTCAAGAACAGGGTAATGGTCTTTTTTAAGCAACCGACCGGACAGAGGACTCTTTGTCCGGACGACAAAAAGAATATCCGCGCGATGATGGAGCTCCTCGGCCATGGCCAAGGCCGGATAAATATGTCCGCCCGTCAAACCGACGGCGAAAACAATCCTCATCACGATTTCAGATTAGCAGATTAAAATCTACATCCGAAAAGGCAAGGGGCCCAGCAGCTTTTCAATAGCGCCGATCAAGGAAACGATATGAAACGGCTTGGAGATAAAATCACATCCTTCAAGTTTAAGGAGTTCGGGAAATTCATGATCAAAATGTTTTGATGTCACCATAATAAAACGTGTTCGTCTCATCGCGGCATCGCCGCGAACGCGCTGGAAAAGCTCATATCCCGTAAAATTAGGCATCAAGTGATCCGTAATAATTAAATTTGGCCGCTCGCGATTGGCGATATCCACGCCTTCCTGGCCCGTGCCCGCTTCAGAAACATCGCAATCATATTTTGCTAAAGCCAAACGAATAAGCTCCCGTGACCGAGGATCGTCATCGACGACCAATATTTTTTTAGGCATGTGGATTACCTCTACATATTTATCATGGTTCGTTTCATTTTACCAGGGGGCTCAAATTCAATGGGTTCCAGGGCTATCAAAACGCCGGGTTATTCGGGCAATTCAAAAACCTAATCAACTCCCCTTACTCCATGCTCACTTTGGAAAGCGTGTTGTAACCTGATTCGAATGCTTGAGACACGGCAATAGAAAAAATCCACCGCGACTCAGGGGCTCCCTCTCTATTTAACGCGCGCGCCAGATCAAAACGCACGGTCGGGCTCGTGGCGCTTCGAGTAAATCCCAAGCGGCATCCCAAGCCAATATCCTGTTTCAAATCGCTCCCGCGAAGCGCGGCGCCCAAAGGCCAAACATAGCCCGCATTCCAAAACAAAACAGGCGCCGCAGAAACGACGCGCAGCCAATCTTCAATTAAATGAAAGCGGGTTTCCATATTCAAAAGCGCGCTTCGGTTGCCGTCGAACGCATTGTAGCGGTAACCGCGAAGGCCGTTATTGCCGCCAAGCAAAATTTGAGAACCGGCTTCAAGACGCTCGCCCATTGAGGCCTCCGCATGCACAACCAGCGTGTTGCGCTCATCGAAAAAACGCCGCCGGTAATAAGTCATTTGAACGGCTTTAACGACCTCTCTAAAACCAGCTCCAGTATAAATACCATAAAGATACGCGCTGGCCAAAATGAAAGACCCGGGCCTCAATAAAAATCCCTTCCGCCACTCGCCATAGGGCAAAAACTCATCGCTCGCGGCGCCGAGCGCGCGCGCCGAATAAGCCAAGCGCAGGGTGGCTTCAAGGCCCAACGAAAAATCTTCTCTGCGGTCAAATTGATTGATGCGGTTTTCGTTAATATAGTCGGCCTCTTGATAATTCCAATGCGCCTTGATCATGCTTAAACGGCGGCTTTCCGGCGAGGGAAGGGACGTTATCGTAGATGACGAAAATTGATGATCGGTCAACTCAAATCCATAAGTGCCGCGCAGGGCCCGCCTTGAAGTGCCAAAAATTGGCCGTCCCAAAGAAACTTCGTACGATTGATAATCATTGAGATACGTTCCGGCCTCCTCGCCCAAATGATAAAGAGACTCACGGGAAGAACCCAGGCCCCAGGAGGTTTCCATTGATAGGGGGGTCACCAAGGAATAGACCGGCAGGGAAACCGAAACCTGACTGTCATAACCGCCGCTATGATCCGAGTGTTTAAGACGCAAGGCGAATCGAGAACCCAAGAGTCTCGGATCATACAACGAAACATCGCGGCTGATTCGGTTATACTCATCGGTATAGCGCAGCTCCAAGGTTTTCCCATAGCCTAAAAAATTCCTCTCGCGCAGCAGCATGCCAGATTTTTGCCGGCCGGCGATCATGCCGAAAGAAGGAGAGATATCCGTGGTCCAGGTGTCTTGCACCCGCACATCAAGATCAATGAACCCGTCACTGCGGGGAATAGGCCGGATATCAGCATCCTTAATAAAAGCATAAGAACGAAGATTGCGCTCCGTGTTGGCCAATAAATAGGGATCACAGGGCTCTCCCGGCGACAATAACAGCTCCCGGCGCACCACGCTTTCACGGGTCACCAAATGCAGCTTGTTGACCCAAGTGTAAGGGCGCTTATTTTCTTCGGGAATCGCCGGATTAAAAATATTAACGCGCACAATGTCAATGTCGCCGACTCGTTGATAAGATTCCTGGCACCATAACATGGATTCGGCGGTTAACGCGCACAGAAACGCCGGGACCATGTATTTCTTCATTCCCTAAGCATATCGCCTACAGCGAATCTTTTCAATTTCCACTATACTTTCGCATAATGGACACTCCCGGGATTGCTCTCATCGGCTTGGGCACCGTGGGCCAAGGGGTGGTGCAACTGCTGCAACGCCAATGGCCCATGCTCCAAAAAATCACACAAGGAAAGCTCCGCCTGTTGTGGGCGTGTGATCATCATGCGCGGGGTTCAATAATGAAAATCCCTCGCATAGGCGATATCCGGGTTTCGCGAACGCCCAAAGCGGCCTTGCGCGACGTCCGGGTTAACATTGTTATTGAACTCATCGGCGGCCTTAATGAAGCCCGGCGCATCGTCATCCAGGCTTTGGAGACGCGCCGCCATGTCATCACGGCCAACAAGCTTTTGCTTTCCACATGTTGGAGCGAACTCCACGAAGCAGGCGCTCGCGGGGGGCGGCGCCTTTTATTCGAAGCTTCCGTGGCCAGCGGGCTTCCCATCATCAAGTCAATGCAAGAGGGTCTCATTTCATCGCAAATTTGGCGCATTCGGGGAATTTTAAACGGCACAACCAACTATATTCTCACTCGAATGGAACAAGACGGTCTTGATTTCAAAAGCGCCCTGGCGCAAGCTCAACAACGCGGTTTTGCCGAAGCCGACCCAAGCATGGATATTGAAGGACGCGACAGCGCAGCCAAGCTTTCGATCCTCGCTTCCTTGGCTTTGGGGCGCTGGGTCGCGCCCGAAACGATTGCCTGCCGAGGACTCCGCGGCGTTGAACTTTTAGATATTCAATTTGCCCATCAGCAATTAAACCGCTCGGTTCGCCTCTTGGGCAATTTTGAAATAACCAAATCCTTAAGGCTTTGCTTATGGGTCCGGCCCTGTCTTATCCCAAGGCCTCACCCACTGGCCGCTGTTTACGATGAATATAACGCGATCGCGCTCGCGACCGATGCGGCCGGCGATCTTTATTTTCAGGGCCAAGGCGCGGGATCTCTTCCGGCGGCCAGCGCCGTTGTCGCCGATCTGATCAACCTCATTCGCCACTGGGATCATCCTGTTCAAAAATCTTGGCCGCTCATGGCCGCCGAAGCGTCCCGCATCCGCCTCGCACCCGAGCCGATCTCCGCTTACTACTTGAGAGCCGAAGCGCGCGACCGGCCCGGCACGCTCTCTCAATTAACAGCCCTCCTGGGCCGTAATAACATTTCAATACGCCATCTTTATCAACAGGACTGGCCCGGCCATTTAGAAAAATCCGGCTTCGCCACCGTGATCATTATCACCCACCCGGCAAGGCCTGTTTTAATCAACAAAATTCTTCAAGAAGCCCGAATGAAAAATCATGATATCTCCATCAAGACATCCCTGCCGCTGATTAATCCATGATCCGTTCCGTTGTGATGAAATTTGGCGGCACCTCCGTGAGCAGTCCCGACCGCATTCGTTTGGCCGCTTCCAAGGTAGCGCGCCATTTCCGCGAGGGGAAAAATGTCGTCGCCGTTGTTTCGGCCCCGGGGACAATGACCGATGAACTTCTCGATCTCGCCGGCAAAATTCATGAAAAGCCTTCCGGACGCGAATTAGACATGCTGCTGGCCACCGGCGAACAAATAAGCATCGCTCTCTTGGCCATGGCCCTTGAGTCGCAAGGCCTGCGCGCTTGTTCCTTAACGGGGGCTCAAGCCGGCATCATGGCCACGCCTAACCATACCCAAGCCAAAATTATCACAATTCATAGCAGGCGCATTGAGCAACTTTTACGCCGGCGCGTCATTGCGGTGGTCGCTGGTTTCCAAGGACTCAATAACCGAGGAGACATCAGCACTCTGGGTCGGGGCGGCTCCGACCTGACGGCCGTAGCCTTGGCTGCCGCGCTCAAAGCCGATCATTGCGAGATATACACGGACGTCGAAGGAATCTACACGGCCGATCCGCGATTGGTGCCCTTGGCCAACAAGATAAAAACGATCGGCTACGAAGCCATGCTGGAGCTGGCCAGTTCCGGAGCCCAAGTGATGCAGCCGCGCGCCCTTGAAGTTGCCGGGCGCTTCGATGTGGCAATTCATGTCAAATGCAGTTTTAGTAATGAGGAGGGAACTTGGATTATGAATCCCAAGAAAAACGCCATGGAATCGGAACTTATTTCGGGAATTGCTCTTGACCGAAACCTTTCCAAAATGACCATTGTTCGCGTGCCGGACAAACCCGGCATCGCCGCTAAAATTTTTTCCGTGCTGGCGCGCAACCAAATTCCCGTGGACATGATCATCCAATCCGCCGCCAGAAAAGACGGCACTAACGACATCTCCTTAACCGTCGGCCGCAACCACAGCAAACACGCCTACGGCGCGCTTCATGAAGCGATGCGCGAAGTCGGCGCCCTGCAAATCACCATGGATAACGCCTGCGCTAAAATTTCCGTCGTAGGCACAGGACTGCGGCATGACGCGCAAATTGCCGCCACGATTTTTGAAACCCTGGCCGGTCACCACATCAATATCCATATGATCGCCAACTCTGATATTAAAATCTCCTGCGTGATCAGTGAAGGCCATGGCGCGGCCGCCGTCAAATCCCTGCACGACGTTTTCGGACTCTCCAGAGGCCGGCGGCCGGCGAAAGCATAAATAGAGCCGCGCCAAATCCGATGACCCAACGCTCCCTGACCATGGCGGCAATTCTTTTTCTGATTTCAATAATGCCCCTGCGAAGCGAAACGGCCTCGACCGGCACTTTACGTTTCAGCGGGCACCTCATCGCGCGCTACGTCACGGATGAAAACGCAGGGACAGCAGATAGCATTTCCATCAAACGCGCTTTTTTAGCCTCGTCCTACGCAGCCGGCCCATCCGTGTCTATTCATGTCCGAGCCTTGCTCAACAAGCTCTATGACCAGCGGGAAGGCTTAAGCCACGCCTTTATTGACTGGAAAACACCGCTGGGCAGCCTTGAATTCGGCCAAATTTTAATGCCCACAAGCCGTGAAAATATGATCTCCTCCGCGGACCTTGATTTTACCTCGCGCGCCGCAACCATTTTGCAGCTCTACAGCCACGAGCCCGAAGGCGCGGACATCGGAGTCAAATGGCGCTGGTCCGGCAGCCACTGGGAAGCGGCCGCCGCTTTGGTTAATGGCGCAGGACCCAACACGACGGATGACACCACTAAGAAAACGGCCGTCGGTCGGGTGGGACTGCGCGGCGGGGATATCGGCATCGCGGCCTATGGCTATGGCGGCGACGAAATGGGCGCGAGCGGCCCCGTGACCAAAAACCGATGGGGCGGAGAGCTCGCCTTGGGACGCGAGGGCCAGGGCATTCGGGTTGAATACCACCGCGGCCAGGACGAATCGGTCCATAGCAGGGGCTGGTTCGTTCAAGCGGACCTCATCCTAGGAATTTTCTCCAATGAGGCCTACCGAAAATGGTCCTGGCTTCAAAAAATCCGTCCCATGGCGCGCGTGGAATCCTATGACCCGGATATCAACACTTTTCTGAATCGTCAAACGACCACATCCCTAGCCTTGCATATCCTTCCCAACCCGCAGCTGCGCTTAAGCCTCCAACAAGACTGGGTTCACGAAGAAGACATTAATAATCAAACAAATAATGACCTCTTCACACTCCAAGCCCAAGCCCGGTTTTAGACCCATCAGAAAGGGCTAAAATTCCTAAATGCCAACCATGACTAAACGCCGAACCGCGATGACGCGCAGCGCCGAATGGATCGCGCGGGACCATCGGGTGATTTCACCCTCTTATACCCGAAGCTATCCTGCGGTGATCGTCCGGGGCCGGGGACTCAAAGTTTGGGATGCCGACGGCAAAGAATACCTGGATTTTTCCGCAGGCATCGCCACGGTGGCCACGGGCCACTGTCATCCCAAAATTGTGGCCGCGATCAAGCGCCAGGCGGACGAACTCATTCACATGTCGGGAACAGATTTTTATTATCCCTCTCAAATTAAGCTCGCGGAAAAATTATCCGCGCTATTTCCGGGGGAGGAGCGAGCCCGAATATTTTTCGGAAATTCCGGCACCGAAGCCATTGAAGCGGGAATGAAACTCGCGCGCTATAAAACAAAACGGACGAGATTTATCTCTTTTGTGGGCGCCTTTCATGGCAGAACGTTCGGCTCCTTATCGTTGACCAATTCCAAATCCGTGCAACGCCGGGGCTTTAGCCCGCTTCTGCCCCAAACCAGCCACGCGCCCTTTGCGTACTGTTACCGCTGTCCGCTTAATTTAAAATATCCTTCCTGCAAAATCGCCTGCGCCGACTACATTGAAGAAGAAATTTTCCGCACCACCGTCCCCCCGGAAGAAGTAGCGGCCATTGCGGTTGAACCCATCCAAGGCGAAGGCGGTTATGTGTCGCCGCCGCCTGAATGGCTGCCCAAAATTGCGCAGCTCGCCAAAAAATACGGCATTTTGCTTCTGGCCGATGAGGTTCAAACCGGCATGGGCCGCACCGGCGCCATGTTCGCCGTTGAACACGTAGGCGTCAAGCCCGATATGATCGCTTTGGCCAAGGGCATCGCCTCCGGACTTCCCCTGGGCGTACTCATGGCCCGCCAATCGTTGATGGACTGGCCGCCCGGGGCGCACGCCTCAACCTTCGGCGGCAACCCCATCTCCTGCGAAGCTTCTCTGGCGACCATTGATCTTCTTGAAGCGGGTTTCATGGAAAACGCCGAACTTCAAGGCCGCTATCTCATGGGTGAGCTTAAAAAACTCCAAAATGAGTTTGAATCCATCGGCGAGGTGCGCGGCATGGGTCTCATGGTGGGTATGGAACTGGTCCTAGACCGTGAAACGAAAAAACGCGCCGGAAAGCTCCGTGATCAAATTATTGAAACCTGTTTTGCTCAAGGCCTTCTTCTCTTGGGCTGCGGCCCCAATACCGTGCGCTTCTGCCCTGCCCTGACCGTCACGCGGAAAGATATAGATCAGGCATTAAGCATCGTCGCCCAAACCTTCCGCGATATCCTTAAAAAATAACCCCCCGCATCAGAACCGCTGCGAGCGCGGTCCGTGCCCAGTTTACCGGAATTGCGCGACTAACAGGCCTTTTCTATCGGGACCGCCGGATTTTTTCCCCTGCACAATCCAGGCTAAAACCGGACCAACAAAGTCGCTCGATGGGCATCATTGCCCAAATCTCCGTAGGGGGCAAAGGCATAGTCCGGGCCATATCTTTTTGTTTTGATGTCCCATCCTGCTGATAAGCCGTAGAAGCCTCCGGGGTTGCCGCGTTGGGTATCGTATTTGTAGCCTGACACAATTTTCCAATTTTCCATTCTGACATAATTTTCCATTCACGCAATTTTCACGCATCCGCGCCTTGTTGTCCGCTTAAAAAAGGCGCGGCTTCCGGTAGCATATCTATGCTCCCGCAGTTTTTTATTTCTTTGGAAGAAGGTGGTTGGGGTGGGGCCTAAAAAACCTTGTGGTTATTGAAGAAATAAACCTTAAGGTTTAGGGTTGCCGGAGGCGTGATAAGATGCGTTTTTTGATGGCCTCCAGTTTATCGGTCTCGAGTTGATTGCTCCATAGGTCGCGCAGAGACTGACCTATTAATTTAAGTTGGCGGGCGAACCGGCTGCAGTGCTTGCACATGGAAATATGCATTTGGACAAGTAGGCGATGGCGCCAAGGCAGATCCTCAATTTCTCCCTCACCTAGCTTTTGTGTTACCTCCCGGCAGGAGGGAAGGAGCCTTTC
>JACQPE010000056.1 GCA_016207685.1 Elusimicrobiota bacterium | reverse complement strand
CTCCATAAGTCTGGCTGGTTGTGCCAATAACAAAAAGATTTCCGTTTCCATCTAAGACCATACCGGCAACAGAATCTTTGCCATTGGCGGAGCCGTTCATGGTTATCGCAGAAAGAAAATTTAGAGAGGTATCATAGCGGGCGATCCACCCGTTAACACCGCCGGCCCCCGGCCCCTCATCAACTGAACCGCCCACAAAAACAACGCCGCTGGCGGTATCAATCGCGATTGCATAACCTGTATCCCCGCCATTTCCCGCGCCATTAAACGTCGCACTTGAATACGAATGAATCGCCCGGGCGCTAGAAACCGATAAGCAAGCCAATAATTGAGCGCCGATGGCGCACAGCGCCAGGCGCGGCAAAAATCGCGGCTTGCGGCCAAAATTCAGGAACATAAAACCAATCCTCGGGCCCTGCTTAATAATCCACCCTCGCGGGGACCAAAGTCCGCATTGGGATAATAACGTCCAATGCCCAGGAAAAATAAAAATGGCCGAGCAAAAGGGGTTAATTGGGCCATGCTATAATTCCTCGGCATGAGAGAAAAGAAAAATATAAACCAAGAACCGGCAACCAAAGGCGATCTGAAAGCCCTGGCAACCAAGGCTGATCTTAATGGCGTCAAGGCTGATCTTAATGGCGTCAAGGCTGATCTTAATGGCGTCAAGGCTGATCTTAATGGCGTCAAGGCTGATCTTAGTACGGTTAAGACAGCTCTTAGCGAACAGGCCATGTTTCTCCTGAAACTTGAACGAAAATTTGAAACTTTTTCAGAAGCCCTGCGCCAGACTAAATCAGAAATTCTCTCGGCTGTTGACGCATTCGCTAAAGACACCAAAGAGGTGGAGCGCGATACCGCCCTGCAAAGCGGCCACTTGGCAGACCACGACAGGCAATTAAAAAACCACGAAAATCGCCTCAAAAAACTCGAAACCGTTTCCACCTAACCCGTCCTCCCCCTGGATTCCCCCGGAATTCCTGGTGTCCGCGGAATTCCCAATTCGTTTTTTAACGGATAACTCAGACCTGCCTTTCCGCAAGCTTCTTGATGTTCTCGTGGATTTTAAACAGCACGATCAATAGCTCGCACCAAATTCGCGCGCCAATGGCGCAACCCGCCATAATTGCGATGCCCATGAAGAATTTGCCGAATGTTACACCGCCGTAGCCGCTGAACATTGATTTGATTCCGAAACCAGCAGCAAGCAGCAAGAGCAACCAATAGACAATTGTGATGATTTTTGGGACCAGCATTGATTCGAAAAAGAAAAGGTCTTTCATTTATTTTCTCCTTTGTGTGCGGTGCAGGCATAACACCCAACTTCAGCCGCGTGGCCGCGAAACGGCCGCCTCGGGGCGGAAGCGTTTGTCATATAGCCTTGCTTAAATAAGACGGTATTAATGATATTTTCTACCTCCCTTTTTCAGAAATTTTGCGATGAGCATTGGTCATCGTTCATACCAGGGAACACCTTTGGAATCCTTATGGGCGCAGTCTGCCCATACCGCGCCCCAATTTTTGTTAGTTGGATCGCCACAATAGGCCCACCCTCCCTTATCAGACAGCTGACTCGTATCGCACGCGGAATAGACCGCGTCGGATTCCGGATGATGACCCGTTTTCGTCTTTGGAATAGAATCCAGGTATTTGCCGCCCTCGGCCAGTTGTTTCAGGTTTGAAGGATTCTTGCCATCCTTGTCTCCATAGTAGATTGACAGTGCGGAGCGGATACTGGAAAGCTTGCCCCTGGTGGCGCCTTCATCGTCAGCAGTGGCTGGAGGAGACGAAGCTTTGCTCGGAATTTTTTCAGAAGAAGAGCTGGCGACCTTATTGAAACGTTTGCAACTGCCTGCGGAAGAAATAAGTTCACGACTCTGTGAGTCTATGGGCAATGGTAGCGATCCCATCAAAGGAACGCTTACTATGAGGGTTCCTTTGTCGTCAAGTGATGCAGGATACGTCGCATCCTCGTCCGTTACTAAGAGAGCGCCGTTGTTCGCCTTGATTTCAAGGAAATCGCCGCCTCCGGATGAGCACTCCCATCTGCCAACGTAGCTTGAGCCTTTCGCACTGCAACCAACACATGAGCCCACAACCGCCACGAGAACGAGCCAGCGCAACAGGGGTATGCTCCCAAGATATCGCATCATGATAGCCTCCTTATTCCTTCACAATTAAATTATTGAATGCCATATTGCTGCAGGAGGGACTGAAAACCGGCGTCATCTTTATATTTTGGAAATTCGTCTTCAATATCCTTTCTTTTTATCACCAAACCGCCGGATAGCGCTTTGTCAAGCCAGAACAGGGCCTTTTCGCGATTGTCCTTTTTGGAATAGCCATCGGCAACGATCAAATAGAGACTTCTGTGGCGAAAACTGTTCAAAGCCACGGCAGCGTGTTGAAAGGCTCGATTAACGTCAACCCCCAAATAGCAATTGGCCGCCTGGAGATTCGCAAACCAGTGGGCAGGGTCCTGCGCCATGATTGACTCGAAATTCTCTACGCATTTTTTCCAATCCTTCTCTTGGGCCGCCTTAAGACCCTCTTGTTTGTGTAATTCATAGTCCGCCATTCCCTGTGATCCAAGCACGCTGAGCGCTCTGTTGCCTTCTGATTGGCCGAAATCCTGGAATTCGCCATCTGTGCCAACAGGCCAAGAGGCGAAATTTTCGAACATTTTATCCGTCGCGGATCGCTCCCAATCCTCTGGGGTAAAACTTTTCTCCCATAACTTTTTTATTTTTTTTCTAACAAGAGCATGCGTCCGCGTAGAAATATTGATTTCCTCGACGTAAAACTCGACCCTATTGATGTTCAAGGGAACCGAGGCCAGCAAACGCAGCAAATTATCCGTCAGATTTTCCCTTTCTTCGATCATTGGCTGGTCCGCTGTCTTGCCAGCGGAAAATTCTATGTCTGCTGAAATGGGCATCCGGGCCAATGGCTTACCTTTGCGAGAATCCAGCAATTTCTCCGCGTCCTCTTCATCCATGGGAAGATTGCGTATGGCCATGGGCAATTGAGGCGCGACCCTGACATTGATGTATATTGGTAGAGTAGAGTTCTGACGCATTTCTCCTCCTATTTCGTTTTCAATTCCAATGAAGGAGATATGTTTTCAGATCCCCCTTCATCAAACTGGACGTGACCTTTTCGGTCATCCAGCT
>JACQPE010000054.1 GCA_016207685.1 Elusimicrobiota bacterium | reverse complement strand
TGACGGCACCCCGGCTTCCGAATAAGCGCAGCAAAAGAATGGTTGTGGGCAGGCTGGCCCACGGGGAGGCCAGTAAAAAGGAGGTGAAGGCCGCCGGCGAGGCGCCCTTTTTATAAAGCTCGATGGAGATGGCCAGGCACCCGTGGGAGCAGGCGCTAGCCGCAACCCCCAAAGCGCTGCCTTTGATCACATCGCCGTAGCCGCCTCCTCCCAGCAGTCTTGAGATGATTTCTTTGGGGACAAAAACATCAATCAATCCCGCAAGAATAATGCCGACGCCGAAAGCCGGCATCATGAGCCGGTAGTAATGAATCAATGATTTTTTCATGGGAGCGACAGCCGGCCAGATGAGGGGGGCGGTTAAAGTAAAAATTGTCGCGAGCACGACACCGGCGTTAAGCGCTTGAGCCCATGTTAAGCGGTTGATTTTTTGGGGTTCTTGCGCCGGCAGGCCGCGCCTTTTTTCATATTCGCGCACGCAGTAATGGGAGCAAAAAACTTCTGCGTGCGCCGTCCACTTTCCTTCCATGCCGCAAATCGGATCCCGCTTGTTCATGATGCTATGATAGCAAGAGTGAGTAATTTCTCATTGACAATTTTTAGAATTAGGGTCAAAACTAAAGGGTTGGAGCATTGGTGAAATTAAAAACGGCGGCAATGTCATTGGCGGTGGCAATTTGGGCGGCCGCGCCGGTTTTTTCAAGCGAGCCTGCGCCATCCATTAAAATTCTCACCTACAACGTGGGTGGCATTCCCTGGATTATGCCGCTTCCCAAGCGCCGGGCGCGGTTTGCGGAAATTAGCAGACGTTTAAGAGATTCATCGTACGACATTGTTTGTCTTCAGGAGATATGGACCGCGGGCGACGCGCGCCGAATTTGGAAGGAATCCGGATTCGCACACATGGCGCGCTTGAAGCAGGCGTTGCCTTTCGGCAATGGATTAATGATTTTGAGCCGCTACCCGCTTGGCGATGTTCGAGTTTTCCCCTTTACCGCGCGGGAGCCGTCAAGGTATTTTTTGGACGACGAATTTTGGGCAAAGAAAGGAGCGCTTGCCGTTCGCATTGATGTGGCGGGCCGTCAGGTTGATGTTTATAACACACATTTGATCGCCAGCACCGAAGATGACCGTTACATTGCGCTGCGCAACACCCAGATTTTCGATTTGCGCTCCGTTGTGCGTGAGTATTCAGGAGAGAGGCCTTTTGTGATCGCCGGGGATTTTAATTTTCCGCCGCGTCAAAAAAGCTACCGTATTTTAAAGTCGCTATTGGGCGTCCATGATGTTTGTCCCGATGGGCAGCCGGGGGCTTGCGGCGCCACCAATACAGATGGCCGCGTGGATCAAATTTATACGTCGCTGCATTTTGCGCCGCAGGATATTATGGCGCATGGCGTGGATTTTAGGTGGGATCGGCCCTATCCTCTTTTTCAACTTTCAGATCACCAGGGCGCCACGGCTCAAATCAGCTTGGCTCATTTAAGTCCCCCCCGTGATCAATACGCGACATTCGAAAAATCGGGCTTGGACGAATGGTGGGCATTGGGAGAGATCAAGAGAAGTCTATGGCAAAATCTCAAGATTGTTTCCAATCGAGCGGCCGTTTCGATGCGACGCGTGTCCCCGTTTGATTTTTTATACTTGGCGTATTTCGGCCGCCGCTACGGCGCGTTCTGGAGCATGGATCGTCAGATTGTGCTCGCCTTGGGAAAACTTGACCGCGCCTCGCGGCAGCCTATTGACCGCCAAGGCTCAAGCAAATAAAATCCCGACTCAGCCAAATTTAAGGGGCAGCCCTAGGCCGTGCTAAAGAGACGGTCGCCGCAATCACCGAGGCCGGGGACGATGTAGCCCTTGTTGTTGAGGACTTTATCCACTTGGGCCACAAAGATTTCGATATCAGGATGGGCTTTCCGGAGGTTTTGTATGCCTCGCTTTGAGGCGATTAGAGAAATTTGTTTGACGGTTCGGGCGCCTCTCTCGCGCAAGAGGTTAATGGCATACGTGGCGGAGCCTCCGGTCGCGAGCATGGGGTCCACGATAATCGTCCAGGCATTGGGGGCGATGGGGGGAATTTTACTGTAGTAATGGACCGGACGCAGAGTGCGCTCGTCGCGGTAAAGGCCGATGTGGCCCAGGCTCGCTTCGGAGAGAATTTCCGTCATGCCTTCGATCATGCCGAGGCCCGCGCGCAAAACAGCGACTAAAACGATGGGAATGGCCAGCATCTGGCCTTCGGTCCTGGCCAGCGGTGTTTCAATGGGGATTTTTTTCATCGGAGCTTGGGCCAAGGCGTCAAGAAGAAGAATTTTGGCCGACTCTTTAAGCGACCAGCGAAATTCTCTGGCGAGAGTCTCCTTGGCGCGCAGTTTGGTCAGATGTTGTGCTAAAAGTGGATGCGAAACAATATGGACACCCGCTTGGTGCGTCATCGCATGATAGGGGCCAGCGCCTCCATGGCTTCAAGACGGTCCGGATAAACGGGAAATTTTTGACATAAGCGCAGGACTTCATTTTTGATCGTTTTCAATTTGGCGTCTTGATGTTCAGCGAGGATGGCCTCATTAATCCAGGAGGCGATTGTTTGCATTTCAGGCTCGCCCATGCCCCGCGTCGTCACGGCAGGAGTCCCAAGGCGGATACCGCTGGCAATCGCGGGTTTTTCGGGGTCATAAGGGATGGTGTTTTTGTTGACTGTGATGCCCGCTTTGTAGAGGCAGGTTTCCGCCTCTTTGCCGGTGATGTTTTTGGGCCGCAAATCAGCGCTTAAGAGATGGCAGTCCGTGCCGCCCGAGACGATGCGAAATCCAAGTCGGGTTAGCTCGTTGGCCAGGGTCCGGGCGTTGGCGAGCACGCGTTGTTGATAATTTTTAAATTCCGGCTTTAAGGCCTCCTGAAAACAAACCGCTTTTGCGGCAATGACATGCATGAGAGGTCCGCCTTGGTTTCCTGGAAAGTTGGTTCGATCAACACCCGCGGCCAGCGGCTTTTTGGTTAAAATGAGCCCGCCGCGCGGGCCGCGCAAGGTTTTGTGCGTGGTAGATGTCGAAACATCCGCATGCGCCACCGGGCTTGGGTAGAGTCCTGCG
>JACQPE010000052.1 GCA_016207685.1 Elusimicrobiota bacterium | reverse complement strand
CCTATGGCCTGGGATGGAGAGAAAAAAACTTTTCCATTGATTACGCCATTGAGCCCTTTGGGGACTTGAGCCTTAATCATAGGGTTGGCTTGACGTTGGGGTTTTAGCGCCTTTCGCACCCTATTCTTGTTGGACCGAGAGCGAAACTTTTATTTTGCGGTGGATGACGCAATGTTGGGACTTTCAGGATTAATGTCCAAAGCGCGTAGTTTGGGAATAATAACTAAGTCCATATCCTCCATTGGGATTGCCCCCAGGAGCGTTTGATCACCCATGACTAAAGCTCCGGCAAAGCCAACGCGATTTTTAAATCTCACTTCAATTGGGCCGACATAAGAAACTAGTTTTTTCGAGCCGTCAGCTAGAGTAACTTCTTTTTTGTCAATTTCTTCCAGCTTAAGTTGAATGCGGACATGTTCTGGGATGCAGAGGTGAACGGCGCCTGAGTCAACAAGGGCGTCCACTTCGACCGCAGACAAATTGGCTTGTCTCGGATTTTTAAGCTTAAGGGCAGCGTTTACCAAACCCATGGATTCTTCTTAATCTTAATCTATTATATCCTTTAACGCCATAGCCATAGCCGGCGCAAGGCGCCCCCGATCTCATGCGAGGGGGATTCCTGGCGTACCGGAAGTTGGGATTAATCGAGATCGAGTCGGCTCAGGAGATTCAGGCAAAGCACGCGCGCAGCCTGGAGCGTTTTGTCCGCGATTTTCCTTCCTCCCAAGCGTATTGCTTCTCGCGCGACCCCCAGCCCAAAAAAATCGGCGCCGTGGCCGTTTTCCTTGGCAGGATGGTTTGCGCGCCCTGGAGCTTGCTCCTGCCGCATAACAACGGATCAAGAGGGCTGCGCGTCTCTCTATTGGCATAAATTTTAAATTCCCCTTATACTTTTTGTAGGGAAATCATAAATGGCAGGAAGTGATTGGGGCGACAAAAGTTTATGGAAAGGGAGAGAAACTGCGGAATCCCGGCTAATGGTAAAATTGAAAAGCCACGGGGTTGATCAAATTTTTTAATAAATCGAAAACACGATCAACCAATAGCCTAATAACTCTATAATAATATTCGTCGCATTGAGGCTCTGATGGTCTGTGGTCATTTTATGTAGCATATGATTCTAAAATTATTTTTTATTATTGGGGCGGAATTGCTTTGGGGGCTTGAACCAGGTCCTTATCCTGGCCAGCGCGCGCCGGATTTTGAGCTGCCGACCATCGAGGGAAAGGCGACGAAGCTTTCCGGGCTGTATCAAAAGAATCCTGTTTGGCTGACGCTCTACACCACCTGGTGTCCTGAATGCAACACGGAAACGCCCGCATTGGTTGAGGCGAGTCAAAAGCATCAGGAAGTGCAGTTTATCTCCGTGAGTCTGATGGAAGATCCTTCTGATGTCGAAGTCTTTCGAAGAAAATTCCAAGTGCCCTACCCGATGCTTTTAGACGAGGAGGGCATTGTTGTTGATCGCTACAAGATCCGGCCTATCCCTGTCAATATCGGCATCGCGCAAGGAGGGGAGATTATTTTTCGACGGCCAACGGTCACCCCTGGGGAGGTTGGGGAACTTTTGGCGAGCCTCAATAACCAAGAGACATTGGCGGCCGGCGCCATTTCCGTAGCCGGGCCCTTAAATGGTCTTTTTGCGAGTCTTCCGCTATTGGCCAGTCTTGTTGCGGGGATGCTGACCTTTTTGTCGCCATGCATTTTGCCTTTGATTCCTGCTTATTTTGCGCTCATTACGGGCTTTGAACTTGAGGAATTGACGGCCTCCCAAGATATCAATGGCTTGCGTCGTTCATTGATTTTCTCAACCTTGATTTTTATTTTTGGTTTCGGCGCTGTTTTTACGGCCATGGGCGCCACGGCGAGCGCGGCCGGAAGGTTTATGACCTCATTTCAAGATTGGCTGCGATGGGGGGGAGGGCTTTTGATGATTATCTTTGGGCTTCATGTGGCGGGTGTTTTTCAGATCATGCCCTTTTATCGCGAGATGCGTTTTTCCATGAATTTTAAGAAACCAGGACCCATTGGGGCTTTTTTATTAGGCATGGTTTTTGCCGCGGGCTGGACGCCTTGCGTGGGTCCGGTGCTCTCCGCCATATTAATTTATTCGGCTTCGGAGGCGTCGGTTTCCAAGGGCGCGGCAATGCTGGTTTTTTACTCCTTGGGCGTCGGGATACCCTTTCTAATTTCGAGCTTTTTTATCGCGCAGTTTCAGCGGGTCCTGGCCAAGGTGAGACCCCATTACCGTAAAATTGAAATCGGCACTGGAACTTTGCTCGCCGGCCTCGGCGTTTTGCTCATGACCAATCGCCTGGCGTGGCTGGTCAGCTTGTTGCCTTCAATAGGTCTGGGTTGATTTGCTAGGACAGCGTTCGGCGGTCAGTTTTCAGCAGAAGAATGAAATGCGTCTCGATTCTCTTGGGCAGCTGACAACCGATAGCTGATGGCTGAACGCTTGCTCAAACCCTGCGCCCTAAAATTCTATTATTCGGAATGAATGGAAACGGACCAATTGTTTGATCAAAATGATTGCCGGATGATGAGCAGGGCTCTGCAATTGGCGGCCAAGGGATTTCCCCGGGCAACGCCAAACCCATTGGTTGGGTGCGTCTTGGTTCGAGGGGGCAAGATTTTGTCTCACGGTTTTCATCGGCGTTTTGGAGGACCTCATGCCGAGATTGAGGCCTTGAGAGGGCTTCGCTCGTACACCCGGGGCGCCACGGCTTATGTAACGTTTGAACCGTGCTCGTATTGGGGTAAAACGCCTCCTTGCGTGGACGCTTTGATTAAAGCAGGCGTTTCCAAGGTTATAGCGGCCACCGGCGATCCCAATTCTCGGGTGCGGGGTCGCGGGTTTTCTCTCTTACGCCGCGCCGGGATAGAGGTGATGACAGGGTGTCTTCAAAAAGAGGCCAGGTCGCTTAATTTGCCTTTTGAAACCCAAATGAGCCTGAAGCGGCCCTATGTCATTTTAAAAGCTGCCATGACTCTTGATGGAAAAATTGCGGATAAAAATGGGCAATCAAAGTGGATCACCAGTGATTCCGCCAGAGCGATGTCATGGAAAATTCGTTCCATCATTGATGCCATCGGCGTTGGAGTGGGCACCGTTGTTGCGGACAATCCGGAATTTTCGTCTCATGGTTTTGGACGCAATCCCTTAAGGGTCATTTTTGACCCGTTGTTGAGATTGCCTGGGCGCGTGAGAGTTATTCAGACGGATCATGCGGCGACGATCATTGTGACCGCCGCGCGCCACTCTCCGCGTTTGAATGAATTGTTTAATAAGCATGTCGAACTTCTTTTCGTGGGTAAAAATGAAGGCGGATTGAATCTTTCGGAAACCATGCGCTATTTGGCGCTTAAGGGGGTGCAAACGCTTTTGATTGAAGGAGGCGCAAGAACGCATGCGTATTTTCTTGAACAAAATCTCGTGGATGAGGTCTTGTGGTTTACGGCGCCTAAATTAATCGGCGGCGCTCAAGCAAAATCTGTTATTTCCGGCCGCGGCCTTAATCTCACGCAGGCAGCCCGGCTCACATCATGGAACGTCTACCGCGCAGGAGCGGATTTGCTCATTCATGGTACCCTGAATCCCCAAGGCTTGTTCTGGACAATTTTAAATAAGCATCTTCAAGGAAATCATCAGGCGTTAAGTTTATCTCAATCCCACCCCTCGCCCCGCATCCCTCAATCCTTTGTCTATGCTTGAATACACACTTCTGACCATAAGCACCCTTTTTGCGATCATTAATCCAGTGGCGGCAATTCCCGCTTTTTTAGCGATGACCTTCAGCGATTCTCATGAAGCGCGCTTGCGCATGGCTCGCGTGGCCTGCATCACGTGTTCGGGAGTTCTCATTGCCTTTGCTTTTTTAGGTCGGTTTATTTTTAAGATTTTTGGCATCTCAATTTACGCTTTTCAGATCGCGGGCGGCATTGTTTTGCTCTTGGTGGCGATGGATATGCTGCGGGCCAAGCGTTCGGCTATTCAGGAAACGGAGGAGGAGAAAATTCAGGCCACGGAAAAGACGGATATTGCGATCACGCCCTTGGCGATACCGATGTTATCGGGCCCCGGCGCGATTTCAACGGTCATTGTCTTGAGCAGCCAGGCGGAAGGATGGCCTAAACAAATTTTATTGATCGCTTCCATATTTGCGGCGAGCGCCGCAAGCTTCGGCGTTTTACGTCTCGGCGTGCGGGGCGCCACCTGGCTTAATCAAATCGCGATGAATATTATTACCCGTTTGATGGGGTTACTTTTGGCCGCGATCGCCGTGCAATTTATCGGCCAGGCGCTGCCGCAACTGCTGCGTTTGAAGGGTCCATGAGAGAATAGGGGCATGTTTCAGGGAATTATTGAGGGTGTCGGTATTGTTAAATTTTTCAAGGCACGCCGGCTTAAAATTAAACTTCCCCGAAAATGGGCGATGCGCCGGGGCGAGAGCCTGGCTGTCAATGGGGTTTGTTTGAGCGTTGTCCAAAAATATCAAAATATGGCGGAGTTTGATGCGGGCCAAGAAACTATTCAAATAACTAATTTGGGCCGGGCCAAGGCCGGCGATAGGGTGAATTTGGAGCGTTCATTGAAGTTCGGGCAGCGTATCAGCGGCCATTTGGTATTGGGACATGTTGATGCAATGGCACAGCTTAAAGGAAGGAGAAGACAGGGCAACTCTTTGATTTTTGAGATTTTAGTCGAGGATCAAAGTCTCTGTGTCGTTCCTAAAGGCAGCATCGCCATTGATGGGATTAGTTTAACGATTAACCGGGTGGCAAGATCAAAAAAAAGAATGATTTTTGATGTTTGTTTGATTCCTGAAACGGTCAAGAGAACCGCACTGGGTTTTAGGCGTGTCGGCGATTGGGTTAATATCGAAACGGATTATTTGGCCCGAGCCGTTATTGACAGAGATTTTAGATCGTGAGCTGAAAAACTTAAAATTTTAGAAATTTCCCTTTTAAACTTCTATAATAGGTCTATTATTTTAGCCGTTTGAAGTCATTGGTCATTCCGAGGTCTTCGCTTCACTCGAGGGTAAACTCCGCCGAGGATGCAAGATCCTTCGTTTCACTTAGAATGACGGAGGGGGCGCTTCAGAGCGCTAAAGAGATGCAGAGGTTTAATACTCTAATACCTATCCCATTGCTTGGAGACAAGAAATGAAAGCGAAGAAAAAATACCAATTTGCGACCATTGATGAAGCCATTGATGATATCCGTTCGGGAAAGATGGTTATTGTTATTGACGATCCTAATAGGGAGAACGAAGGCGATCTGGTCATGGCCGCAGATAAGGTAACGCCTGAAGCGATCAATTTTATGATCACCCATGCCCGCGGCTTAGTCTGCGTACCCATGCAGGGCGAGGTTTTGGACCGTTTAAAAATTCCTCAAATGGTGCCGCCGTCGGCTTCCGGCAAGGATACCGCGTTTAGCGTCAGCGTTGATGGCATTGACGGCGTGGAAACGGGGATTTCAGCGCATGACCGCGCAAAAACGGTTGAATTACTCATCAATCCAGACAGCCGCCCGGAGGATTTGCGCCGCCCGGGACATATTTTTCCTTTGCGCTACCGCGAGGGAGGCGTGCTGGTGCGCGCGGGCCACACGGAAGCCAGCGTTGACTTATCCCGAATGGCCGGTCTTTTTCCGGCGGGAATTATCTGCGAGATAATTAATTCCGACGGCTCAATGGCGCGGCTTCCGGAGTTGATGCGCTTTGCGGCAAAATATCAGATGGGAATCATCACGATCGCCGCCCTCATTGAATATCGCCGTCAAAAAGAGCAATTGGTGGAGTGCGTCGCTCAAGCGCATTTTCCGACCCACTATGGAAAATTCGAACTTTACCTTTATCGCGACAGCATTTCAGGGGGGGAGCACCTCGCGCTCACCATGGGTGAGGTAGCCGGCAAAAAAGATGTTTTAGTCCGCGTGCACTCATCGTGCATCACCGGGGATACCCTGCATTCGCTGCGCTGCGACTGTGGTGAGCAGAAAAAAAGAGCCCTTGAAATGATCGCCAAAGAGGGCGCCGGCGTTTTTTTGTATCTCAATCAAGAGGGCCGGGGAGTGGGTCTGGCCAATAAAATTAAGGCGTACCAATTACAGGATCAGGGGTTGGATACCGTTGAAGCCAATCAGGCATTGGGTTTTAAGGCGGATCTAAGAGAATACGGTATCGGAGCTCAAATTCTTAAGAATTTAGGCTTGACATCGCTAAGAATTTTAACCAATAATCCTAAAAAAATTATCGGCATCGAGGGCCATGGGCTGGCAGTGACGGAAAGGCTGCCTCTGCAGGTTCGGCCTTCGGAGAACGGGCATTATTTGATGGGTTATCTCAAGGTTAAGAAAGAAAAAATGGGCCACATGATTGATCTGGAAGAGATGGCCCTCTCTGCCACGGAATAACGGAGCCCATGCTTAAAATTGCCATTGTTGTTTCAGAATTTAACAACGAGGTCACAGGGCAGCTTTTTCATTCGGCGCAAGCGGCCATATTGGAGCATTCCGGCGCTGAAGTGACGGATGTCGTCCGGGTCCCCGGCGTTTTTGAACTTCCCATGGCGGCCAAGTTTCTATCGCTGCAGAAAAATCCACCGGATGCCGTCGTTTGTCTTGGAGCCATTATTCAAGGACAAACGGATCAAAACACCTATTTAGCGCAGGCTTGCATGACGGGGCTGCAAATGATTCAGCTTGAAACCGGAATTCCTATCGGCCTAGGCGTTATTTCTTCGCCGTCTTTGTCATTGGCGCACGAACGCACTCGCGGCGAGCTTGACCGTGGTCGTGAAGCTGCCCAGGCCGCATTAAAAATGGCCGGCCTTAAGCAGCAATACCTAAAATCGTCACCGAACGCATCATTAACTCAGGCGGGATTTGAGCATCTTATATGATAATGGATCAGTTTGACTTAGGACATAGGCCGCTGGACGATGGACATGGGACGTTGGACTTTTTGGCCCCGGCCGCTATGCCGGCTTAAGTGGGTTCCCGCCGAAGCGCCCGTGAGCTTTGCCTTCAGGCTCTTTATCTTTGGGATAATTGCAAGCTGGAAACCGGGCAGGCATGGCTGGCGGCATCATCGCCGTCAATTTCAGAATTATCAACCGATGAGGAACATTCCAGTATTCATTGGCGATGGGATGATTCGGTCAAGAGTTACGCACGGGGTCTTTATGAAGGCGTGTTATTGCGCCACGAACGTATTGACGCTCTTCTATCATCAACTTCGACGAATTGGAAAATTGAGCGCATGTCCACCGTTGACCGGAACATTTTGCGCTTAGGCATTTATGAGATTTTGGAAAAGTCCGATGTTCCGGTCAATGTCATTATCAATGAGGCCGTTGAGATTGCCAAAAAATTTTCCGCTGAAGATTCCGGAAAATTTGTCAATGCCATTTTGGACCGCCTAAAAAATGAGCGCTCCGGAACACAGCCTTCTAAGGAAATAACTAAGAGCGATCAGGCTGATGGGTAATTTTTTTCGGATGTCCTTTCGCTATGGTTTCTGGGCATTCTAAGGCCGCCGGCGTTGCCGCGCGTATTTTAGAGCTCCGCCGTCAAATTAGGTTGCATGATTGGCGCTATTATGTGCGATCCAATCCGGCGATTTCAGATTCCGAATATGACGCCCTTTTGCGCGAATTGAGCTCTCTTGAAACCCAAAACCCGGCGCTCTTAACGGCGGATTCGCCGACGCAAAGGGTCGCCGGTGAGCCGTCGAGCGATTTCGCGCCGGTGCGCCACCGTTCCAGCATGCTTTCTCTGGATAATACCTATTCGCTTGATGAGTTCGACGAGTGGCTCAAACGTCAGCGAAAAATTTTGGGCGAGCAGGCGCCCTCTTATGTCATGGAGGCCAAAATTGACGGGGTAAGCGCTTCTCTTTATTATGAAAACGGTCATTTTGTTCAAGGAGCGACACGAGGAGATGGCGAAACCGGAGAGGATGTCACTTCCAACTTGCGAGCCGTTAAAAATATTCCGTTAATTCTTGAATCGGGCTCCTGGCCCCGAGCCTTTGAGGTGCGCGGCGAGGTGGTTATGCAGAAAAAGGCCTTTGAGGCTCTTAGGGAAGATCAAAAAAAATCAGGCGGGGCTATTTTTGCCAACGCGCGCAATGCCACGAGCGGCTCCTTAAGGCAAAAAGATCCCAAAATAACGGCAAGCCGCCCTTTGCGTTTTTATGCCCATTCGTTTGGATGGATGGAGGATGGGGCCTATGGGACCCATTGGCAATTCCTGGAGGCTCTTGAAGAGATGAGGTTTCCTGTAGTTCCCTTCCGGCGGCTTTTAACGAGCGGGGAGGGCCTTCGCGAGGCCATTTTATTGGCCCGCGATGATCTTGGAGGGCTTTCATTTGAAACAGATGGGCTTGTCATAAAAGTTAATGAATTTAGCCTTCAAGCGCTTTTGGGTCGAACGGCCAAGAGTCCTCGGTGGGCCGTGGCCTATAAGTTTGAATCTCATCAAGCGACAACGAAACTTTTGAACGTTCTTTTTTCCGTCGGCCGGACGGGGGCCATCACGCCCGTGGCCGAGCTTGAAGCGGTCCCATGCGGCGGTGTCACGCTCCGGCACGCTTCGCTGCACAATTTTGATGAGATTGGAAGGCTTGCGGTGCGTTTGGGCGACAGGGTCTTAATTGAGCGCGCCGGAGAGGTTATTCCCAAAGTCATCAAAGTTGTCGGGCGAGGCTCAAAAACTAAGCTTATCAAGCCGCCCAGACTGTGCCCTTCCTGTCGAAGCGCCGTCATTAAAGACAAGGATGGGGAGGTGGCGTATCGGTGTTCGAATACGATTGACTGTCCGGCGCAGCTCAAGGGAATTCTGGCGCATTGGGCCGGACGCTCGGCCATGGAGATTGATGGTTTGGGGGAGGCTGCGCTGGAGCAGCTTGTAGCCAAGGGCTGGGCGCGCAATGCGGCTGATTTGTATCAATTGACTAAAGAACAGTTGACGCAGCTTGAGCTTTTTGCCGACAAAAAGGCCGGTAAGCTTCTTGATCAAATCGAGTTGAGCAAAGCCAAGCCCTTGTCTCGCGTGCTGTATGGCCTGGGGATAAGGCATGTCGGCGAAAAAATGGCGCGCGTTTTGGCGGAACGCTTCGAGACGATGGAGCATTTGTCGCATGCGACCGGAGAGGAGCTATTGGCCGTGCCCGAGGTGGGGGGCATTGTGGCCGAAGCGATCCAACGATTTTTTAAGCAGGCCAAAACTAAAGAAATTTTTGACAAGCTTTCAAGGTTTGGGTTTTCCATGAAAGAGCCGAAAAAAGAAACCTCGCGCGGACCCTTCAGCGCAGAGGTGGTTGTTTTTACCGGTGAGTTATCCAGCCGGAGCCGCAGCGAAGCGGAGTCTTTGGTGCGTTCCCTGGGTGGCGAATCCGGCTCAATCATCACCAAGAGAACCACGCTGGTTGTTGCCGGAGTCAACACCGGCAGTAAGCTTAAAAAAGCCAATGATTTAAAAATTAAGGTTATTGGTGAAGAAGAATTTTTGGCGAGGCTGCCGAAAAAATGAACCCAATCATTGACGAAGGCCTGCTTTGGAATAAAACATTGAAAATTTTTTCTCGGCGCGCCCAAAGCGTGACGCTGTTGCGCCGCAAACTCGAACTTGCCGGAGCCGTCCCGGCGCAAATTGATCATGTTGTCGCTAGGGCAAAAAAGTCAGGATTTCTTAATGATCTTGAGTACGCAAAAATGTTGGTTCGCCGCGAGGCTCGCAAAGGAAGGGGATTGAGACGAGTCGAGGAAGCCTTGCGGAATCATGGGATTGATCCGGAGGTTGCGCAATCGGCTTTGACGTCGGAGGAGGCGCTGGCAACAAGCGAGCAGGAATTGTCGGCGGCCCAAAAAGCTCTTCAAAAAAGGTACAAATTGTCGAGCCCAAAGATGGCGGCGAAGGCTTATGGGTTTTTGTTGCGTCAAGGGTTTTCTCCTGAAATATCAAGAAAGGCGGTCCGTTATGACGACAACGGCGGCGGTGATGAATAAAACGGCTTTAATTAGCGTTAGTAACAAAATTGACTTGGCGCCATTTGCCGGCGCGCTGGAGGACCTGGGATTTGACTTGATCGCCACAGGAAAAACCGCCGGCGAACTATCCGGGGCCGGCGTTGCGGCTCGTTCGGTGGATTCTTTGACCGGTTTTCCTGAAATTTTGGGCGGTCGCGTGAAAACTCTGCACCCTAAAATTTTGGGCGGTATTTTGGCCAGTCCCACCGATGCCGGCCATCGCCGGGACATGAATCAGCACGGCATCGAGGAGATCGGGCTCGTTTGCGTTAATCTTTATCCTTTTGAAGAAATGATGGAGGCGCGCGAAGAGGAAGATTTGTTGCGCGAGTTTATTGACATTGGCGGCGTCACCCTCTTGCGCGCTGCGGCTAAAAATTATCCTAACGTCATCGTCATTTCCGATCCCAAGGATTATCCGTGGATTCTTGAAAAATTAAAGTCCACCGGCGATTTATCTTTAGAGGACCGGCGTTTGTTGGCTTATAAGGCGTTCGAACATACGGCAAATTACGATGCGGCGATCGCGAGTTATTTTAGAGGCCATGTGCCGGCCACGTTTCCGGAGAGCCTGACGTTGCGCTTGAAGAAATCAGAAGATTTACGATACGGCGAAAATCCTCATCAAAAAGCCGCTCTTTATGCGCTGCCCAAGGTCCATGGCGGCTTGGCCCATGCCCGCGCCCTTCAAGGAAAACAGCTTTCCTTCAACAATTATCTTGATCTTGAGGCTGCCTGGAATTTGGTCAAGTCTTTTGATGGCGCCGCTTGCGCCATCGTCAAGCATACAAGTCCGTGCGGTGTTTCGGTGAGTGAAAATTTAGTGACCGCATTTCGAGAGGCGTATGAAGCGGATTCCGTATCGGCCTTCGGCGGTATCGTTGGATTTAACCGCGAAGTGGATCCTGAAACCGCCGAAGAGCTGTCAAAGTATTTTCTTGAGTGCGTGGTGGCGCCGGAGTTTCATAGCAAGAGCCTGGAGATTTTGAAAGCTAAGAAAAATGTACGGCTCCTAACGATGAGATTGCGCGAGGTTTCTCCGTTGGCGGATTTTGATTATCGAACGATTTCCGGGGGACTGCTTGTCCAGGAGAAAAACACTCGGCTCTGGCCCTCGGAACTGCGCACCATGACCCGGCGTGAACCCACGGAGAAAGAATGGACCAGCTTAAAATTTGCGTGGACGGTGACGAAACATGTGAAATCCAATGCCGTTGTCTTGGCTTATGATCATCGAATTTTAGGCATCGGTAGCGGACAGACTTCCCGAGTGGATTCTTTAAAAACAGCCATTTGGAAAATTCGTGACCGAAAGATGATCGCCACCAGCATGTCGCCCTTGGTTCTAGCCTCTGATGGTTTTTTTCCTTTTGCCGATTCCATTTTAGAGGCCGCGTCATTCGGCGTTTCCGCGATTATTCAGCCCGGCGGCTCCATTCGCGATGAGGAGACCATCACTTCGGCCAACGAAAAAGGCCTTGCCATGGTCTTCACCGGCATCCGGCATTTTCTTCATTAGTCAGCAACGGGAGCGACGGGGTCAGAGCAAGGAGCTCAAAAAGTCAACTCTATACTGACTGGGCAGTGATCCGAACCCATGACATGAGGCATAATCGAGGCTTTTTTGAGATTGGGTTCGAGTGTTGCTGAAATGAAAAAATAATCAATACGCCATCCCACATTGCGTTCTCTGGCGCGGCTTTGCATATCCCACCATGTGTAGTGGTTGGGACCTTTTTCAAAAACGCGGAAGGTGTCTAAATAGCCATTGGCCAGTAATTCATCAATCCAGGCGCGTTCCTGGGGTAGGAATCCTGAAATTTTGGAGTTTTCTTTGGGTCGGGCGAGGTCAATTTCTTTGTGCGCCGTGTTGACATCGCCGCAGATCACGAAATTTTTTTGGCCTTTTTTGCCGTAGGCGTTTAAGAGTTTTAGAAAATCTTTATAAAACGACATTTTGTAAGCCAGGCGTTCCGGGCTTTGTTTGCCATTTGGGAAGTAGACGTTAAATAAGGTGAACAGGGGGTACTGGTGAATTAAAACACGGCCCTCTTGGTCATAAGAGGGATTGCCGATCGAGGACTCAATTTTAATGGGAGCGCTTTGGGCAAATGTAGCGACGCCGCTGTAGCCTTTTTTAACGGCCCAATTAAAATTGGATTCATAGCCGTTAAAATTTTTAATCTCCGGAGGAATTTGATCAGGGTGGGCCTTTGTTTCCTGTAGGCAGAGGATGTCGGGTTTCTCAATGGAAAACCATTCCGGGAAACCTTTTTTGGCCACGGCGCGCAGGCCGTTGACATTCCAGGAAATAAGGCGCCAATGTTGATGATGAGTCATTTTTTTAATTTTTTAGTCTCTCAATTTTTTTGATTTCCAGGGAATCGAAGAGCGTTTTTCATGGCCGTTTTAAAAATTTTTATCCAGCACTTTTTGAGCCAGGGCGCGCAAGCGCGCCGTGGCGGCTTTTTGAGCGATCGCCTCAATGGCCGGACGCACTTCCGGGGATTTGGATTCTTCAAGGCACCTAATGGCCCCTGCTTTCATTTGATCGTTATAGCTATTGGGTTCAATGACAAAGTCGCCAATGAAATTGGCGCCGGCTGCGCAGTTTTTCAAGATTTCGTTATTTCCAAAACGCCGGAGAATGCCGCCCACAATCTCGTTGCTCGCATCGGGACTTTTGAAGATGCCGGAGATTTCGGGAATCACGCTCGGATGACCGATTGATCCAAAAACCAAAAGAATTGATTTTTTGAAAGCGTAGCTCCGTCTGGATTGCCAGCGCAGGGCGGATTTAAGACTCTCGATGGCTTCTAAGTCGGAAAATCCCGCCATGGCCCAGGCCGCACCGGCGATGATATCCAAAGATGCCGACGTCTCTTTAAGAAGTCCATAGACATGTCTCCGCGATCCGGCATGAGAGGATTTTCCTAAAAGCGCCAAATAGCGAGCTTGAACGAAGCTCCGGCCGACGGGGTCGTTAGGCGGGAGATTCGATGGATTTTTAGCCTCCTCCAAGAGTGTTTCGGCAAAATAATCAGGGTAGCGCGGCCATTTGCCGACCAAAAGTTTTTCAGCGAAAATGGCGCGGACATAAGGCGAAGGATCATTCTTGAGCGAGCGATGGATGGCGCTCCGGGCCAAATTCGAAAGCGGACCCATTTCTTGAGCTCCGCGGTCCATCCAAGGATTCGCTAATTCAAACAGCGCGGCGAGGCGCGCCACAGGGTCGCTGTCGCAGGCCGCTTGCAGGGCCCATTCTTCATCGGGGGCGTCCCTTTGTATTCGCACTAAAGCCGCGCCGCTCGGATTCCACGTGATCCATTCGGGTTTTGCCTTAAGGGCGAGGCGCAAGGTTTGAGTTTTTTGACGAAGATGAATCGTTCGGGATTCATTCATGACTGGTGAATGTTCCCGATGAAAAGTTACGGGAATTTTAAAATCAAAAATGGTCGAATCATCGGCATGATTTGATTTTTGTTTGACGTCGATGGTAAGCTCTTGGCGCGTCGCATCCCAAGTCTCTTTAATGGTTAAAACAGGATAGCCTCTAGAGAGAAGCCAGGATTTAACGAAGCCTTGTAAGTTTTCTCCTGAAACTTCCTCCATAGCGGCCATGAAATCTTTGTGCGTGGCATTGGACAGGGCGTAGCGCGTCATGTAGAGGTTAATGCCCTTTTTAAAATTTTCCCGGCCGATATAGAAATCAAGCATGCGTAGGACCTGTTCGCCTTTGGTGTAGTTAATACTGTCGAAGGCGTCATCCGGCGACGGCAAATCTTCAGAGATAATCGCGTGGCTGCGCGGGCCGTCTTCCTGCCTGAAGTAATTTTCCCAGGCGGCCGCGATAGTCTCCAAAAGGGGAAAATCATTTTGAAAATAATTTTCCGCGGCTGCGGTTTCCATGTAGGAGGCGAAGGCCTCGTTGAGCCAAATGTCATCCCACCATTTCATGGTGACGTAATTCCCGAACCATTGATGGGCCAATTCATGCGTGGTGACGGCGGCAATGTGCAGTTTCTGGATTTGGGCGCTCGGGTCCTCAATGGTCATGACGGATTCTCGCATGGCGCTCAATGTGGTGTGCTCCATGCCGCCCCAGAGATAGCCGGGAACCCCAACCATGCCGTAATGAGTCCAGGGATATTTAACGGCATAAAAAGATTCGAAGAAGGATAGGGACCGCCGCATGACATCCATCGCAAATTCGATATCCTTGGCTCGGCCGGGCGCCGTGTAAATTTCCAGAGGCACACCCTGGGCGCTTGAGGTTATTTTATCGAAAATGCCGGCCGCCATGCAGATGAGGTAGGTGCTGTGCGGCCGTTCCTGTTTCCAATGAGTGCGCCGCAGCGCAGATCCATCGGCTGCGGTGAATGTTTGATCCAGAACCTTGCGGCCATTTGACAGCGTTTCATATTCAGGTTCCGTTTCAATGATGAGTTCGGACGTGGCTTTGTCATAAGGCTCATCATTGCAAGGAAAAAATTTACGCGCGGCCAAAGCTTCGAAGTGGGTAAAATAAAGCTTGGGACGCGTCTGATTATCAGGGTCATTGACTGAGAAGAAGCCGTCATGGTGGGTCGAGGCTTGGCCTTGATAGTCAATTTCAATGATCCCGTTTTGACCACCCTTAAGAGGCGTATCCAAGGTGATTAAGAGCGTGTGATTCTCATGGTTTTGCTTAAACGGCAATTCTATTTTTAATGGGGCCAGGCGGACCGAGGTAACTTTTAAGTCTTGGCAATCAAGTTCAATTTGATCAAGGGCAGAAATTGCCGTAAGGCTGACGCTAACGGTATTGTTAAAGTTTCCGATCGCTGAATTGAGCCTCACGGTCAGAGCATAATGGCTGGCGTCGTAAGGACGATTTTTGGGGGCAACAGTACTTTTGGACGCCGTCATTTATTGAGAATCCCCAACAACCGTCCTATTTTATGAAATGCGGCCAAGGCGGTTTCGAGATGCTGGTTTGAATGTTCGCTGGTTATGATCGTGCGCAGGCGTTCTTTGCCTTTGGCGACCGTTGGGTAGGTGATGGAGAGGGCAAAAATGCCTTCTTCAAAAAGTCGCTCTTCCATGGCGCGCGCCAAGCGCGTGTCACCGATGATCACTGGTGTGATGGGAGTTTCCGAAGCGCCCGTATTGAAGCCCATGTTGACGAGTCCTGCTTTGAAATGTCGGGCGTTATCCCAGAGCCGATGGAGGCGCGCGGAGTCCGTTTCCAAAATGTCCAAGGCTGCCATGCAGGTCGCGATGACGCTTGCCGGGTGCGAGCTGGAAAATAAAAAGGGCCGCGCTTTATGAAAAAGGAAATCCTGCATTTCTTGAGTGCTCGCCACATAGCCGCCCATGGCGGCGATCGCTTTGGAGAGAGTTCCTATGTGTATGGGAATGCGGTCGGTCAAGCCGAAATATGCCGGCGTGCCGCGCCCTTGAGGGCCCATGACGCCTGATGCATGCGCGTCATCAACCATGACTATGGCATCAAAGCGGCCGGCAATTTCGACGATTTCCGGCAACGGAGCCACGTCGCCATCCATGGAAAAAACTCCATCCGTCACAATCATTCGACGCCTTGCTCCCGGAGCATGAGTCTTAAGGAGGCTCTCCAGAGCTTGCATGTTTTTGTGGGGATAAATAAAACGTTTCGCTTTGGAGAGACGGCCGCCATCAATGATGGAGGCGTGGTTGAGTTCATCGGAAATTAGGATGTCTTGCTCATCGCTTAAGACGCTTTGAACCACGGCGATATTGGTCGCAAATCCCGATTGCAACACCACGGCGGCCTCCGTTCCCTTAAACAGAGCCAGGCGTTTTTCAAGATTTTGATGGATTTTTTGGGTTCCGATAATGGAACGCACGGCCGCGGTGCCCACGCCGAAGGCGCTTGTGGCGGCGCGGGCATTCTCAATAAGCGCGGGATGCGTGGCCAGGCCGAGATAGTTATTGGATGTCAGGTTGATCACTTCGCGTCCATTGATGAGGGAAACCGCCTGCTGTGGGCTTTCCAAAATTTTCAGATTTCGGAATTGACCTGTTTTTTTAAGATCATCAAGTTCCTGGGTCAAAAATTTCATCGAAGAGAATTTATGAACCGGCGCTTCAGGGGTCGTTTTTATGGTCATGAATTGACTTTAAAGACGATTTTTCCACAGGCTTTTTCCGGCGCTGAAAAGAGAGCGAAGGCTTCCTGCGCCTGAGTGAGGGGAAATTCGTGGGTAACAACTTTGGGCAGGCTGATTTTATCTTCCAGAAGATATTTTTCCATCATTTCCCAAGTTTCAAATAAGCGTCTGCCAAGAATCCCGTAGATGTGAATACCCTTGAAAATAATATCCTCGCCAATATCAATGCCTGTTTTGCCGGCCGTCAGTCCGAACAGGCTCAATCGGCCGCCGTTGCGCAGCACGCGGAAGGCCGTTGAGATCAAGGCCGATGCGCCTGACATTTCAAGACAAACATCAAACCCTTCTTGCGTTTGATTGAAGGAGAGTAATTTATCTTGAATGTCTTGAAATGTCTCATTATGGTCTCCGATTACGTGGTGGGCGCCGAGCCCTTTGGCTAATTTGGCCCGGAAGGCGCTTTTTTCAACGGCGACGATAAGCGCGGCGCCGGCGGCTTTGGCCGCTTGAACGGCATAGAGTCCTTGGGGGCCGCAACCCATCACCAGGACGGTTTTTTCTTGAACAGGTTCCACGCAGACCGTGTAGATGGCGTTGCCGAGAGGCTCCATAAGGCTCGCATAATCATAGGGGATGCGGCTGTCCAGCTTCCACAAAACACGTTCGGGAATCGTCACATAGTCGGCAAAGCCGCCATCGGTGTCTATGCCGACTAAAACCATCCGGCGGCACAGGTGCCTGTCTCCGGCGGCGCAAGTGGCGCAGTAGCCGCAGTAGATGTGGGATTCGACGGCGACCCGAGACCCAACGGCAATCGTGACGCCCGCTCCTTTTTCCACGACCTCGCCGCAAATTTCGTGTCCGAAAACGAGCGGCGGTTTGATGCGCCGGGGCGCCCAGGAACTCCAGTAATAAATCGGTAAATCGCTGCCGCATATGGAGGAGCGATGGACCTTAAGCAGAACTTCGCCACTGCGGGGCCTGGGAACCGCTATTTTTTTGATATCGGCCCCTTCTCCGTCATGCGATTTGACCAAGGCAGTCATTGTTTCCATAAATTTTTTAGGAATGGAATAAATTTTTAAGGACAAAAAATAGGTTTTCTTTGCGCTCGCGAAGCCTTCGGTAAAAATAGCCGAACCATTCCTTGCCATAGGGCAGGTAGAGACGCACGCGGTAACCACTTTTGGCAAGATCCACAGCAAGCTTATTTTTGATTCCCAAAAGCATTTGAAACTCAAAGTCTTTGATCCCGCGTCCATATTTGCGCGCGAAGGCGAGGGCATTTCGAATGCGGATTTCATCATGCGTCGCAATGGCCGGATCACTTCCGTCTTTCATGAGCATCTCGCAAAGGCGGTCAAAGTTTTGATTGACGTCTTCCTTGACCGGGAAGGCGCTCATGGGAGGCTCTTTGTAGGCGCCTTTGCACAAGCGCACGCGGCCTGCGGCCATGATGATTTCCGTTAAATCATCCACGCTGCGATAAAGATAGGCTTGGATCACGACGCCCACATGGGAACCGTATTCTTTGTTGAGTTCATGGAAAATTTTTAAGGTCGCGTCCGTGTAGTTGGAGCCCTCCATATCAATGCGAATGAAGTTGTTTTGCGTTTTGGCGGATTCAAGCAGCCGGCGATAATTATTAAGCGCTGTTTCTTCGCTGACATCAAGACCGATGTGCGTCGGCTTGATAGAAAGCGTGGAGGGGTGTTCCGGATCCTGCTTAATGAGATCCAGAAGCTCGCCATATTCTCGCGTAACCGCCGCGGCGGCTCCGGTGTCAGGGGTGTGCTCTCCCAAAAAATCTATTGTTGTCAGGAGTCCTTGGGGATGAATCTGCCGGGCGCGCGCCAACGTCTCTTCTTTGGTTTCACCGGCAACAAAGCGTTTGGCTAGGAAGGACACTTAAGAGTCTATAAAAATTGATTCCTAATTTTTTATTTTGCCCCCCTTGACACGAGCAGCTAATCCTGTTAATAAAAGAATCAGTTATGGGTAAAATTCTGCTGAATTCGTCCGGTTTATTCAAGGCTTCCCGATGACGCAAAGAAAAGTTAGGGGCGGCGGCATTCGTTTTCTGACGGGCGTTATGACGGCGCTTTTATTGGGCCGGGAAGCTTTGGCGGTTCAGGATATGGCGTTGCGCCGGATTGAAGAGGCGCTTGGCAGGAGAATTGCCAGCGACATTGAAGAGGCCCTCATTTCTTATTACAACAGACAAAATTTCATGGTTGATGTCCGGGTTTCCCTGGGAAGCGCGCGCGATGAAGAATCCGGCAAACAAGGACAATCGCCGTCAAAGTCTCAAGAGAATCCCAATACCATTGAGCTGCCGGGTTTGCCCACCCCTTTTGAAGCGGCCGGCACTAAACTTTGGGGCCGGGAAGGCGCTTCTGGAGCGTGGCTTGATGAAAATTTGATCATTAAATGGCTTGAAATAACCGTTCTTTTGGCTGAAAACACCTATTCCCAACAGGATGTTACTTTTATTGTCTCTGCGGCGAAATTGAGGAGCGGTTTTGATGAGAAAAGGGGAGATATTTTTAATATACGACAGATCCCCTTCCCTTCATTGAGCGCTTCCAAATCTTTGGCAGCTTCTAAAAACCTGCCTGGGGCCAAAGGCGCGCTGCAGTTTATTTTTGACCAGCCGTGGTACGTTTGGGCGCTGTTTGGTCTTTTCGGGTTGGTTCTTTTTTTTCAATTTTTGATCTTCAGGCGAACGGCCAAGAGGATGGCCTTGCCCGATGTTATGGCCGCCGGCAATGTGGGGCCGGCCCATGGGAAACCGGCTTTTGCGGGTCAGGCCGCCTCTTCTGCGGTAACGGCGTCGGCCTATATGAAGCCGATAGAAGGTTCGCCAAGCAACGGCAACGGCAGGGCGAGCATCGCCATTTGGCTTGTCGGCGATCCGGAAACCTCCGGTAAAATTCTTAAGAAATGGATTGGGGAAGACCAAGAGAAAGGTTTTGCCGATATTTTGGGACTTTTGCATGCCACCGAGCCCGCGGCCCTTCCTTTGTTAAGCCCTTACCTGGGCCAGGAATTGGCGAGCCGTTTGGCAGTGGAGATTCAGGATGGCAATGAATTTGATAAGGAAGGCGCCAAAGCTTTACAAGATCGGTTTCGTGGCGAGTTCCATCAAGTGTTGCTGCAGAAAAGCAGTAAGGCAGGCGGAGAAATTCAGGATCATTTTTCTTTTATTCGCCAACTTGAGATCCATCAGATATTGCATTTAGTCAATGGCGAGCCCCCGGGAGTCATCGCCATTGTCTTGGCCCAGTTGGCCCCTGAATTGGCTGTCAAGGTGTTCAAGGAACTTAACGCTGAAAGCCAGGGCAAGGTGCCTCTCGAACTGGGCCATTTAAGAAAGATTCCGCTTTCCGTCTATAAAGATATCGCGGAACGTCTCTCCAAAAAGGCCGCAGAGGTCGCGAGGGTCAAATACGTCTCCACGGACGGCATTGAAGCGCTGGTCGGCATTCTTGAACGGCTGGACCCCGATTCGGAAAAGGGGACGTTCAGCTTGATTCGCGAGCAAGATCTGAACCTGACCGAAGAGCTAAGAAAAGTTTATTTGAGTTTTTCGGAGATCGGCCTGCTGCCGGAACGCTCATTGAGCGACGTCCTTCGAACGCTTCCAAGAGAGACCATAGTCAAGGCATTGCTCGGGGCCCAGGACGAGATTAGAGAAAAGGTTTTGTCTTCTATGCCTGAACGATTACGCGTGATGATTAAAGATCAAATGGACACTATGGACTCGGTTCCAAGGGAAGAGATTGAGAAAGCCCAGCAGACGATCATCCATGAAATTCGGGCGTTGGCCAAAGCTGGAAAAATTGATCTTCAGAAACTTTTAGGCGACAACACTTCTTATAAGTGAAATGAACGAGGCGCTAAGCTGGGTATGGGCTCGATCATGAGAAGGGCAAGCGCGAGCGCGTACATCGTCTTGGCCTTGCCCTTTCATATTCTGGCAACGGCTTTTTCATGGGCCGCGATGGAGGATTCCTTGGCGTTTGAAGACCAGGTGGTGAACCTTTTGGATGAAGCCTTGCAAAGCCTTCCCAAAAAATTAGAAAGCCTACCATCGAAAATGGGCTCCGTGGCTTTTTACACCCTGCATTCCGACCGCAAGATCATCAATCCTATACTTGCTAGAAATTTGCAATCGAGAATTGAAATGGCCTTCATCAAAGCGGGCAAGCCTCAACTCGTTTATGTCCCGGAACTTAAACCCTTTAAGGTGATTTCGAGAGAAAACCGATTCAGCGTGACCTCCGGTATCCGATCATTGGCGGAACTTCAGGAATTGGGCAAGAAGCTGGACGTGGACGGCATCATGGAGGGCGAGATTAATGTGAACCGGGCCGCCATCTATCTTACCTTGCGCGTGGTTGGCACGGAGAAGGGGGAATTGGTTTGGAGTGAGGACTTTAGGAGTAAAAACGCGATGGCTGGCAATAGGGATACCTTTGTCACGGATTTAGGAATTGGCCTTTTTGGCCTACAGTTGACCGATCAGGGCCGTGATCCCAGCGCTTTGGCCACGGCGCAGATCGCCACCGTCCCAGCCTATGCCAACTATCAGGCCATTGAGGTCCGTTTTACGGAGGCCAATCCCAAGATAAAGTCCGTGAAGTTCGCTCTGGCTTTGGGCAGCCACGTGCTGGGCTCGGCGGCTAAATCCACCACGGCATCTTTTATCTCGGGTAAGACGGGTGATATTTTTTTAGGGTCGGTATATGTGAGATCATCGGTGATCGTCGGACTGGTTCCCAACAAGGAATTCTCCGATAGGCATTGGCTTAGCGCAGTATTGAGCGCCGGACGAATTTTGGCGTTGGGAGCGCCTGATCTCACCGAAGTGGGCTTCGGGCTCGAGTCGCAATTGAGCAGCCATTTTTCAATGGGCGCCAACATTTCCTTGGCGCCGGCCAAGGAGACGACGCTTTCGGCCACAAAGGTCAAGATGGGCGGGATTGCCTATTCATTTTTCTTGGTTCGATATCGTTTCGCCGAGGAGTAGGATGAGACGCGCAGAGAAGATGTTTTGGCTTTCCCGCGGGGCCCTGGGGGCTGTTTTTTGGGCATTGGCAGGCGGATTCACCGCCTTTGGCGTGGAAGTTGAAAAAGAAAATTCCGCCTCCACATCGCCAAAAGCGGAAAGCGGGGGCAATGTTTCCACGAGCGAAGAGACGACTCCCCTGCCGCAGCCGACGAAGCCCCTGCAGGATTCCTCCGGCGAGGGAGCGTCACAATCAAAGAAAAAGCCGGCGTCGAAGGCCCGTCCGGCCTCCAAACGAAAAAAGAGCCAACCATCCGCTGCCGGCGATCAGCACATCAGCATCAATTTGGACAGGGGCGACAGCGGGATTGATATTTCCCTTGACCCGTACCTTTCGGATGTTTATCTTGATCTTCAGTGGACGGCGTTACCGGATAAAAAAGGGCAGGAGCCCCAGGAAGAGGACCAAGATGAGCAGGAACAAGAATTGGAGAACAAAGTGGATGATCTCATGGCGGCTCTTCAGGAAACCAAGCAAAGGAAAGAGACCCGGAGCACGCCGCCTGAAGTCATTAACGTAATTCACAAGGCGCAGAAGCTTTTTTATGCCAAACAATACTCCGAGGCGTTGGAGAAAGTTCAGTCGGCCAATGCGGAAGAGCCGACCGGCATGGGTTACGCTTTGGAGGGCAGCATTTATTTTGCCACGGGAGACGTGCCGTCCGCTCTCAAATCTTGGGGGGAGGCCATTGACCTTGACCCAGAAATGAAGGAAGTTGAGGAAATTTTAAAAATGTACAAGGAAAAGCAATGACGACATTAATCGGCATTTTTATCGGTCTTGGCTTGATGATGTTTTCCATTATTTTGACCAACGCTCCCAAGCGTCTCTATTGGGATCCCCATGCCTTAATGTTGGTTTTTGGGGGAACATTGGCCGCTTCTTTGATCGCCCATCCCCTCAACAACGTGTTGCGGGGATTGAGGGCATTTTTTAAAGTTTTTATTCAAGGATCAAATAATTTTGTCCCAATCATCGGCGAAATTAGCGAGATTTCCCGAAATTTTTCCAAGGAGGGAATACCGGCTCTGGAAAAAGTTCAACAGGCGGCGCAGCACGGCATGTTCAGGGACGGTATCGGCTTGATCATCAACGGCTACAATGCCCAGGAAATTAGGGCGACGTATGATGGAAACATTAAAATCCGGCTCGAACGCGAGAAGGGCGACGCGTTGGTATTCCGAACGATGGCCAAGATGGCGCCGGCCTTCGGAATGATCGGAACCTTGGTGGGTCTCATCCACATGCTTTCGGTCATGGGTGAAAATTCATCCGCCCTTGGTTCAGGCATGGCGATCGCCCTTGTGGCCACGTTTTATGGTCTGATATTCGCCAATTTGATTTTTGGACCGATCGGAGAAAAACTCGATATTGAGGCCGAAGACAATTATCTATTGGGAGCCATGTATATGGATGGGCTGATCATGATTTTGGAGAAACGCCACCCACTCTACATCAAGGATCGTCTGGCGGTTTATGTTCCTCCGCGCCAACGCGGTAGACTTTTTGGCCAAGAAAAGACCCAGGCCAAGAAAGGCTAGGTATGCCCTTTAATTCTCCTTTTGACTCGCGCAAGAAGGGCGGAGGAGACGATGTCGGACTGTGGTTGATGAGTTATGCGGACATGATTACCTTGCTGTTCGCTTTTTTTGTCGTATTGGCCTCCATGTCCACCATCAATCAAGCGAAATTTGAGATGTTGAGCGAGCATTTTGCTGAAGTCAAAGGCAAGACACCGCTCGCGGAGCTGCAGAAATCCATTCAGGAGATGGTCCAGCAAAAAAATTTAGCCAGCCAGGTCAATGTGAGTTTGTCGCCGCAAGGCGTCAGGGTGCAGTTCGCCGAAGCGCTTTTGTTTGAATTGGGCAAGGCGGAAATCAGGCCCCATAGCGCGTTGGTTCTTCAGGCTATGGTTGATATCATCAAGAAGCCGCCGATCCATGACCGGTTGGTTATCGTGGAAGGTCACACGGACAGCGTGCCCATCGAAACAAAAATTTACCCTTCCAATTGGGAGCTTTCCGCAGCCAGAGCGTCCCGGATTATCCGTTTTTTTGAGGAAATGGGGGTGGACAAGGGCCGTTTAGAAGCCAAGGGCTATGCCGACACCCGCCCTGCCGCGACTTTGGTTAAAGGCAAACCTCAAGCGGAAAACCGCAGGGTCGTCATGATCATTGGGGACGTGGCGCCATCGGGCGTTATTTCCGGGGAACAAGGCACGGGCACGGGGCCCCAGGGAAATGCCGGCGAAAGTTTGCAGGAAAAAACTTCAGATGCCGGTTCGCTTGCCGTTCCTGCCAAGATAGATAAGCTGAACGGCGGCGTTAAAGCCGTTGCGGCGGCGAAGCCTCAATCTGCCGCCAGCCAGGAGACCAAGAAGAGCAAATACATGATGATTCAGGAATACTATGCCCAAGGCAAGAATTATTGGGCCCAAGGAAACCATGAAGCCGCTCTCGAGAGCATGAACAAAATTCTTAAGATTAACCCGGAACATAAGCTGGCGTTGGATTTAATCGCCAAAATTAAGGGGCTCTGATGTCGAAGTCCCCGCCAATCTTTTATCGAATGACATTTTGGCGTGCGTGGCCGCGGCTTATTCGGCGGGGACGCTTTTGGCGTCGGCGCTTTAATGTCCTGAATTTTATCGTCCTTTTGGTTTTAGCTTATGGCGCGGCCAGCATTTCGGCGACGGTTTATTTTGCCAAAGAGATCAATCGGATAACGCCTTCTGCGATCCGTTAGAATTTAACACTGTAATGGCCTGCTCTTTCCAGCGCTGCCGAAAGATGTTGCAGCAATAATCCCAAATTCCGCGCTTGGGGAAACTCTATATTGGGAAAAGTCCCGAACAAAAAAGCGCGGAATTTCCGATTCGATCGGTGGGAGATTGCTCCGCCCCGCGGAACAATCTCCCAGGGTAATCCGGCGCGAAGCGCCCCCCCGAGCTCCGCGAGGGAGATTCCGCAACTGCGGAATCTGGGATAAACAACCGCCGGCTTTAGAACCTGTCTGAAATCTCCCCTTTTGCTCCGAGGAGGAGATCCTATACAGGTTTTTAGAAGGATTTTTGATAGCCGCAAGACCATGTTCCCGGTTCCCATTGAGCATGGGAGGCTGCGCCGTCTTCAAGTTGCCGGTCAAAAAGCAAAATACCCGAATTCTCAACGCGCACCTGATCCCCGGTCACTTTGCCGTAAACATTTCCATTGATATTGATCTGGCCCTTTGGCGATTCAATGACAGCCATCAGAGGTTCCGCAAATCGTAGATTCATAGCGGCCGTTCCCTGACCGTAAAAGAGAAGCCGCGCCGGCGATTTGGAAGAATTGACGATGCGGCCGTTTCCGGAAGGGCTTTCTAGATTTTCCGCCAAATAGATGGTTATTGTTCCATCCGCAGTATCGGCAGTCAAAGTTCCTTCAACGGCGATTTTTTTGAAATAGTAAACCCCCGGTTTTAGCAAAGCTGTTTGTCCGGAAGGCACAAAAATTTCTTGAGTCTCCGTATCGTAAACGCTTTGGGGTGAAAGACCGGTCAAGTTATCATTTTTGTCTTTGAACGCGGAGCCGTCATGGCTCGCGAGGACGAGGCTGTAAGTGGATTGTCCCACGGATCCTTGTATTCGGCGTGCCTGGGGAGACGCGCCTGTTTGGTAGCAGGCGTCGCCGCGAATGAGAATATTGCTCCCCGTTGTTGGCGTTGTGATTTCGCCATTGGACCAGACATGGCCTCCAAAGAGAAAATCCGCGGCATCGGGGTCAGCCGCTGAATCATAGGCCGCAATCAAGCCCTCTGCGGCGAAGAGGCTTTGCGCTTGATGGCCCGGGCATGGAATGGGACTTTTTTTTCTGATGTGCGAACGGGCCCGGACGGTTTTGACTCTTGGTCCAAAGACGGCGATTCTTGGAGAATAACCTGTTGAGGTAATCCAAGGAACAGAATCCGTTGACAGGGAAACCGTGTAGGTTCCTCCGGCAAAAGGCTTGTCTTGGAATCCGTCCCGCCATGTCGGATTTTGCAGCAGCTCATAGAGAGCGTTTTCTATGCCTGCTTCGGCGATGGCTTGGGCTTGGGCTTGGCGCATCACATGGATGGATTCGCGCGCCTGGGAGCGGCTGACCTGATTAATTGTGAGCGCCATCAAGGAAAAAAGAGCCAAGGCCACCAGACTCATGACCAAACTAACCCCGCGATCATCCCCCCGGTGTCTTTTTGGCAGTTCTTTCTTAACTCGCAAGTCGAAACTCGCAACTCGCAACTTGTTCATGGGTGATTTCGCAGGGCCGCTCCGGTAGCGGCGTCATAGACTTTGCCGCCCAAATTTTCCGTCGTCAGCCGGGTGGTGATGAGGGCGCAGTCATCGGCATTATCGGATTCGATAAGCCCCTCGACGTCATCAAGGCCGTAGCATGTCAGATTTAAAGCCCCGATGCCTTCGGCCTGGGATCGCCGGCCGGTTTCATCCGAGACAAAAAGATAACCCCCCGAGGCAAAAATTTCGACCGTAAATCCCGTTGGTGAGATCAATGAAAAATTTGACGATGGGAGACTCGCAGCCAGGCGCGCTTCCCAGGCGTAGGGCAAAAAGCCGTTCTTGCCGGCTTGACCCTCAATGGCTTGCCGGATACTTGAGAGCGCGAGCGTCTGTCCAAGGGCATAACGGTAGGAAACGATTCCAGCGCGAAAAATTCCCGTGATCACCAAAGTGATGATCGCAACCATCGCCAAACCCAGAAGCATCTCAATCAAAGTGACTCCTGAAGGAGAACGGTTGCGCGTTGCCCGCTCGTGTTTGAAGAGCGCGATGGTTTTATTTTTTTGTGACTTTGGATTTTTTTTATTCATCGGTTCGTCAATATCGTGTCCAGGCAAATAGGCTTCAAACCCCTGCCGCGGGCGCAAACCGTGACCTGTTTGTATGCGCCGGGGATTTTTTGAGGATTGAGCATGTCGTCAACATAGCGCACCGCAACATCGCGGGAGTAGCCTTCAAATCCCCATGGCCGCATCATCGGGTCCAAAATGGCATTCTCCATCCATCCGTCAAAATCATCCACGTCATCAAAGGTGCGTTTATTTTGAGGATCCTCATTGGTGTCCAGGCCTAAAACGCTGGGCGTGATGGACGATTCAATAGGCTTGGGCGTCGTTTCATCCCAACGCCGGAGCCTGATTTCTTCCAATAGTTCACCGGCCAAATGCGTCGCAATGGCGATTTGCTCGATTTGTTCATGTCCGCGCACGGTCATGGCGAAAAATGAGGACAAGCTGACCAATGCCAGAGTTAAGACTAAACACGTGATCGAAGCCTCCAGCAGAATTGAGCCGCGTTGATCCATAAGAACTAAATAGAAGTGTCGAGTTGCAAAATAGGGAGCAAAACGGCGAAGGCGATGCCGGCGACCAAAAGTCCAAGAAGAAACACGAACGCCGGCTCAAGAACGGTGAAGAGTTCCTTGAGAGACGTATCGGTTTCACGTTCATAATAATCAGCCACTTTTTCAAGAACTTCGGGAAGGGTGCCGGTTCTCTCCGCATTGGAAACCATATTCATCACCGTTTGTGGGACGTAGCCGTTGCCGCCCAGAGACAAAGCCAGTCCGCGTCCCTCATTGGCGCTGCGATACACCCGTCCAAAAATTTCATGAAAAATCACGTTACCGGCCGCCGCTTGAGCGAGCGAAAGCGATTGCAAAATCGGCACGCCGCTTGAGACGCAGGAGGCCAGCGTTCTAAGCGCGCGGGTCATCACGATATTGCGAACCAAGGCGCCGATGAGCGGCAGGTCAAGCTCAAGGCGGTGGACGCTGCGCCGGTTGGCGGCTTTGGAAAGCCAACTGCCGAAGAGAATCCAGGAGCCGGTCAGAGCTCCTAAATAAAGCCACCAAAAGCGGCGCAGGTGATTGCTGATGAATAGAAGAAGCCGGGTGGGCCAGGGAAGCTCGATTTCAAGCTGCGAAAAAATTTCAGCGAAGGTCGGCAAGATAAACAAAATCAAAAAAGCGACGACCGCAATGCTTGTGGCCACAATGATGGATGGATAGAGCAAAGCGGCGCGCACTTTGGATTTTAATTCCCGTCGGAAATTCAGATAACCGGCAATGCGCTCGAGCATCACGTCAACTTTGCCCGATGCCTCGCCGGCGGAGAGAAGGCTGACATAGACGTCATCGAATATTTTTGGAAAACGCCCGAAAGACTGCGAGAGCGATTGTCCGCCTTGGACGCTTTTTGAAATAAGGCGGATGGCTTCTTGAAATCCGGGATGCGGCTGTTGCCGCGCCAGGGAGTCCAGCGACTCCGCGATGGGCAATGCCGTGCGCACCATGATCGCCAACTCCGTTGTGAACATGGCGATTTTATCCAGGGGCACCCGGCTGATTTTTAAATCGGATAAAAGATCGGTCCGATTTTTCATCGTTGCGGGAGGACCCACCGATGTTGATTGGGAAATTTCATTGGGCTTGGCTTCCCGCGCCTCCATCAAGAATAGTCCTTGGCTGTTTAAAATTTTAGTCAGAGCTTCAAGATTAGTGGCGCTGGACACGTTGTAAGTAACGGCGCCCTTCGCGTCAATGGCTTTAAAGCGGTAAAAAGGCATAGGGCTAAGCCGCCGTTTCGCTGCGGGTGACGCGAATGACCTCGGCCAGCGAGGTGACGCCTCGGGCGGCTTTCTCCAGCGCGTCCGCCTGCAGGCTGCGCCATCCTTCCGATTTGGCGGCTTCACGAACAGAGTCAATGGAAGCGCGTTGAAGGATCAATTCGCGAATGGCCCGCGTGGCCGTGAGCCATTCATGGATTGCCACGCGGCCGGCATAGCCGGTTTGAAAACACGTCGGGCACCCGATGGCTTCAAAGTAAGGCCCTTCCTCATGCGGGCGCCCTTCCAAGGCTTCAAGCTCTGACGGCGACGGGGGCTTTTCACGCTTGCAGCGTTCGCATAGGCGCCTCATCAGGCGCTGGGCCATGACTCCCTCAAGCGCAGCCGCCACCAAAAACGGCTCCACCCGCATGTTTATAAGACGATGGATCGTGGAGGCGGCGTCATTGGTGTGCAGCGTGCTTAAAACAAGATGTCCCGTGATCGCGGCCTGAACCGCAATTTCGGCTGTTTCGATGTCACGGATTTCGCCGACTAAGATGACGTTGGGATCTTGTCGCAGAATCGAGCGCAAACCGGCGGCGAACGTCAGGCCGATTTTGGGAAACGTTTCCACTTGATTGATTCGGTCAAGGCGGTATTCAACCGGATCTTCAAGCGTGACGATATTGCGCGCCGCGTCGTTAATGGCGGCGATGGCGGCATAGAGGGTCGTCGTTTTGCCGGAACCCGTGGGGCCGGTGACCAAAAGCATGCCGTTGGGCCTGCGGATCGCGGATTCGAAGGCTTTGAGGTTGGCTTGGGAGAGCCCGAGGTCGGAGAGTTTCCGCAATGTCTTGGAAGAATCTAAAATACGCAGCACCACTTTCTCGCCATGAACCGTGGGCAAAATCGAAACCCTGATATCCACCGAAGCGCCGCCATATTCGAATCGAATGTGGCCGTCTTGTGGCAGCCGCGTTTCCGTGATGTCGAGCCTGGCCAGTATTTTGATCCGGGCGACCAACGCGGCTTCTAGGTCTTTGGCAAAACTGGGGCCGTCCTGGAGCATGCCATCCACGCGGAAGCGCACGCGAAGCAGCCGCGCCGCGGGTTCAAGGTGAATGTCGCTTGCCTTGCGGATCATGCCTTCTTGCAGCAGGGAGCTTGCCATTTCAATGATCGATTTTTCTTGAGCTTGAAGCTGGGCCGCGGATGCGGCGTCTGCCGCATGGGGAGCGCCTTTGGCAGGCGTATTGATGGCGCGTCCGCCGTAAATGCGCTGCATCGCGTCAAAGAGATTCGAGAGCGTGGTAATCACGGCCTCAATGCGCGTGCCGGCGTGCCGGGCCAAATCATCCACCGCATGAATATCCATTGGGTTGACCATGGCGACCACAAGTTTATCGTCCCGTTTATAAAGAGGCACCGCAAGATAACGCCGGGCCAGGGGTTCCGCAATCCAGCGGGCAGCTTCCGGCGCTATAAACCCGTTGAGCTCCTGCAGGTAGGGGATTCCAAATCGCTGACTTAGCGTTTGGATCATTTTGTCTTCGGTCGTGAAACCCAAATTGACCAGAGTTTGTCCCAGGTTATTTTGATTTGGATCGCATTGCTTGAGCGTTTCTTGAAGTTGATCTGGGGTAATGACGCCGGCGTTCACCAGTATCTCTCCCAAATGGGATCCCCGATGGTCGAATGCCGTGGATTCAACCATCATTCACGTCCTTAGAAATGACCAGAATTATCAACATTATGTCGCTTTAATTCTGAAGGAGATTTTTGAATTCTTCAAGCCCTGTTGCCGTTGATGGACTATTGACATCCTGGACGCTGCTCATCGCCGATGCATAATCCAAGGGCCCCGACACCACGCTGAATGTAGCCGGCTTCCAGCGAAGATTCCAGGAAATTTTTGATACTGTCCGGATGGTTGGAATCACGGATTAACACTTGGCGCTTTCCGGAGCCATCCTTCCAAACACCTTCGACAACGACCGTGTGTCCACCGGAGAAACCATAACCGTTCCAAAATTTTGGGTCAATGCTGATTTGAATGGGATGGCCGTCCTTGACGGCTTGGATCAAATACTGCCACCCCATTTCATTTGGAGGGTAGCTGACTGTCCGAAATCCAAAACGTTGGTACACCGGTCTTAACGCGACAATACTGGCCCCCGTGTCCCCTTCAATTTTGGTCGTTGGGTCACGCAGATTAATACCGTATTGTTTTTCTAAGGCGGCGGCGTCCTTCTTATAGCGCTCAATCTCACCGGGAATTAGTGGACAGTACTGCCTTGCTTTATTGGTGTTCGGCTTAGCACAACCTAGCTTTTTTTGAAAATATTCAAGTTCCGTCACTCGTTGAGCCAACTCGCGAACATCACGCAGCATAACCCCGCACTCCTCGGTTCCGTCAGGCTTCGTTTTGCAGTAACGGCCGCTCCAAATTCCCATATTATGCGCTGTCATCAAAAATAAATCCTTGGTCGGGCATGAAAACCCCGGCCCATTAGCGTAAATCCCCATGCCGAATATATTTTCCGTCGCATTGGGATTGATGGCCGGCGTGGTGCAGTAATGCGACATCATGCTTGAGGCGGAAAAAATAGCGCAATCATCGCCTTGTTGAAGGCCAAAATCGCAGGAAAAAGCGTTTGCCAGCTCTAGATGCAAAAATTCGCCGCTAGGAATCCACTGTTCTTTATCGCCAACCGGAGAGACGGCTTGCTCCAGCCAAAGACGGTTCAAGTATTTCTGACAATCATTCCAATTCTCACGGCACTCCTCCGGCAGCAAACACAAGGGAACTCTCTCTTCGTCAATTTTACGGCGCACCGCATCCATTTCCAGTTTTATGGCCTCGCCGATATTCGCGTCCACCAACTCCAACGGTTCGCTCGCCATCTCGTTTAATTCGCAATGAGTGGATTTGGCATCGGCCATGGAGTCTTCCCTGCAGAAACCTAACTGGGGATCAAAAAATTGCGCCGCCTCTTCCATGAGACCCACGCTGGCTTCCAAAGAGTCGCACCATCTCTCATCGCACCATCCCAAATTAACACGTTCCCGAATGGATTCCGCCATGGTTGATATAAGACTAAGCTTGCACTCCGGCGTCATGCCCCGATGCGACGCAATGCTTGTAACCGGGTGCTCTTCCAAATCAATTCCCTGCAAAAATATGCCCATTTCCGCTTTTGTGCAGATAGAGTCGGCCTCTTGGGCCGACAGGGGGGAGAAGGCTGGAATGAACGCCATTGCTATCCACGCCAATGACGCGATAAACCTAAATTCCGCATTTGAACAGCCTTTGCATAGGGAAAACACGCGCACGGAAAAATGT
>JACQPE010000002.1 GCA_016207685.1 Elusimicrobiota bacterium | reverse complement strand
GTTTTTATCAGTTCCCTCGCCTTAAGCTGGGGCGCCAACACCAATCCGGCGGGCACCACCTACCGCATTGATTACTGGAAAGTGTCGGGGGCCACCTCATCGGTCACGACTTCGGCCGCGACAGGGGCGGTCACGGGGCTTGATCCGGGGACCAGCGTCTATATCATGATCTATGGCCTCAACGGCAGCACTTCGGCCTCGGCGCTATCAAGCGGCATTCTTTATGCTTTTACCGCAGCTTCGGGCGCCGCCAATTTTAGCGGCCTCGCACTTGGCGTTTCCTCCATCGCTTGGTCCTGGAGCGACGCCGTTGGTGAAGATCGTTACGTGATCGCCGCGTCCTCCGGCGGCGCCGTTAGCGCGAGCTTGGCCGAAGGAACAACATTTTGGACGGAAACAGGCCTCTCAACCAATACCAGCTATTCCCGGCGCGTCATTTCGATCAAAAGCAACTATCAAAACGCATCCCTCGCTGCCGGCCGGTTCGCCTTGGCCGCGCCGCCAACCGGCCTTGCGTTCATAGCCGTCAAATCCAGCCAAACAACGGTCTCTTGGTCCGCCAATGGCAACCCATTGGGAACAACTTATCAAATCCTCCATTGGCTGCCCGCCGGATCTACGGCAACGTTGATGACAAATGCCTCGAGCCTGACAATTTCCGGACTTTTCCCATCAAGCACTTACACCTTTCAGCTGTATTCAATTAACGGTGATACTCAAACAACCTTGTCGCTGACATCTGCAATCTCCACCGTAACAGCCGCCGCCTCCCTGGCTCAAAGCGAACGGTCCGGTTTTTGGTCTGATGCCGCCATTTGGCAGCAGGGCATTATTCCCAGCGAAGGTTACGCCGCCATGATTAACGCGGGGCATACGATTATCCTGGATCAAAATGCGACCGTCGCCTCTTTGAATATTCAGGGGACCCTGCGATGGTCTTCAGTTGGGTCATCGTCAACCCTAGCGCTTCACGGCGGCAATCTTACGATCTACTCCGGAGGCCAGATCCAAATAGCCGATGAAACGGCTCCCTTGGCCCCAGGAACAACAGCCGCCATTATCCTTTCTAGCGGCACCTACCTTGGGCAATATGGACTCACCCTTTATGATGGCGGCGCCCTGCGCATTTGGGGCTCCACCAAAAGCGCCTATTCCACGGCGCTCTCCAACATTGCTCCATTAAGCGCCTCCTTAATCGTGAATGTCTCCAGCGCCGCGGGGTGGATTCCCGGCGATACAATAGCCGTCAGCCAAACCGAACAATCACTTCAAAACCAAACCGAATCCCGCGTCATCACTTCTCTTTCCGGATCAACCCTCATCGTGGACCAACCCTTCGTCTTTCCTCATTATGCCAGCAACACCATCATTGTGGCCAATCTCACCCGAAACGCCGTCATCCGCTCTTCCGGGAGTCAAACCGGCTATCTGCGCAGCCTGACAACATCGGCGACCAATTTTATCCTCAATCACGCGCAACTAATGGATCTTGGATCAGGCGATCTCTCCGGATTGCGCCTTGAGCCATCCAATGGCCGGACTGCTGCCGGCACGATCGAATACTCCGCCATCGGCCCGGGCGCCGGCGGGGTCTCACTTTCAAGCGCCGCCTCCATCATCATCAAGGGCAACGTCATTTACAATCAATACGGGTCAGGCCTACGGTTAACGGGATCCTCCAACGCAACAATCATCTCTAATGCCATTTTCAACAATCAAGGTTACGGCCTCTGGCTCTCCTCCTCATCAATGATGAATACTCTCCGCAACAATAACATCTCGGCTAACGCCGCCTGCGGGCTTCTTCTGACTCGCTCCAGCACCAACACAATCGAAACAAACTCCATTGACGCCAACTCCGGCTGCGGCATCGAAACGAGCACGGACACCTTCAACAATTCCCTCTCCAACAACATTATTTTCAATAACCGAGACGCCGGCATAAGGCTTCACGGCGCCCGGCATAGCGTATCAGCCAACCAGATTCATGATAATGGCTCCTCCGGGCTCTTTGCGTCCGGCCAGTATTTCGTGATCTCCCAAAATCAAATAGACAACAACCGCTCTCACGGCCTTCTTCTCAATGGCAACGCCAATGTGGCTCATGCAAATCTTCTACGCGGCAATAGCGCTTCCGGCATACAGGCCGCTAATGGCAACAACTTTTTCTTAAACAATATCTCTTCGGGAAATGCAGCCTACGGCATTCTATTGAACAACGCCTCAAACAGCCAGATATTTGACACCACGTCTTCGGCCAACGCCCAAGGCGGCATTTCGCTGGATTCCTCCGAAAACCTTTTTTTCCTTAAAGGCGCGGTCTTCAACAATGGCGGCCCTGGTCTTGCCATCCTCAAATCTACCGTTGCCGCGAGCGATATGACGCTGGGCTATCAAACTTCAGGCGCTCCAGCCGCCAATACGGGGGCGGAAATAATTTTTCTGGACCACGGCCATGTCACCCTGAACAATTCTCGCATTAACCCGACAACGGGAATTTCAACGAGTTCGCTCTCCGGTGATTTTCGTTCGCTCATTTCCCTGAAACACAACCAAGAACCCGGGCGCGTTGAACTCTGGGGTGATTACCGCGTCTTAAACTCAACTCTCGCGTTGGATTATTCAGCCGCCCTCTACCCATCAACGGCCACCTCGGCCCAAATCACCCCGCGACAGGAAGCATCACCTTTGACGATTTCGGTTTCTTCAACGACGGACAACTACGCTCTCACCGAGCATATTAATATCACCTATAACGAAACAAACCAACAGTGGCTCATCACGGGTTCCGCCAGCGGCACCCTCGGAAATTTTTCCGGGTCTCTAACGGCCCAGCCATTCCCCAATTCCGCCACACCCCGCTTTTACCTAAATGCCACGGCCCACAGCGCCCCCGCCGCCCTGGACCGCGCCGACTTATTAACACGCGCTTCATCTCATGATGAATCAACGCGCAAACGGCTCATTTTCAACGCAACAGCGCCCGGGTTTAATAGCGGCAAGTCGCGTCTCATGATCGGGCCCGGCGGCGGCTTTGTGGCCAAGGGAGCGCCTTGGTCCTACGCCTCCATCGAAGCGGCTCCAGGGGCCTTGTATTACACGATTATCAGTTCCGGAGCGTTCACTCTCTTATATTCCAGTGTCACTAATATGGACGAATCAGGCCTTCAGCTTGGAGGATCGTCCGCAACCATTTCCATGTCCTCCTCCACATTCGACTATTTAGCCAACGCCGCCACCTCCGCCTTCATCACCGCGCGCGACTTAACATCCACCGCTATTTTTAGCTTTGTCCGGTTTGATAACTCGGGCAGCACAACGGCCGTCAGCAATGCCTACAATGTTCGCGTCATCGGCAGCGATGCCAATCTCAACTGGTTTTTTGGAGCATCCACCGGCGCCTTAAGCGGAATTAACCACTCCTTGAGTCCCGGTGATAAAATCATCTGGAACAGCATCGCCTCTCCTCCAACGATCAGCGCCATCACGATCAATGTCTCATCAATCACTTGGGGCTGGAGTCCCGCCATCGGCGCCACAGGCTACAGAATCATCTCCTCGACCCAAGGAAATCTCTCCGGAAACCTCGCCCAGTCGTCATCATCATGGACGGAAACAGGGCTTTCAACCAACACTCTTTACTCGCGCCGGCTGGTCGCTTTCAATTTTCTGGATCAATCAACATCGGCAGCCAGCGCTCTCTATACCCTGGCGGCGCCGCCTAAAAACGTCCGCGCGGCCGACATCTTCTTTTCATCAGCCAGCCTGATCTGGGAAGCCAATTCCAATTCAAGCTCAACGGTTTATCAACTAAGCTATTGGGGCGCCCAGGGATCAACACAGACAACATCAGTCAACACCGCCACGGCGTCTTTGGCTGACCTGGTGGAAGGCTCCACATATAGCGTCCTGGTGGCCGCGCAAAACAGCGATGGCCGCTCAAACCCGGCGGAAAATGGAATTGTGTCATTTGTTCTCTATCTCAATAATCCCGCATTCTTGGCCGCGACCGCCTTAGGCATCTCATCCATTAGCTGGAGATGGACCGATATCGGCGGAGAGGACGGCTACCGAGTTATCTCCTCCTCCGGCGGCAACATGTCGGGAGCGCTTTCCGCCGGCTCGACACAATGGACAGAATCAGGACTCTCCACGAATACATCGTATTCCCGGCGAATCCTGGCTTTCAAGGAAACGCAAACGTCATCCTCTCCGCTCATTGCGGTCTACACCATGGCCGCTGATCCATCGAACCTCCAGTCTGTTTATACCGGCGTTTCCTCCATGACCGTCTCTTGGATTAAAAACGGCAACCCAGAAGGCACGCTCACCCGTTTGCTGACATGGACGGCATCAGGCGCAACAACGACCGTCTCCACCGCGCTATCCAGCAATACGCTGACGGACTTATTGGCGGGCGTCACTTACTATTTCTCAGCCGTCAGCCTCAACGGCGACAACCTTTTATCGGGTTACTCGGCGATTTTCTCCGCCTACACGCAAAACGCGATCAAAAACAGCCTGATTGACCGCAGCCGCTCCTGGCTCATTGTCTCGCCAAGAGGCCGGGTTCGAGTCAATATCCCAGCGGGCGCTTTTCCCGACGGCACCAACATTACCATCAATGAAGATATTTCTTCCAACGATATCATCTTACCCTCCGATGACAGCCTGGAGCTTTCCACCTCCTCCGTGGTCGAGATCACCGCCACGCTAAATAACGAACGCGTCTCTCCAGCTGAAACTGTTTTGATTGAAATACGCTACTCCTTGACGGATTTTGCTTCAGGCTCCAAAATCGAAGAGCTCTTCGTGGGCCGCTTTGATAACAGCCATCAGGAGTGGACCGCTCTTGAAAGCTCACGCGATTCCTTGGAGGAAACAGCTACCGGTCTCACCAGAAACTTTTCCCTCTTCGGCCTTCTGCGCCGGGCGCCAGCCGCCAACGTGCACCGGGGCAAAGCCTATCCCAATCCTTTCACGCCGTCTAAAGGCCATCAAAAAATTTACATTGATAATATTCCCGCCCGATCATCTGTATCTATTTACGCCATTAATGGCATCTTAGTGCGCCATCTGACGGATGATGATGGGGACGGCCGGGTTTCCTGGGATGTCACAAATGATGCGGGAAACCCCATGGCATCGGGGCTCTATTTGGGCCAAATCAATAACTTAGGACAAAGCACGCTCCTCAAAATTGCGGTGGAACGATGATGATAAAAAGTTCCTCGTTCCAAGTTCCACGTTCCAAGTTGAAAAAGAAAAAATTTTTTAGCGTCAGTCTTTTAGTTCTTTTAACTTGGAACTTGGAACTTGGAACTTGGAACTCTTATGCCGCTTTTTCATCCAATGACTCCGGCACGGCTTCGGCGCAATTTCTTAAGCTGGGCACGAGCGCGAGGGCGGATGCCCTGGGAGGCTCCTATAGCGCCGCGGGCCGGGATTGGTCCGCTCTTTTTTACAATCCCGCTTTATTGGCGCGCTTGCCCGCCATCACGCTGGGCGGCACCTATGGTGTTTTGCCCGGAGAAATCTCCTACAGCCACGGCTCCTGGGCATCGCCCCTGGGTCCGGGCTCTCTTGGAATAAACTACAGCATAGTCAGTTATGGCAGCGTCCAAGGTTATGATGAGTCCGGTTTTGCCACAACCGCCTTTAGCCCCCAGGACCGGGCTCTGGCAGCCGGCTGGGCCGCCTCGTGGCCAGGTCTTAACAACATTCTGTCCTTGGGATTAAGCGTCAAATACCTGCAGCTCAAAATCACCCAACAAACCACAGCTCTTGCGGCGGATGCCGGGGCACATTTGAGCATCGGTTCCTGGAGCGCCGCAATCGTAGCGCAGCACATGGGAACTCAAGTCAAATATGTGCAAGAGAGTTTCCCCTTGCCGCTGACTTTACGGACAGGCGTTTCCCTTGCCTTTAAAAAGCCCTCGCTAGCCGCCATAGAAATGGCATTTCCCATGGACCAAGCGCCCTACGCAGCCCTGGGATATGAACAACGCTTTTGGATCTCCCCCAGATGGCAGGCTGCGGCGCGCTTGGGATTAAGCAGCGAAGGCTACCCGCAATCACGCCAAGGATTAGCGCTCTTAAAAACAGGCGCCGGTCTTATTTTGGGAGCGCTCCAGGTGGATTACGCCTATATTCCTTTCGGTGATTTGGGGCTAAGCCACCGCATGAGCGTGGGATATCGTTTCCCAATCAAAGAACGTCCTCTAAAAATCAGGCTGGCTCGGCCAATCTCTTCTCGGAACACCGCCACAGAGATACCACCCCGGACCGCCGCAGAAACGCTCTCTTTGGTTGATAAAAAACCCGGCAAATCCATCGCCGTTATTGAATTTCAGTCCTCAGTTCCCCTGCCGGATGGAATTGTCAATGAAATGAACCAAAGATTCCGGCAAGGCCTCGGAAAACCCAAAGGTTACGACGTGATTGAAAAAAAATTTACCAAGGAATTTATTGAGATCACCGGGCTTAACGTCAAGGATTGCCGCCAAAGCGACTGCGCCCAAACCATCACCAAGGCTTTAAGTGTTGATCAACTTTTTATCGGTAGCGTTGAAGCTTCGAGCCAGGGCTATCTCGTCCAAGTCTGGCTTTTTAGCAACAGCCCCAATAAAGACCCGGTCATCCGCAAAGCGCCCGCCTGGACGCTCGATGACCTAAAACTTGTTGCCAATGCCATCGCCCGTAGCTTCTTGCCGGTCTTAAATAACAAATAGCCGCAATCAAACGGCTTCTGATAATTTTCTATAAAATGTCTCAATGCCTATTTCAGAACTTTTCTCCAGCGACCCCGGGGACCTCTACCTCGCGAGCATTGACCAAGGACAAATTCCTGATATTCTGCGCCAAACGTTCATTGGGCAACCCCGAGCCAGAGTCACCATCTCTTCAAAAAATGCCCTCGCCGAAACCCTGGCATGGGCAAACGAACGCAAAATTTCCGTCATTGCACGGGGCGCGGGGTCCTCCGGTTTTGGGCAAGTCCTCCCGCGCGACCGAGCGCTGATTTTAGATCTATCTTTCCTCAATCGGATCCTTCAAGTGAACACCCGGGAAAAATGGATCCGCGCTGAAGGCGGCGCGCGCTGGTCGGATTTGGATCATTATCTTGAATCGGACGGCCAAACCATCGGAAGCTACCCCTCCAGCTATTACACAACCGTTGCCGGATGGGTGAATACGGGAGGTCTTGGACTTTGCAGCTACCGCTTTGGACATATCAAAGAGCAAATTTTGGAGATGGAGATCATTGATGCGACGGGAGAATTCCATACTCTGAAGCCCGGCGATGAGGCCTTTGAGGGTTATTTTTCCTCGGAAGGACAGCTGGGCGTTCTAACCAGCTTAACGCTTAAAATCCGGCAGCGTCCCAAAAATGTTTATCCCCGCCTCATCGGATTTCCGGGCGCCGAGGCGGCATTTAAATTCATCAAATGCCTCTCTCAAGAAAAATTTTCCATCACGGACCTAACCTACCTCTCTCGAGAAAAAGCCGCCCATCTGGAGCATGGCCTTGCGGAAAAAATGAACAAAAAGGGCTCCCCCATGAAAGAGCCTCTTTTGAAATCCCAGGATTATGTTTTCGCCTTGCTCGAAGACGAGCAAGAATCCCGGCGTTTTGATGAATATCTTGAGAAGGCGGACCTGGCGATCTCGCGGCAACAGCTTAGGGAACGCTCGGCAGCCAGCCTCGTTTGGTTTGAACGCTTTTATCCCATGAAAGGCAAAAGCGCCAGCAACTTTTTCCTGGGTAACGAAGCGCTCGTTCCCTTAAATAGAGCAAGCGCTTACATGGAAAAACTTCGTTCGATCAATTCTCAGCGGCGCCTCCACGACCCGGCTTTTGAGGCGCATATCATTCGCCCGCAAGGCGAAAAGACGCAATGCCTTTTTTTGGCCTACTATAGCGTCCCCCGGGATAGTGAACGCTTATTTTCCAATTTAGCGGCGGCTATTGACTTTGATATCGCCGCTAAAAAAATGAACGGGCGAATCTACCCTATCGGTATTTATAAAACGCCGCTTCTATCGTGGAAATTCAGCGGCAAGGAAATCAGGCGTCTTCAGCGTCTCAAGGGCCGCTATGATCCCAATGACATTCTCAATCCGGGAAAATTCTTTTCCTGGGCCAGAGGCTTAACAGGAGTCCAGCGTATTTTCTGGAAATTGCTCACGATCGCTGCGCCTCTGGGCATGAGAGGCTTTTCCCGGCTGGCGCCTTTTTTGGATCATTTCTTTGGGAAACGCCTGGCGGAAACGCAAAAACCAGCCGTAGCCGCCATTAAAGATGACCCTGTGCTGCGAAGCGCATTCGAATGCGTTCAATGCGGCTTTTGTCTGCCGGTATGCCCGGCGTATTTGACAACCAAGGATGAAAAAACAACGGCTCGCGGTAAACTGCAACTCTATGCCGCTTCCAAGACCAGCGCCGCCCTGACCTGGTCCGCGCTCGATGCGCAAAGCGTGCAACTCTGCATGCACTGCGCCGGCTGCACCAAAGTCTGTCAGAGCGAAATTGATTTGGTGCCCGCCTGGCATCAACTGGAAAAAAATGTGGCCGGCCGCCACGGCCAGCCCGTTGACGCGATTCGCGGCTTTATCAACAACGTTGAAAAAAATCCCGACTATCACCGGCTCTTGCGCGAAGGCACCATTGTCCAAGAAGCGCCCAAGAACATCCCGGCGTTAAGCTCGGGATTATAGTATCAACATGGCATCACCCCCGCGCCAGGCGAAGCGAAGCGCGCTATGACCGCCCGGTTTCACCGCTACCGCATCGCCACGCGCAACGCTCCCTTGACCGCAGCGCCCATTTTCCGCACCATCGTTAACAGGGCGGATTTCTGCATCAACTGCGGCATCTGCCAAAGCGCCTGCCCTTATGACGTCCATGAAAGACAAGTGGCGAGTTTAGAGTTGCGGGTTTCGAGTCCAAAAACTTCTGCCCCGGATTCTCTTTCTTCCAACCCGCAACCCCTTTCTTGGCTTGACGTCCCCAAAATGGCCGATCCCAAAAGCCATAACTGCACGAATTGTTTTCATTGTGTCAATGAATGCCCCGTAGGGGCATTATCCTTAAGCGGTAATCCTGATTTTCATACCCAAGGAGACGATTTTTATAAAACCGAAGCCATTACGGCCGTCATTTTTGAAGCGGATAGCGGACGGGTTCCCGTTTCAGGAGCAGGTTACCGCGGCCCCTTTGCCGGAGAAGGATTCGATGGAATTTGGACCGATATGTCGGAAATCGTGCGTCCGACCAGGGACGGCATTCATGGCCGCGAATGGATATCAACGGCCGTCACCTTGGGCCGCAGACCCAAATGGGCGCTGATTAATCAAAGCGAAGCGCCGGCAAATATTGAAATCGGAATTCCCATGATATTCAATGCCGCGGATTTGCCTGCGGTCCCACCGGAACTTCTTGATTGGATTTTGAAGGCATCTTTGGAAACACAAACGCTGACGCTGGCGCGTGCCCCCATCGGAAAAGAGCCCTGGAAAAACCCTTCAGCAGTCCTTTCATCTGCCGATGCGTCTTTGCCAGAGTATTTTTCGTCACTTAAAATTTCAGAACTCGATTTAACTGGCCGGGCGCCGGATCAATGGCTTGATTGTTGGCGGCAGCGTAAAAAACATAACCCCAAAGCGCTATTAATCGTTAAAGCCCCCCTTGATACACGGCTGGTGAAAACCTACGGTCAACTAGCTCTGGCCGGAGTTGAAACGCTGCATCTGCGGGGATCATGGCGGGGGCTGGCGCTTTGCGGCAAACACTTGACAGATGCCCTGCGGCTCATTGACGACCATCTCATTGACGCGGGCGTCCGCGATGAAATCACGCTCATTGTTTCCGGCGGCATCACCGCGGCGGAACATGTGCCCAAGACGCTCCTCTGCGGCGCCGATGTCGTGGCTCTTGACCTGGCGGTTCTCATGGCCTTGGGCGCGACACGGTTTGACTCTTCGGGAAAAACCCTCAAGCTCACCGGGCCCTGGCTGCCGCCCGATCCTAAAATCGCCGCGCAGCGGCTAAAAAATCTTCTGGGCTCCTGGCGTGATCAATTGCTTGAAATTTTAGGCGCCATGGGCATGCGCGATGTGCAGCGCACCGCTGGTGAAACAGGCCGCATGCTGCTTAACGAAGAGCTCGATAAGGAATTTCGCGGTTTATTCTCTCCTGCTCAAGCAGCCGATGACCCTCGCTATGGATAAATCATCAATTACTTTTCTCAACCGACCTCCAGCCTCCAATCTCCAACCGCTGTCGATCAATCCTTCTCCTCACCATGCCTGGAAGCGCATCGCCAAATGGAAAGTGAGCTACACGAATGCCTGTATTGACTGCGGACTTTGCGTTCTGGCCTGCCCCTATGGCGTCCACAGGCGTCTTGAGGGGACTCTAAAAATGGCCCAACCGCAAAACGCCGAATGTATCGGTGTCCCGTGCGAGAAAATTCATCCGGACAATTTTTGCGTCAAGCAATGCCCCTTCGATGCGATCACGGTGACACCCAATCCTGAATTTGACATGCTTGGCGACGCCCGCTATAGCGCCGACCTCATGGCGAGTCTCTGGCACATGGCTGAAACGGGATTGCCTCCTCCCGAACACCTCTACGAACGCCGCGTGGGCAATTCCGGAGGGGGATTCGATCAGCTTCGGTTCCGGTTTAAAAAAACCCCGCATGAACAGCCTTCGGCCAATGATCTTCTGGAAATCAATATCGGTATTGACCTGAACAAACGCCCAACAGGTCCTAAAATCCGGATTCCTGTTCCGTGGTACGGCGGAGGCATGTCTTATGGTTCCGTCAGCCTTAATGTCATGAAGGCGCGCGCCATGGCGGCCATGGCCTGGGACACATTCACCTCGACCGGGGAAGGGGGCTACCCCCAAGAGCTCACCCCATGGAAAGACCACGTCATCACCCAAGTCGCCACAGGCATGTTCGGCGTGCGGGAGGAAACGATTGGATGGGCGCGCATCGTGGAAATTAAATACGCCCAAGGGGCCAAACCCGGCCTAGGTGGCCACTTGCTTTCGGATAAAAACACGCCGGATGTGTCGCGAATGAGAGAAGCGGTCGCTTTTACAAGCCTATTCTCTCCGTTTCCATTTCACAGCGTCTATTCGGTTGAGGACCATAAAAAACACGTGGATTGGCTTTCCGCGGTCGGGCGTTCGGTCCGTTCCTTGAGCGACCGCTTCAAGCACACCGCGCCCGATATTCTTGTTTCCGCGAAAGTCTCCACGCCCGGCGATGTGGATATGGTGGCGGTCGGCTGTTACTACGGCGGGGTCAACATCGTGCATTTAGACGGCGGTTACGGGGGCACGGGGGCCGCGCCCAATATCGCTAAAAAAAATATCGCCATGCCCATTGAATACGCCATTCCTAAGGTACACCGTTTCTTAAAAGAAGAAGGCATTCGCGATGAAATCACCTTGATTGCTTCCGGCGGCATCCGCAATGCCTGGGACATGGCCAAAGCGATCGCCTTGGGCGCCGATGGCTGCGTCATCGGCACCTCCGATATCATCGCTTTAAACTGCACGCGCTGCGGCAATTGCGACAAGGGGCGCGGCTGTCAGCACGGCATCGCCTCAACTGATGAGGTCTTTGCCCAGCAAATTGACCCGGAGTGGGGCGCCCAGCGGATTCAAAACCTCTACAACGCATTTTCCCTCGACCTTCGGCTCATTTGTTGGCGGCTCGGCCTTAAAAATATCCAAGAATTACGCGGACGTTATGATTTGATGTATCACATGGGGAATCAGGGTAGCGATTGAGAAATGACGAGATCAAAACATTATGAAATTAAGAAATAATGATGACTCTAGTCCTTTTCCCAATCTCGCAATCTCCCAATCTCGCAATCTCTCCCTAATCAATTCCCGCTCCCGGATCGAACCTGCGCCGCCGCCCTTGCGCAAAGCCGAATCCGAAGGGGGCTGCGGTGTTTTAGGGGCGATCAGCCGGTTCCCCATTGCCGGACGCCACATTCTTGCGGCCACGGAAAACATGAAAAATCGCGGCAATGGCAAAGGCGGCGGTATTTGCGCCTCATGGTTTGCCGATCCCGCTTTTTTTGGAACGGATCAATTTGTGGTTGACAACGACTATCTGCTGGCGGTCGCCCTGCTCAACCCCAAGGCAATTTCCGAAATCGAAGAAAAAGCCATCAAGCCTTTTTTCGACATCCACGCGCAAGGCGCTTTAAAACATATCTCCAATTTTCGCGACATACAGGGCCTGACCGTGGAGCCGCCTGAAATTCATTACTACTTCGTCCGCGCCAAAACGCTGGCCTTGACTCAATTTATCGAAGAAAACAAACTCGAACATATCTCGCCCAACGCCATTGAGGATGAGTTCGTTTACCAACGAACCTATCTCTTCAACAAAACTTATTACCATAGCCTGGGCGACAAACAAGCTTTCATCCTCTCCCACGCCAAGAATCTCATCGTGATCAAACTCGTGGGCTATGCCGAAGACTGCATTCGCTACTATCAGCTTGAAAATTTTCAGGCGCACATATGGATCGGCCATCAGCGCTATCCCACCAAAGGCCGCGTTTGGCATCCGGGCGGCGCGCATCCTTTTATCGGCATGCACGAAGCCTTGGTTCATAACGGCGATTTCGCCAATTATGTCCGCGTCTCCAAATATTTACGGCAACGCAAAATTTATCCGTTATTTTTAACAGACACCGAGGTCTCGGCCCTGCTTTTCGATCTCTGGCGGCGGACTTACGGATACTCGCTCGAAATGACGATTGAGTCATTGGCCCCGACAACAGAAAGGGACTTCTTCAAACTTCCCGATGACAAACAAAAACTCTACCGGCAAATACAGCTCGCCTCGCTCAAGGGATCGCCGGATGGTCCCTGGTTTTTTATCATTGCCCGCAATGATCCCGATGCCCATCAGGGAGAGCTCATCGGGATCACGGATACCTCCATGCTGCGGCCGCAAATTTTTGCCCTGTCTCTCGCCCAGGGCGCTCCGGCGATCGGCGCCATTGCCAGCGAAAAACAAGCGATTGATATTTTTCTTGAAAATTGGCGCCGCGAGGATTCCTCCATCGGCCGCTATGCGGACCTCTACTGGAACGCTCGGGGCGCCAGCTATAGCGATGGCGGCGCCTTCATATTCCGAATCAATAAAGACCGCGGCGCCGTGACCCTCCATTGCGAAAATAAATTCGGCCAGGCCGTTACGATCGGTCCTCTCAAAGATTTTGAGTCTCCGTCCAATGGAGAAGCGCCGTCTTACTCGTCCAGGCCCGTTTCGGCCTTGACCGATCTTAACGATCTGGCTTTCCTAACGAGCCAGATCAAAAAAGAGCCTCCATCGGCGTTAGGCGATTGGCTACCGGCCATGACCTCGCTCATCAACCAACGCCGCGATGTCCAAGGCTTTAGGCGCTCGCGAATCATAGAGATGGCGCTCGATACCCTCGAAACATTGCTCGACAAAATTTCCCCGGAAACGCATTGCGCCCCGTTTGTTCGATTGACGTTCAGCCGCCAAGACCAATTGAAACCTCCCCCGGCATCCGAATTTAGTCTCATTATTGACGCCCAAGGATTTCCCATCGAAGGGCCGCGATCTTTATCAAGCATCATCGTGCGCGCCTATGGCTTAGGCTGGAAAAAATTTCTACTCTATCGAACCATGGGGCATCGTTTCATTGGCTGCGGCCTGGGCCCAGGGTCTCAAGACGTTGAAATCAATGTCTATGGCTCCCCAGGAGACTATTTGGCCTCCGGCCTTGACGGCGGCGCTATCCATGTGCACAACAACGCACAAGACCAAGTAGCCCAAATCATGAATTCCGGCACTTTGGTCATCTATGGCGATACCGGTCAAACCTTCATGTACGGCGCCAAGGGCGGCAAGGTATTCGTCATGGGAAACACCGCCGGCAGGCCTTTAATTAACGCCGTCGGCAAACCCCGCGTCGTCATCAATGGCACGGCCCTGGATTATCTGGCCGAATCGTTCATGGCGGGAGACCCGCTAAATGGCGGCGGGTTCGTCATTTTAAACGGCATCACGATCGGTCTTGACGGCAAAATGCATGATCTGGAATCTCCTTACCCCGGCGGTAATCTTTTTTCTTTGGCTTCAGGCGGCGCCATTTATGCCAGAGATCCCCAGCGCCTGCTTGAGGAGGATCAGCTCAACGGCGGGCAATTCACGGACTTCACGCTCAAAGACTGGGTCTTACTCGAGTCCCTACTTCAAGAAAACGAACGGCTCTTCGGCATTAAAATCAAAGACCTGCTTTCCCATCAGGGCGCAATGCTGACGCCCGAACGCGTCTACCGCAAAATCGCTCCGGCAAAAACCCGGGCTTTGGCTCTTGGCTATGATTGACAACAACAGGCCCAGCCTGCCGCCCTTTCAAAAAACCATGACTTCGACAGGCATGATTTTGGGTATTTTCTTAGCCGCCATTGAATCAACGGCGGTCTCCACCTCCATGCCGACGGCCACGGCCGCCCTGGGCGGCCTCTCCCTGATTCACTATATTTTTGCCGCTTATTCCTTCGCCACGGCCGTGACGATCACGAATTGGGGCAAACTCTCAGACATTTGGGGCTTAAGAAAAACCTATATCGCAGGTTGCTCGCTATTTCTCATCGCGAGCGCCCTCTGCGGGTTCTCCCAAAATATTTATCAACTCATTTTCTTTCGTCTCCTTCAAGGCGCCGGCGCGGGCGCTATTTTCCCCGCGGCCATGACGGGCCTAACCGTCATTTACAGCGAAACCCAACGATCGAAGATGCAGGTGTATCTTTCCATGATCTGGGCCATCGCTTCGGTCGCGGGGCCGCCGACAGGCGCTTATTTGACGCACCATTTATCCTGGCGATGGGTTTTTTATCTCAACCTTCCGGCGGGTCTGATTTCCATGATTCTGGTCCAACGTGGTCTTTCTGGATTTATCCAACAAAAAGAAGCTCTCGGACGTCCCTTTGACGCTAAGGGCTCCGCCATTTTGTCGCTCATCGTTTTTCTCTTGATTGCGGCCGTTTCCGTGAATCGCCAAGGCCGATTGATTCTTGGCGGTCCCTATGCCGCCACCACGCTGCTGGGGGCAGCCGTAGCGCTCTTTTTGTTTCTCAAGCACATCAAAACGGCGAACGATCCCTTCATTTCTCCCTCCGTTCTTCGCAATCCGGTTTTCTGGCGCACGGGGGCCGGTAACTTTTTCATGTGCATGGCCATGTTTGGCTCCATCGCCTTTGTCCCTTTGTTTTGCCAGGCCGGCCTTGGCGAAAGCGTCTCGGCTGCCGGACGCACCTTGACCATTTCGCTTTTCGGCTGGATTATCAGTTCCGCCGTCGCCGCCAGGGCTTACCTCAAATTTTCTCTGCGCACCCTGTGCCGCGTCGGCGCTTCCATGATGACGCTCTCATACAGTTTTCTGGCCTTCAATCTTAAATACATCAGCGTCTGGCCCTTTCGCATGGGCATGTTTTCCATGGGCCTTGGTATCGGCATTTGCTTCGCCCCGATGATGCTCGGCCTTCAAAGCACGATCCCGCGCCAAGACTTGGGTTCTGGAACAGCCGCCTTGCAGCTCTTGCGCAACTTGGGCGGCCTCATGGGCATCACTCTGGTTGGAACGCTCCTGGCCATAACTTGGAATCCGCATGGCTCTATTTTAGGGGGCGTAGCGTCATCCGGTGTTGAATACGGCATCCGCGAAGCCATGACCATAGTCTTCTTTGCCAATGTCGCCGTCAGCGCGGCGGGTCTATTCGCCGTCTGGGGTCTGCCCGCGATTCATCCACGAACAGAACAAATAGGAAATTAGTGCCTGCGTTACGCTGGATGCGCCTTTATTTTTCTCTGACTGCCATCATTTCGCTGCCTGCCTGCGCGCCGTCATTTCAAGTGCGCCAACCCCTAATCTTGGCGCATTCCAATTCAATGGCTGTCGTGCCCATTCATGTGAACCCCATTCAAAAAGAATACGCCGATCTTTATTTCGAAACCTTCCACAAAGAATTCACCGCCCGGTTCGCCGCTCACCGGCGCATCATTTCACTTGAAGAGATTCGCTCCCGGCTGACCCAAACGGCCTACGCCGATGATGCCGATTGCACCTGGCTTGAAGCGGTCGCTATAGGAAAATTTTTAAACGTTGACGCCGTGGCTGGAGTTCTTTTTGACGACAGCGACCGGCCCGGATATCTCATTGAAATTGTTAAAATCGTGCGTCCGGCCAATGAAAAAATCCTGGCTGTCAACACGTTTTCTTTTAAGCCGAAAACGAATTATCGCTTCAAAAATGAATTAAAGGCCTTGGAAAAGGCTTGGAAACCTTAGGAGGGTTCAAATGAAAAAAAGTCTCTTGATCGCTGCTGCCGCAACAACGGGTCTTGCCGGATGCACCACTTACTTCCCGCACTCGGTATCCATGGGCGGGGTTGTTCTGACCAATGTTGAAATTGTGGGCCGGGTTGAAGGGATGAGCCGGGCCCACTACATCATGGGCTACGGTCCCGTTGGCGATGATTCGCTAAAAGCCGCAGTCGCGGACGCGCTTTCACAACGCGGCGGCGACACGATAGTCAACGTCACGGTTGACCGGTCCGTGACCAAGTTCCCACCCATGGTCGGCGGTATTTACGAGTCCATCCAAACCACGGTCTCGGGCACAGCGGTTCGTTTCGTTGGTTCGGGAAAAAAATAATTCTTCCTTTTCCCATGCCTTGCGCGGACGCGCGTCCGCGCAAGGCATGGCTGATTTTCATTGCCGTTACACGCGCTTGCCCGGCCTAATCTTCGTGGGCCCGGCGCGGCTCGAACGCGCGACCACCCGATTATAAGTCGGATGCTCTACCACTGAGCTACGGGCCCAATTCGTTGGAAAGTATCCTATTTTATCAAAGCTCCAACTTAACTCTGGAAGAAAAAATTGACAAAGGCTGAACGTTTTCTCAATAGACCTTGATGACTTGCCATCTGCGCATCATTTTTTCGGATGTCTACCATGATGCCACGAATCGCGGCTTGGAGCCGTTAGCGGACTGCTCTTCATCATAGGCAATGATGATCTATTCACGGAAATCATTTCTGATTCCGTATCTGGCGATTTCACAATTTGCCGCTACGATTGTTCCAATTTTGGCTGAAAAAACGGCGGATCGGGACAATGAGCAGACCGAACAAGCGCAAATCCTTATTGTGCCGCAAATCCCCCGGTGGGAGGTGCCCCTCGATTTGATTCCTCCATCGGCAGATTTAAAACCGCCCAAGGTGGACATCGTTGCCCCCTCGGTTGATCTTAAGCCTAAAGCGGCATCGCTCCGGGCCCCGGAACCTGATTTAGAAGCGCCTTCTTCTCTCAAAGATATGATGACGGCGCCTACGGCCGACAACGCAAGGCGGGACATTAAAAAGGAACTCCCCGGCCAACCGCCGGCGCCAAAACCAACAATTAACGAGGAACTCTGGTCCAAAAAAAGACTGCTTGATGCGCTGGCCCAGTCAACCGGCGGGGCCATGGAAGATTTATTGCCCGGAGAGGACCCCCTAGAGCTTATCCAAGCCCGGTTAATAGGCGCCCAAACCATAAGCAGGGATATTCAAGCTGTCTTTCTGATTGATAATTCACAAGCTCCTGAAAATGATCCCGCTTTGACGGCCAGGATTGTGGGTCCGATCAAAAATGCCTTGACCCGCATTTCGTTCAGAGGGGAGGTGTTCCATGAATTTCGTTATTATGTTGAACCTGATGTTTTCGGCCCCAATGACACAAACCCTGCCCATCGGTCATGGACGCCCGACGGCGAAAATGATTCCGTGCAATACCACTGGGAAGAAATCAATAAATCCATCAGCAAAACCTTCTGGTTCCCTCTTGAATTGGCCGATGTGGAGCGCGTCATTTTTCTTGTTACGGAAGAAAACGGCAGGATGGGGCGGCTTCGGTTTGATCTCAATGACATGATACATCAGGCTGCGGCCGGACGAATTCGTTTTGAGGCGCTGCGATTGTTGGGCAAGGCTCATCCCATGCATCATTTTTATTTTCCTTATATAGCCTCCATTGAACTTAAGCCGATGGAATTGGCCAGAGCGCAAAAAATTCTTTCTTACCCGTTTGCATGGAAATTAAGATTCAACCGGCAAAAACGGATGCTGGCAGCGAGCCGCCTGGGGCATACGGGCTCCCCGCGCTACATTGACCGTTTAGGCAAAGCCCTCTCTCCTGCGGTTGAACAAAACGCCGAGGTGCGCCTGCGGGCGGCCGTGGCGCTTGCTGAAATTGATGATGCCCGGCGTCTTCCTTTTCTTATTGATGCGACGGATGCTTTCAAGGAACCGGCGCCCCAAGTGCGGCTGGTTGCCGTTTCCATTCTGGGGAGGCTCCGGGATGCCTCAATGATCAAATGGATCGCCCAGGCCGCAGATCCCCTGTGGGAGCCGAATCAACAAGTTCGCCGCCAGGCCGTGCTTTGCTTGGCTGATTTTAACGGCCTAGAGGCGGACGATTATCTTGAGAAGTCCTTGGATTTAAAAGAGCCTGACGAAGATATCAGAAGGCTTGCCGGCGATCTTCTTGCCGCCAGAAAAACTCCCTGACCGCAGCGCCCCGGGAGACTACGGGCGCGGACCGGAATACGGCAAAACCCCAGCGCGCCAGAAAGCGCGGTAAACCTCATCACACTATTCGTCAAACTTCTGACAAAAATTGATTCCGACCCGGTGCGCCTTCCCTCGGAAGCTTGACAGATGAGGGGTAATTATGTTTTCTTTAAATGAGGAATAACCATGAGCAGACTTAAGGCTGGGGATCGGGCGCCCCAATTTAATGCGCCGTCAAGCGATGGCCGCGATATTTCCCTTGGCGACTTTGCCGGTAAACAGCGGATTGTTCTTTATTTTTATCCAAAGGATGACACGCCGGGATGCACCCAAGAAGCATGCGGTTTCCGTGACAGCATCCAAAAATTTACCGGGGAAGACGTCGTTGTTTTGGGGGTTAGCCCGGATGACATAAAATCCCATGGTAAATTCATTAAAAAATTCAACCTGCCCTTTCCTCTCTTGAGCGATACCGATAAGGCGATTGCCAATGCTTACGGGGTTTGGGGCCAAAAATCTTTCATGGGAAAATCCTACATGGGCATTATTCGCACCACGTTTGTGATCGGCAAAACCGGTGTCGTTGAAAAAATCTACGAAAACGTCAAACCAGAAGGTCACCACGAGGAAGTGCTGACTTTTTTAAAAACAAAACAACTACTCCAGGAGGGCGCATGAGCGAGGCTAAAGAATCGGAATACAAGGGCAATCCCATGATTGTGCTGTCAAACGGTCCGGATGACAAATACCCTTTTTCATTTGGATTGCGAAAGGCCAAAATGATTTTGGAGCACATTGAGGATATTAAAAAATTCGTCCAAAATCATTCCGGCGGCAGTGAAGAAGCTCCTAAATTTTAATTATGGGCCATCAGCCGTCAGCTATCAGTAAAAAATATAGGAGTGCGCATTTTTATCTTTTTATCTACAGGCTGATCGCCGAATGCTAGACGCCGAACGCTTATTACCAAACAAAAGGGATCAACCGGGGCGTGCGTTTGCTGTACTCGGCGTAAGGCAAACCCAGCGTTTCCAGCAAAAATTTGTCTTCTAAAAACAGCCTTAAGCCGTAAACAACGGCCACGGGGACGCTAAAAACCAACAGGGCCAACACGCTTTGCGTCATCATCGGCACGCCTAAAACGCCAAGCAGCGCCCCCAAATACAAAGGATGCCGGACAAAATGGTAAGGCCCGTAATCAATAATTTTATGCTCCTGGCGAACATCAATGGAGAATGTGTAGTATTGGCCCAAGATAGCCTTCCCCCAACACCGAATCGCCAGCGCCGCGGCGCATAAAATAAAACCAGGGGCCACGAGCCACCACCGAGGCTCCACTGGACTTCGCAGCCAGCACCACAAATTTAATGATACGGCCCCGATGGTGGGCAAAGAGCCCAACAAGTAGGTCAGGACATCGCCCCTGGGAATATCCAATTGATCGCGCTTCTTAGGCAATGTCCACCACTCCGCCCAAGCGCCAGCTAAAGTCAAAAGAGTCAGTAGCAAAGCAATGATATTCATCTCATAATTATAAAAATTATGACGACAACAACGCCATTAAGATTCGCGGTCATTGCCGCCTTGAGCATTGGGGCGGCCTTGATGCTGCGCAGATTGGCCGTTGAGCGCATTTACGTGGCAAGCGTCTCCATGGAGCCAACAATGCCGCTCAACTCGCGTTGGTGGGTGGACAAGATTTCCCCGCGCCTTAGGCGGCTTCATCGTCAAGATATTGTAATTTTTCCCTCACCGCTTGACCCTTCCAAAGAACTCTTGAAGCGCGTTATCGCCATTTCCGGAGATACCATCGAAATCCGCAATAAAGTTGTCTACTTAAACGGCGATAAACAACGCGAAACGTATCTTCAATATAAAAGATCAGGTGAAATACTGATGGGGGACAATTTGGGGCCGCTAACCGTCCCTCAACATCATGTCTTTGTGATGGGGGATAACCGCGATGAATCGGGCGATTCTCGCGACTGGAAAAATGTCATGACGGGTCAACCAATATATTTTATACCCCTCTCCTCCGTTAAGGGACGCGTCCTCAATCCTCCATCGGCCACACTAGGCGTTGTCCCATGAAACTCCCGACGGCCGCGCCGGCGCTACTCCTTTTGAGCGTTATCCTCCTTTCGGCAACGCCCCAAGAAACCTACCGGCTGGGACCCCCCACGCCTTCCGGCGATCGCTGGATCGCCCTAACCAAACACTCACAAATGATTCTGTTGCCCCGCCACTGGATCGTTTCCAAGGCTAGACCATCGGATTTTTCCCTTGAAATTCAAGGGTCCGGGTTTCATCCAGCGCGTCTTCTTCTTGAGGTTATCAGCGTGCCCGCGCGATCTTCGCCTTTGGCTGCCGCGGATAAGAGGCTCCAAAAATTAAAAATCGCCCCTGCGGGAGTCCTGGAAGAGCTCAAAAGCGAACTGCCCAATGGATTGCAAGTCCACGGCGTTGTCCATCAAAAAACGATTGAAGGGGTCTTCCTAACCCACATGATGATTCCTTATTATTTTAAAGCGCTCTCCAATGAACAAACGACATGGAGGGATTTCAAAAAAATCCTCGGCTCCCTGACCGATTTGAGCGAAGAAATGTTCCGCGAGACAAATTCAGCGGCGCCGCAACATCTCATTTCCGGGGAATGGGTGGCCACCGCGGACAATGCCTGGATGCTTCAAGCGCATCACGATGGCTGGACTCTGGAGCCGCCGCAGGAAAACGAAATTCTGCGTTTAAGCGGTGATTTCGAGAATTCGCTGGAGCAAATCTCCATTTCAAAAGAACCTCCGGGCTCATTGAACCCCCAGGAAATGCTGGAGCGATGGGCTCAAATGCTGGGTGATAAAAACAAAAATCCCTCCCGGCTCAAACTCACTGACCGGTCCGCCCTGAAATATGCCGTGTCGCCGGATCAATCTGAATTAACGGGGTATCTGACCATGGAAACCCAAACCTACCTAATCACTGTTTTAGGTTCACCGGCCATTGACTTTCACCACCTGCGCCGCGTCCTAGGGTCCATGCGGCCGATGGATAAAGAGGTCCTGGCTGCCCAGAGACAAGGAACGCAAGATCTCCCTTTGCCTCCGATTATTTCCAATGATCAGCGTTTTCCTGCTCAAAGAGCGCCCGTCCCGGCAACCGGACTCCTAGCCCCCGACCCCCATGCCAAGGAAATCCTTCGGCGTCATGCGCTTTCACTCATAGGCGCCGGCGTTTTCAGCGTCCTCCTGATCCTGTTCTTCTTTTGGATGAATGACGAAAAACTCCACCGCTATGGTTACGCATTCTCCAAAGAGGAAGAATCCTCCCATTTGCGCGTGTTCGCCGGCGGCCGCTATTTGACGATTTTTCCCACCTACCTGGCCTTTATGCCGGGAGGACTGACCCTGCGCGCCGTTCATCGAAAACCGCCGCTCATCCAAGCCATTGTCGCTCTTTATATTCTGCGCTGGATCGCCGGTTACCTTGAATTTGAAACCGCCATCGCCATCCTTTCGGGAATTCTGATTCTTGTCGGCGTCTTACTCGGCATCCATTTAGGCTGGTCCATCAAAGGGACGCCGTGCTGGATTTATGATGAGCAGGGCGCCTTGATTTTCAAAATTCGCCGCAAGCTGGGATGGTTTGCCTACCGCTTCGTTATTCTGGACTCCCAATTAAAACCGATCGGCTACCTGAAAATGTCATTCCTATCCAATTTCATCCGCAAGCAATGGTGGGTTCTTGACTTAAGCGCCAAGACCATCGCCTATGTGATCGAAGACTCTCTCATCCTTTCCATTTTACGGCGCTTCATCGGTCACCTCTGGGGACTGCTGCGCGCGGACTTCAGGATATTCAGCAACGGAATAATAATCGGCCAAATCAAGCGCACGCGCTCCCCCTTTAACCGTATGATTCTTGATGTCCACTGCCCTGCGGACCTCGATCCCCGGCTTCTAGTCGCTTGCGCCATGGCCATAAATGTCTTTGACAGGGACCGCTGGTATCCTTTTTGGTCCGCATGAAAATTTTTCCTGGTAAAATTTTCAGGATTCAAAACTTGGAGTCTGGAGTTCAATCGTCCCCCCATCAGCGCACCGCGCGCCCCAAGCGAACGCCGGCCCGTATTCTTTTATTTTTGGGAACGATCTCGGCGCTCCTGGGATGCTCAAACTCCGAATCATGGCTTCCCCAAGAACTTGATGTCATGATCGGGCGCCCAACAACCCAAGCGTTGGCCATGATATTCCCCTATTACGAAAACTCCCAGTGGCAAATCTATATCAACAACCTGGGATCTAAAATGACCACAAAATCGGGCCGCCGCGATTTTGATTTTCGGTTTCAAATCGTGGTTTCAACCTATCCCAATGCCTTCTCCTCGCCCGATGGAAACATCTTCATCACCACGGGCCTCCTGAAACTATGCGCCAACAATGAAGATGAAATGGCCGCGGTTTTGGCCCATGAAATCAGCCATGTGGAACTGCGCCACGGAATCCAACTTTTAAAACGACAGATGGGAAGGCGCGCGCTGATGTTTGCGATTTTCGGCTTTGAGCAGCCGCTCGCCAAAACCGCCGGCTCTTTGGCCAACACATTGCAAACTTTGGGCTATGGGCGTGCATTGGAAATCGAAGCCGACCGCCAAGCCGTCGGCCTGCTTCAAAAAACCGGTTACTCAAAAGAAGGCCTGATTCGGTTTCTCAAAAAAATTCAAAAAATCGAAGCGCAAACGCCCGCGCCCATCCCCGTCTACCTGAACACCCACCCCCCCACCAAAGACCGTCTGGCGGCGCTAGAAGAAAAATTAATAGATCGGTAGAATAAGCCCCAACGATGTGCGCAATATCTCACTTGAAAAGCGTTGGGAGACCTGGTAAGCTCATGAGGTGCCGGTGAATACTCAAGGAAAAGGGGCAACATTTAAAAAAATCGCTCTGGCAATGAGCGGTGTTTTCTTAACCACCGCGGCCGCGGCGTCCCTCATCTTCAAAATCGCCAATCGTCCTTGCAAATTAACAACACCGCCCCATTTTATTGAGTCATCCGCCAATGACCCTCGCTGGCTACAATTGACTGCCGAGCTTCAAACCAAAGCCAATCGCTTTCCCGGGCGCGTCAGCGTCTATCTAAAAGACCTGCAAACGGGCCGCCTATGGACCCATGAGCCTGACGAGCTTTTGCCGAGCGCCAGTCTCATTAAAATCCCCATTGCCGCTTCAGTGCTCAAAAAAATCGAATCTCAAGAACTCACTCTGGACACCAAAATCACCTTAACCAACCAGGGCCGCGTTTCCGGCTCCGGCAGGCTCAAATGGCAAAATTCGGGAACCAAATTTACCGTGGCCGATCTTCTCTTTTACATGATCACGGAAAGCGACAATACGGCCACCAAACTTTTGTTGAACCGTCTTGGGTTGGAATACTTTCAAAGCGCATTTTCCAGCCTGGGTCTTTTGGCCACCAATATCACCCCAGATGGATTAAGGCTAAGCTCACGCGCGGTCCCGCGAGAAAATTACACCACGGCGCGGGAAATAGGCGAGCTACTGGAACAAGCTTACAAGGGCTCGCTCGTGAGTCTTCAGGCCAGCCAAATTTTGATCGAACTCATGAAAAACTTGAAACACCGCGAACGTCTCGCTAAAACCTTGCCCCGCGGGTGGCAAATCGCGCACAAAACAGGTTTGTTGCGCCATGCGTGCCATGACGCCGGCATTATTTATAGCCCCATGGGGGATTATATTTTAGTGGTCATGACTTGGAAGGGTCCGGATTATAAAAACGCCAAACACTACATTTCCAAAATGGGTGAAATCACCTACCGCTACTACAGCGGCGCCAGCGATTTGGCAGTCTCTTACCCGCCTTCGACCATTCGAGGAATTTAATTCTAAAAGCGTTCACTCGTTGCCGGTTACTAGGAGCCTGAGCAATTAATTCGAAATTTGTTTTCATGTACTCTGTATTGCGTTAATCAATCAGCCAAAACATTTTCTTATTGAAAAAAATATGATGCTTGAATAGCTCATTTTGCC
>JACQPE010000001.1 GCA_016207685.1 Elusimicrobiota bacterium | reverse complement strand
TTGAGCCAAGGGAAGGCCCGCCCATGATCCCGGTGAGGCTCAACGATAGCCGCTACGAGAATAGACGTGTCAAAAAGAATGGTCACCGGCAATATTGGCAATCCTGTCGCTACGATGCGCCCATAAAGTCCCGGTGATATCTCCCAAGGCAGTTCCCCGAAAGATTAGCAACCCATCCTTCTTAACAACCGGCGCCTTTTTTCCTACCGGCTTGAGAATGATTTGTTGATTGAATTCGATAATGTCAATGGCGGCGCCGGCCTGAAGGCCCAAATGCCCCCGAATATTTTTTGGGATAACGACTCGGCCAAAGTGGTCCAGATGTGTTTCCATATTTCTAGTTTATCATGCCAATTGGCAATATCAATGGCAATTTGTGGCTTGACGGCTTGACGGAAAATTCATAGATACTTGCAAAGATTACCCTGCGGCTTTCGGAAAGTAGGAAGGCGAATGCCAAAATCCCATTTCGAAACCACGGCTGTGATTAATATCTCCTTTACAATACTCCACACCTCTGCTAAATATAGATTGAGGCCACAGGGACATTGAATATGATTTACGACATTGCAAAAGACGCTCTGGACATGCTTAAAATTCGTCATGCCATGAACCAAAAAATTTTGGCCCTCGCAGTTGCAGCAGGCGCCATGATATTCGCCCAAGCACAAATTCAAGCCGAGGGCACGGTCTTGCCGGGAAGTGTCCCTCCGGCCATCAACTACCAGGGCCGGCTTGAAGACAATGGTTCACCTGTCACTGGAAACAAAAGTCTGACATTCAATCTCTATGACGCCGCTACCGGGGGCAATCTGCTCTGGAACAGCGCGGCGCAGACGGTTGCGGTCAGCCAAGGCATCTTTAACGCGTCGCTGCCCATTTCGGTGTCCGCTTTATCAGGAAGCGCGACGAAGTATTTGGAAGTAACCGTGGGCACCGTCACTTTAAGTCCGCGCGCGATTCTTAATTCCGTGCCCTACGCTTTGGTGGCTAAAACCGTGGAGGGAACGCTCGAGATTAAGAGCGGGGGGCTTTCCGTGTCTTCGGCCGCCACGGCAACGGCGGCCTTATATGTATCCTCAACCACGGGATATGTGGGCATCGGAACGACCAGCCCATTGGCTAGGTTTCATGTGGCAGGGGCGCCCGGAGTGGATGGAATCCGGTTTCCGGATGGAACGGTGATGACTTCAGCAGGCGTGGCAGCCACCAATACGATGACGGTGGGCACCATGACGGTCAGCAATGTCAACAACGTTCGCATTGTTGATGGAGTGAGATACGCCAAAACCTCGGCAGGAATCCAGCAGGCTATTAATGAGGCAGGGGATAACAGCGCCATTGTGTTACCACCCGGTTATTACGCCATTTCCTCCGGCCTTTCCATTTCCGGAACCAATGTCAACATCATGGGCTCCGGCCTAAGCACGATTCTTCTGGTCTCCTGCACGGACTGTGACGCTTTTGCGGTTAATGGGCCTGATTTTTCCCTCGCCGACATGAACATTGTCGTTACCGCTGTTTCAGATCGCACGGGAAGCATTATTAATGGCGCCAGCTATGAGGGACATATTCGAAATGTCCGGATTGTCAGCGCCACAGGAATCAACAATGGAAAAATTTTCACCTTGAACACAGTCAATTCAGATTCGTGGCTATTTGAAAACATAAAAATTCCCGGTGGGGTAGGAAACGGCGGAACATGGGACTACGCATGGTACGTCGGAGGCGTGAGCGCCGGAACAGTGGCAGACACCCATTTAAACAGTGTTCTAATGGGCTACCACGTTTGGAATCAGGCCGCCTATGTATTTGACAGCGGCCTGGACACATTTGATTGCCGCTACTGCGGCGGCTCTGTCCTGGCCTTGGATTCCAAAAATTACCAAGCCCCAAGATGGATACGTTTTATTCACAGTTTTACAGAGGCGATAGACGCCCAAGGAAACGCCTCTCCTGCAAGCGGCATAGGCCTGGATATTCGGTCCGCCCGTGATTTTAGATGGATAGATAGTTATGTCGCGAGCTCAAAAATCGGCGCCTCAATCGGAGCGTCTGCTCAAGACGTGGATATCTCACACAGCATCTTCGTGAGTATTAAAGAAAATGCGATTCAACTGGCGGCCGGGGCCAAAGCCGTCCATATCGCTGACAACACATTTGAGGATGTCGGTTACTTGACCTCAAACACCTATGACGCAATCTCGATCGCGGCCGGCGCGGCGCACTTCGCCATTTCAAGCAATCAATTTAAACTGTTCTCAACCAATAATGTACCCCGCTACGATATTTTCATTGCCACCGGAGCGTCGGATAATTACCAGATTACGGAAAATAATTTTGCCACCTTTGGAACGGCAGCCATCAGCGATGGCGGCACGGGTTCCAATAAGGTCATTCTGGGAAATGTTCCCAATACCGTCGTTTCCATGACCAGCGGCACGGTGGTTTTAAACGGCAACGTGGGCATTGGCACGGCATCTCCAAAAGTTTCGCTCCACAATAGCGGCGACTTTATCACCAAGGGGCCTTGGACCGATGTGCGGGCTTTTGGCGCCAAGGGGGATGGGACGACGGATGATACGGCGGCGATTCAGGCGGCGATTGATGCCGCAAAGGGGTCGGTCTATTTTTCAGCCGGCATCTATGCCATTAGCGCTACGATCAAGCTAAGAAGCGCCACTGCCTTTTACGGGCCGACAGGCGGAACGTTTCTTCCAGGCCAGGAGCATCCCACCAGTGGTTACGGGGCCAGCTTGAAGTGGATTGGGGCCAGTGACGGCGTTATGGTAGAATCGCTCAACCTGCAAAATGTTTTTTGGTCAGGCATTGACTTGGAAGGGGTCAGCCTATCGAACAATGTCACTGG
>JACQPE010000053.1 GCA_016207685.1 Elusimicrobiota bacterium | reverse complement strand
GCGAGAGGGCCAAATCCCGCGAAGTTTACGATAGGTTCCTTAAATTTCATCCAAATGAAAAGATATCTTTTGAAGATTTTATACAGGATAAAAAATAGACGATAAAAACTTGACTTTGTTAGTGCAAATAAGATTGTGGATCGGGCGCATGAAATCGTTGGGCTCTGTAGTGATTATCGTGAAGGAGCGAAGCTCCCCGCCATCCGGCTTTTTCCAAATGTCCCAAAGGCCGGCCAGAGCAAAAGGCTTCTTGCTCTTGAGCATGATTCGCATGGGAATTTTTCTTTTAATGCCGTCAACCTTGCGCCACTCATAAAAACCATCCGCTAAAACCAAACAACGTCTACGCTCGAAGGACTTTTTGAAGGTGGGTTTCTGCGTAAGCGTTTCCGTCCGGGCGTTGATCATTTTGTACCCAACGGCCTCTTCTTTGGCCCAAAAAGGCACAAGGCCCCAGCGAGTGGGTTGGCAAAGCCTGATCTCCTCCCAAATTACAATGGGTGCTTCTTGGCCAGGAGCTATGTTATATCGGGGCTTAGAATCTATCGCCTCGTCTTCAAAACCAAAACGTTCTGCCAGTTCCTCAATATCAGCGGTTTGCGAATAGCGACCACACATACCGTCGTCCTATCTAAATAAGCCAGGTCAACAACACCAAAGCGTTGGATCGGGCCTGAAATTAAGGGTCATATCAATTTATCAACTGAGCCTATCGCTAGGTTTACAAAAGCCGTTCGTACGCGGTCCACCCTAGCCGCCGCTATGCCCGTTTGCGTGAGCGCCTTCATCTCAGCCAAATTTTTCTTACCCTTTACTAGAAACTCAAAATCGGCTTTTGACATTTTGCCCTCTGCAAGCTGTCGTGCCCACAACTCAAGGTCTATCTTTAGGTTATCAAGGAACGCCTGACCGTCTTCTTGTGCCTGCTTGACGTATTCCTTGGCTTCGCGCTTTGCGATGTCTGCGACGCCTTTTTTCAACTCGTTAAAAATATCATTAAAATCTGCCATCGTCACCCTCCTGGATAAATTTATTTTTTGACCTTATGCCGTTCAAGTCTAATGATTTCATCAAAGGCTTCCGAAATATTCTTTGAGGCTCCTTGTATGAAGGCATCGCTTTGACCTGCGTTCTCAGTTTCCCACTTTTTTAGAAATCCACCCATAAGTCCGCCTGTCGGATCAGTGAGTTTCTCCCATTGCCTGAAAGTTAGGCTATTTGATCCGCCTTTACCCTTCTCGTATTCCAATGCCTGCTGGATTTTTATCTGCAAACCTTCAATAGCGACCTTATGCGCCGCTGGCGGTTCTGCCGCTTTCTGAATCAGCAAGAGCGCTTCCGCCTTGATGTCTGTCGCGGTCTTGTAAGATGTTGGATCGTAGGGGGAAATGGTGGCGCAGCCTGACTCCAGAAAAATAAATAGCAGAGCCCAAAGCCTGGCCCTGGCAGTTGAATTCCTCAGAACTTTTTTCATTACACCTCCTCCTTGTAGGCTAAGAAACCCGCACTTATAATAAATTAGAGCTGCCCCTGGACTCGCACCGTGGAACGTAGGCTGAGGTTCTGAAACTGGAAGCGCCCTCTAACCTTTATTGCCATTTCGTCGTATACCGGAGCAGTACGCTTAGGATCGGCAATCGTAAGTATAAGCGCAAATCGTTGTGGATTTGAAACAAGTCGATCTTGAATTCCGTGCCGATGGAGCAATCTTACCTTAAGCCGCCAGCGCTCTCCCCGCTGTCCGGCTGGTCCTAAGCTGCCAAAATAAGTTCTAACAGGAGCCCACTTTCGAAGTTTTTGAACTTGATACATTTCATATAAAGCCCCTGGATTTTTATGTTCAGGGGGAACCAAGCCCTTAAACTCCATTTTTTCCAATCCTGTCTTGCGTAATTTTTTCTTATAAAAGACCCCGCAGGACGCCTCTATATGCGTCTCACAATATTCAGTTCCCCACCGATTGCCGCGTATAGGCGCAAAGGCCGCTGTCATCCAAATTTCTCCAAAATACCGTCCATTCCGTCGCAAGGAGTCAGGATACGGAAAATTGTCCCATTCCAGAAAATAGCCAGGCCGCAAAGTGTCCTCGAATACCAGAGTTGATGACCAAGGAGCGCACTCAAGAGAGCTTGCAACGGGACCAGGCAATCCGAATCCAACAAAATTTTCTTCCATATCAGGAACTCGTTGACCCGTCGCTGGGTGTCTGGCGTGATGCGTCAAAAGAGCGCGAGCCAACACGGGATCGGGTGAAGGGGTAATTTGGTGATATATGTTAGCCAGGGTTCTTGACACCAATGGAGCCGAGAAGCTGGTACCAAAGTCCTCTGCAACGTGTTGGCCTTCAACCGATTTGATGCCATGCTTGTCGGACGCATCTCTTGCCAGCGTTCCACCGAAGTGCACCAAATCTGGTTTGATAATGTAATTTGGGCCAGGACCGTGCCGTGAAAATCCAGAGGGCTGTCCCGCTTGGGGACCGTTCGCGGTATGTGATACATGAGCAACGGATCCGACAGTGATTCCGAGGACGCTATCTGCCGGGGTTGTAATTCTACCTTCGGCGAGTTCTCGACCCTGGCGAGGGTAATCCAGTAACGGTCGAGTGGCGTAGTTGCCGGCGCTTATGACAAACGAGACATTATATTCCTCTTGCAACCGATCAAGCTCTACTGCGAAACTTGAAAAATCGTCCAACGAACAAACCTCATCTGTACCCATGGAGAGATTCCATACCTTAAAGTCGTTTGCATGTTGCTGGAGGGCTGTTTCGAGGTCCTGGAGAAATTGAGATTCCTCCAAATTATCCGTATCGCCATGATCGGGATCGTCATTGGGCATGACATGCAAATCAAAAACTTTGCAGGGCTCGTCGGAAATAGCGTTAATAGTAGGGTTGAGTTGCTTTCCCCAGCAGACCAGACCGGCGACAAAGGTTCCGTGCTTAGTATTCTTATAGACATCGGGGACTTGTGATCGTCGGCCGACAATCCAAGGTTTTAAGGAAGCGATTCCATCATCAATGCCAGAGTCAACGACGACGACCACCGGATACCCTTCGGGTCGATCTGTAGGCAAAGGCAAATCGGTGGGAAGCGGGGCCGAGTGCTGACTTTTAGTTCGAATCGCACGCAGAATTGGCATTCTCTTTATGGATCGGACGCCGACGATCTTAGATAACGATTCAACCTGGGCTGCATCTTTGCAGGTGGCACGTAGATACGCAGAGCTCTCAGAGTAGCCACCCTGATCAATCGGAATATTAGCCGCACGGCAACGCTCAACAAAATCTTTGTATATACGAATCTGGTCCTCGTTGCCAAATTCAAAAAGTTGAACTTTCAGAACGAATCTTTCTCCGTCCTTCGGGCTGCGTCGAAGAATATCTTCAGGAGATATCCCGTTACGTCTAAATTCGGGTGTCACTGGTTCAATCGTTTCAATCGTTGATATTTCCTTTTTAACATTCGCAGCGTTACCCTCTAAAACTAATTTATTGATTTTGGCCAAGCCGGCGTCAGTCCCTTTAATGAAGAGCTCACCCAGTTTACCAGCGCCAATAATGGGACAGGTCTGACTGGAAAAAATGGATTCGGGACGATGACTCTTGGCGGAAGCTTCCTTGATCAAGCGCACTCGCACGGGGGCAACTCCTAGCTTACCAACGCTGCGGACATTTTCTCTTACTGCGTTGAGACGAACAGACAGGCTCTGTCGAAATAAGTGAGTAACGGTTCGAAATGGTTTTGGGGGAGTACCACCAGGCTCAACCTTACGTTCGGTTCCCTGACGCGGAAGGATAACCTTTATTAAAAGACGGTCTGCAGGCATACGGTCTTGTGGCTCAGCCATTTTTTACTCCAGCCTTTACTTGCCATCTGTAGGCCGTCGCTTTGGAAGTTCCAAGGAGTGCACCCAACTCGGAGTGACTGTATAATTTCGGATTCCGTCGTTTAAGCTTACGAACGACCTCTGGGCCGTCCTCGGCATTCAGCGTTGCCAGAAAACGCTTCCGATCTTTTTCGCCCGATACGATTCTTCGTAAGCCGAAGAAAGCATCCTTTATTGTCGGGGTGGTTCCGTGGACAATTGATTGACGTCTCAGGCGCAGACATACATCGTGAATTTCGGCTCCAGAAAACCCTTCCGAGAGATCGACCAGCACCGCAATATCCTTCACACGCCAAGTTATGTTTCCTAAGAATTGTTTCCAAAGAATTTGACGTTGCTCTGGGGCAGGATATTTCAGTTCAAGGGTGTAGCTGAAACGTCGCCATACAGCCGCATCAAGAAGAAGATGATGATTGGTGGCAGCAATGACAACGGATTGAGATCCGATGGTATCTAGGTTTTGCAGGAAGCTATTCACGACCCGTTTTAATTCTCCCAACTCCTGCTTGTCATCTCGGAGTTTTGCAAGCGCATCGAATTCATCTAAAAGAAGAGCACAAGGAGTCCTGGCCGCGAAGTCAAATATCATTCGGATGTTTTTCGATGTGCTGCCGAGGAACGAAGAAATAAGACCATCTAGGCGGGCCAGATAAAGTGGAAGGCCAAGTTCTCTTGCGATATGTCGAGCCAAGCGGCTTTTACCGCAACCGGGGGGGCCGTAAAGTAGCAAAGTGGCTGAAGTGCTTACTCCGTGGGCTTCAAACTGTCCGTGACACTTAGCAACGCTGATGAATTCATCGATAACATCTTGTTGATCTCGACTTACGACCAGGGGTTCTTCTTTTAAGTCCCGCACATTGACATTCTCAATCAATGCAAACCTACTCTCTCCATCAACAGGGAGTGCCTGTGTCGTGTTCATGTCGGTCGGTCGTAGTTGTCGGTCTGTCTCAGCCAGTAGTTGTCTTAGGCGGCCGGCAGTCGGGGCATCTCCGTCTGCTTCGAGCTTATCAGCAAGGAAAGAGGCATAATTTCTGACTTTAACAGTATCAAGACGAAGTGCCCCAGATATGATACGAAATAGCTCAGACATGTATGGAAACATGCTTTTAATGAAACGATTGTGCCATATAAAGAAACGCTTTATTAACTATACCCTTTGACCTTCTAAAAGTCAAGTATTATTTCCGGTCTGTTAATTTTTCAGCGTTGGCATGTTTGCCCGTGGGGGATGGGCAACTCGTGGGTCGGCCGGCGGCGGGTTGAGGCGTGTCTGATAGGGTTGCCCTGTGTGGATCGCTTCAGAAAGGGCATTGTAGATTTCCAGGATCGTGTCCTTGGTGCGGTAGTTCCCGAATTTCTCCTCATCCTTCCGTTTTACGATGGGGAAGGTGTCCATGATGTAGGCCACAGCGTCGCGCGGGGTCGGGAAGTGGGCCTTGAGCCGGGCCAAGTCTTCCGGTGTCTCGCCTTCCGCCGGGTGCCAGTCACCGTTCTTCTCGGCCGGTAGATAGAGGTGGAAGAAGGCGGCGTCCAGTTCGCATCGGAGCAGGAAGCGGCGATCCTCGTTCCAGCGAAATGGCGGGCCGGCGTGGCCGCAGTCCTGGGCGAAAGGCTGCAGGTCCCACGCCGTGTAGGTGAGCTCTAGTATGCGCGGAAGGAGCCACTGCTGCAATGTCTGCCTGCTACCTTTCCACGCACATTGATGAGGCAAAACTGTTGGTGGCAACACAGGAAGTTGTTTTATGGTGAAAAAATCAAGATGGAGCCCGCCTATCTTGAAACGCGCACTAAAATCAAGCACAAGACTGTTCAGTATTGCGACCAGGGAGGGAAGTGCGTTGTCGGGAGTTCTTGAAGGAAGCATCAGGGGTAAACCGTCCGCGGCACCCGCTTTGGGAATAAAGCAACAGATTACGCTCCGAGCACTTGCTCGGGCGTCGGTTATCCTTCGAAAACATGTGAACCATGAGAACGAGTTGCTGGAAGCACGTGAATTGACCTCAGACTCGGGCACCCAATAGTAAGGCGTAACTGAATATTGGCAGTCGTTTAGGCGAGTTATCGGCAGCTTCGGAAGGACATGCGCGCGCGCTCCATCGACGGCGTCGGCAAAGTCAGCGAAACGGTGAGTGAAGATGCCGACCATTTTCGATTCATACAAGGGCAGATATGCCTCGCCACCTTTGCGGAAGACATTGCCATCGAGCCGCCAGCCGTCGGCCTTCAACTGCTCACGCGTGCGGAAGAGGTGGGAGTCACTCGTCATATTGAACAAGCCTTGTTTGAACTTGATGTTCCAAGAATTCTCCTCGGAATGGCCGTCGCGTGCCTCACGGACAAGGACTGGCACGCGACGATAGATAGCCTTGGTCAGTTCAGCATCGCATCGCGACCGGAAAATTGGACAGGTGCGCGTGTTGGGATTAAGGAGGGCAATGTCTGCGGCGCTAAGAGCGAAATGTCGTTCTATGCTTGATAGATCAGGAACAGCTTTGGCTTGGAATACGAAGTCAGCGGCTCGTGCGCGGTGGATCCGTCCTCCAATGGTTGTCAGGGCAAACCGAACCATATGCCCTTGCCCTGCACCAGGGAAGAATCCCTCGTTTTCAAACTCGAAGAAGCTCCAAAGCGCTTCGCTCGCTATTAGGTCGCCAAAGAAATGCTTCGTCGTATCATCAGTCGCCAATCCGCTAGGCAAAATCGCTCCCATCGCTCCATTCGTGGTCAGGAGGTTGCGCATCCCCTCAGCGAAGACAGCGTAGAGGTTGATTCGTCCTCGCCCGCAGAGCGGGTAGCGGTTGCTGTTTCCTAGAAAATGGCCCACATTGTCGTGCTCCCGCAGGGCATCGGTGAACGAAGCATAGAGGGATGGTTCTTTTTCCTTCAACTCATCAATCATTCGTTTGCGTTCTGCTCCATTGTGGGCATTGGCAATATCGGGACATCGCTCAGCGAACCACTCCTTCTCTTTGAGTTCGGTGTGCTCCCAGGGCGGGTTGCTGAGAACGACATCGAATCCTCCGCGGCCAAAGACCTCAGGGAAAGCAAGATGCCAGTGAAAGAAGCGGCACTCGGAAGAAAGGCGGGCCACTTCCTTGCCCACGTCTAAAGCCAGCGCCCGGCCTTGGGCCAGATCATTGAGCTGCGCCTGGGTGATCCCGGCCAGTTCCACGGTCCCAGGCTTAAAGGTCTTAGGGATAACAAAGGCGGCGCACCAAATATCGGCTAGCTGAGTTTTCCTTTTGAAAGCCTCATCCGCCTCGGCTTTAGAGAAGGCCTCCGCCTTACTGCGAATCTGCTTGGGATTGTCCTCGGGAAGTTGCTCGATGGTAAAGACAACTTCTTGGAATTTAGTTTGCATCGCCGCGTCTTGCTGGGCGAACAGTTCTCCAAACCCTTCCCGTTCACGGGCATTGAGTTTCTTGAGTGCAGAGCATGCCTTCTTGTCATCACCTTCTATCGGCTCGAAGGCACTGTCCGGGATACCCTTGGCAAGAAGTTCCGGCGTCACGCCGAGCAAGCTGTTACCCATGCGGATATGGTGATCAAGGAAGGAAAGCGGCTTGCCGGGTTCCAACGCCTCCATCCACAGGCTGACCTTGCAGAGCTCGGCCGCCATTGGATTAATATCCACTCCGTAAAGACAACGCCCTATAACCTCCCTCAACGCGGACCGGATCGCCTGCGGGGAGGGTTCATCCTCGCCAGTCCGCGCCGCGGCCACGCGCTTTGCCATTCGGTGCGCGGTAGCGATGAGAAAATGCCCCGATCCCACCGCTGGATCGCAGACTTTGAGGCCCAGAATCGCCTGGGCAGCGGCCTCCCCATGCTTTCCTTTGATGGCGGCGACGACAACCGGCTCCAAGGCTGAATCAAGTAGGCACTGCACTAAGCTGTCCGGCGTGTAGTAGCTGCCGGTGGTTTTACGTTCGTGGCCGGCCGATGTCGTCAGCTTAAATTTCTTATTGACGGGGTCAATCTCCGGGTGTAGTTCCAGGAGGCTTTCGTAGACACTCCCTAATTCCTCAGAACCCAGATTCTTGTAGTCGACAGGTCGCCGTGACATCCCATCCTGAATGAAGGAGATGGCTCTCACCGCGCTCAAAAAATGCCTATTGGTGACCTGGCAATTATTGATATCCAGACTGGCATCGGGTGACCACAAAAAGCTCCCCAGCGCAGGCAGTCCAAGCGCGGGACATCCGTTGTCATCTCCCAATTTGGCTGTGATCAGTAGGAATACCTTCCAGAGATCTGAATGAGCGCCACCAGTGTGCCGAAAAGGCATATCCCGGAGACGCCCCATCGAATAGAAGCGCCTAAATAGCTCCCGATCTTCTTGGGCGGTCTTGGGTGGATGCAGGATATTTCTATCTTCGGCGACAAAAAGGAACAGGATGCGGTAGACAGTACGGAGAATTTGCTTGTAGAACTCCTGCTTGTCGAGTCTCCCACTGCTTAAATGCTCACGCAACGAATTATTGGCAGGATGAGAAATAAATCCTTTGCCCAGTTCGGCTATCGCCTTTTCAACGCCGGGCCTAAGGTTTTCCAACGCACGGAGCCCCTTATCCTCAGCCGTTTTTTTCCATTTCTCAAGCCAACAAGATGATGATTTTTCACCCTCAAATCGGGACTGATGACACAAAATCCAAAACAGGAAAAAATCAGGATAGAGGTCGCCATCGAAAATCGCCTTCAGGTCAAACTCGACATAGGCCTGCCTGGTCAGGGCTGCGTTGTCCCGCAAGAGGCGCAAAATCAACCCATTGGAAACGACTCCCCAAAACAGTTCTTCCCGGCGGTTAAGGATTTGTTGAACCAGTGAATGGGGGCTCCCGGCCGCCGCTCCGGCCACTCTTTCCGTTCTCTTGTCCAAATCAATGGTTGATCCGAGCAAATGAATTGGAATGTTCTCCCATTGGTGGGAGATGGCGTAAGATTTGTCCTCAATTTCGATAGCACGAGCGACGGGCAGACGGCCGAAATTCAGTTCCTGAAATAAAGGCAAAAGCCAACGTTCTCTGGTTTCTGTGGTTGTGGATGCCCCTTCGGGTTTAGAGGCAATGCTTTTCTTAAAATTGACCCAACAACCTTTCAATCTGCCCCAGCTGCGACTGACAGCTTCGTTGAGTTTTTCGCCTTCCGCGAGATGGTATGTCGTCGGCTCAAGGCCATCAATCCCGCTTCCGGGTTTGAGCAGCTCCTGAAGAAAATCTGATGGAAGCATCCCGCCCTCGGAAGTGACAGCAGCGAATGAATGCTGGGTTTTCATGGACTATCCAATTTTAGGCACGGGCAAATAAATGTAGAGGCCCAAGATATCTGGCGAATTGGCATCAATCTTGAAAGCACCCTGGGCACCGGAGGCAGTGCGAACCCGACGATGGGCCTCAAGGAGTTCTTCTCCACGCTTCTTCGCGTATTGCTGGAGGGTTGGATACAGGGATTCAATATTATCCGTGATAAGGCGCAGGTTATGGGTAGCGACGTCCTGGGGAACATTGGCATCTGAACGCGCGGCCGTCAATATCTCCGCTGTCTCCATCGGGAGCCAGGACGGATTTGTAGGCTCCCCGGTAAAAGCGGCAACCAGAGCATCCTCTGCCAATAAGTTGCTTGTGCTACCGTGTATGGTTGAAACAATATGATATCGCAGTCTAAGAAGCAGCATTACAGTGCGGGCTGTGACCGCATGAGTGCGAATAACGCCGGCCCTACGGGCAAATCCCTCTTGCATGGGATCAAGAGCGGAATTCATCACCCATGATGCCAAGCCTTCCAAGATGGGATGCGTGCGGTGGAGAATAATTACATTGCGCTCTGTGATGGGCTCGAAGGAAACTCGCAGCTTCTTGGCGTCCTCCAACGCCTCTTTGACGGCAAGCGGCACGCCGGCCAAATCTACCTCAATAATACGCCCTTTTGTAACTACCGCCTGAGATCGTTCCAAAATGGATGTAAAAAATCTTTGCAAATCGGAAATGGAACCGATGGCTTGCTCTGTGGCTTTAAGCTCCCGCGCCACTTCCTGAAAGTCAATAGACTCCTGAGCGAACATGGTCCTGGACCGCTTTTCACGATCGGCCGCTGCTTCCCAATGTTTATTTAATTCTTCTTTTTTAGGAAGAAGAAATTCCTCAAAGCCAGGCAGTAGGGGTCCACTGATGCTGCTATTAGTACGCAAGAGCAAACCTTCAAATATCGCCTCAATGACAGCATCAGTATTAACAGGAACAGGGACAGAAATACCCAGAGAATTTCGAATGGTTTTGTGCTTTTGAATAAGAACTTTTAGAACAACGCCATCAATCTGGTTATCCAGCCCATAATAGGTAAGGGCCCTAATTTTCTTGCTCTTCTGACCGTAACGATCCACTCGGCCCTCTCGCTGTTCGTGCCGGGTGGGATTCCAAGAGAGGTCATAATGGATAACGGCATCAAATTTTTCCTGGAGGTTGATGCCTTCGCTTAAGCAATCCGTGCAGACAAGCACACGCTGTGATTGTGTATCCGCGGGGATGGCCTCTATTCTGGTAAGCCTATCGGTCGGCGGCAAAGAGCTGGTCACGCAATCGACAAGAATTTTCTTACCGAGCCTATCCCTTAGCTGGTCCTTTAGATACTCAGCAGTTTGGATAAATCGGCAGAATACGATAGGGCGGTATCCGTCCTTCAGAGTGTCTTTGAGAATGTCGACCAACTTCAGCAGTTTAGTGTCCGCATCGCCTTCGAGCATTCTCGCCTCGCGCTCGAAAGCCCGTAGCTTGCGGCGATTCGGATTGTCGCTATCGGGATTGTCGGAATCGGCCCCGGATGGAATATCCAGTAGCTCGTCTCCCAGGTCATCATGCGTGTCCAAGACTATTTTTCGGCCTAACTCGTCAGCCGTGGCAACATCAGGGGCCTCGGCGGTAATAGACCTCTGACGCAATGTCGCAGCTGCGGCTGCTGGGCTGCTGGCCATCGCCCTTAACAGCGATAGGGCCGACCACCATCGAACGCGATGCTGAAGTGCGGAGCCTGATTCATCTTTAACGGATTGCCGAACATAGTCCAATACTTTGGCGAATAGCGCCTTGTAGGGTTCGCTGAGGCGATAAAATTCCTCATCAGGCTTGTCCTTGTCGCGCTCTGGAAACGGGGTGTCCGCATCTAGGTAGTGCTTGATGTCACCCCTTCGTCTCTGCACAAAGTGCGCCGCAACACTTTTCCGATATGGAACATTCTCCGGGCCAGCAAGATTCTCTGGTAACTCCGAAAATTCTGGGTTCAAGAGGCCAATCAGAGACCTAAATGCTGCTTCATTGCCGCTATGTGGGGTTGCGGTGACGAGTACGATATGTCGCTGTTTGTTTTCAGCCAATTTGGATAAAAGACGAAACCTTTGATGCGCCGCACTGCGGGTATTCTCTCCGGGAAGAGCGCAGGTATGCGCCTCATCTACAATTACGAATTCCGGGCAGGTTCGCAGGAAGTCGTTATAGCGGGAATCAGACTTGATGAAATCCATTGACACGACAACATGAGGATAATTCTCGAACAATGATTGCCCGGCTGGAAGATGGCGTTCCAGTGACCTTGCAGTGCTAGAGAGCACAAGAGTCGCGTCTATATTAAATTTGGAAGACAACTCCGTTTGCCATTGTTCAGCTAATTGCGGCGGGCAAAGAACACAAATCCTGGAGATTTCTCCACGATCTAACAGCTCTCTGGCGATCAGGCATGCCTCGACCGTCTTGCCGATGCCGACGTCATCGGCAATAAGAAGGCGGACGGGGTCCAACTTCAACGCCATTAGCAGAGGAACAAGCTGGTATGGACGGGGTTGAACCGCTAAACGACCAAAAGAACGAAATGGCCCGGCACTGGAACGAAAACCAAATCTGGTCGCGTCCCGAAGCAACTGGCATGAAAAATAGTCCCCCAGATCCTCCGGGCTAGGCGGCTGAAAAGATGCTGGCTCGACCCTCTCCAGGACGGTGCAAACCCCGGCGATTTCGTCCATCGTGCCCCCCAGAGGACGTAAAACGAGAAGTTCGGGATTGGACTCGGGAAGCACGACCCATTCCCGTCCACGCGTTCGAACTAGCGTGCCAGCGGCATAATTCATCGTGGACTTCCGAAGATTGAGGGGTGTTGCGCGGCGGCTTTCAGCCAATTCTCTCTGTGGTGGAAGCGTACCACGATTATTCCTTCCGCATGCAGACGCGCCGTCTGTTCGATGTCGCGCCTTTGTCTGTCGGGGTAATCATGCGGCGGGCCGTCCACATATACGAAAGCCGGATTCGACCCAAGATAAGCGAAGTCGGGCCGCGTCCCGTACTGAGAGAAGCTCTTTTGCGCATCCGTGGGCAGTGCCAAATCATGTTGCTCAAGAAAGTCCAAGAAGTCCTTCTCAAGTTTTGTTTCGCATAATCGACGTAATTTTTCGAGGTGTAGAGGCCGCGGCAATTCCGCAGGTGCCACCTCAACTGTGGTTTGAGCCAGGTTCAGAAGATAATCCTTAATGATTTGGCGATCCAACAATTGGTGATCTCGCTGGTTGTAATAACTCAACAAACAATCGTAACAGGCCGCTTGGCACCGATCTCTCGCGTGAAGGGCTTTACCCAAATCTTGCCCGTTTGCGGGGTCATAGTGAAGGAGAGAGAGCGCTGTCCTCGCTACCTGCGGCATGGCATTGGGATCATCAACTAGATGGCGCAAGACACCAGCGCCGCCTTCTGCTGCTTCGTAGAGTAAGACGATTCGCCTTTCCTTGATACTAGGCAAAGGCTCGGCGGCTAATTCCGCATCTTCTACTTGATATTCGATCTGGATTGCACGCTTAAGCGCGTTCTCCAGGGTGGCCATCCCGTTTTCACCGAGAGGAATCTGCGGCTCTAAAAGCAGGCTATTGCGACGATCATGGACATAAGGGATGACACGCATTAACCTCACCTGTTGATCCTGCCCCTCTTCATCGGGATCGATGGATGATTTTGACCATTGCCGCTTTTCTAGATCGAGCCAAAAACCAAGCTCATTCGCCTTTTGCCTGCGGGACCACCCCAGATTGATCCTCCAGATGGTGGCTGCTTCTCCGTATGCCAGATGCGCCAGAACTGAATTGCCCTGTTTTAGGACGCTGTTTCGGAAGAGAGGCCTCCCATGCCGTTCCGAAAATCTTATGGATGTTCGAAGCTCGTAACCCAGGCGCAGCCTCTCTTCTTCGTCGCAGTTGATTCGTTCCCTGCGCCGCGTGATAACATTCTGCATTCGGAACATGTTCGTTAATGGCACGCCATCCAACGGGGTATTACACCTGTCACAATTATTGGGACCATTGCTCCCGGTGTATGGATGCAAATAGCCGCACCTTGGGCAAAGCTTGAGGCAGGAAGTCACAGGATCTCGCTCGTCGCCCACAGGCATCATTACTCGGGATACCTGATACCTAGCCCCTTCGTTGTAAATTAACGCCCCTGGCCCGAACTCTGATATGGCCAGGAAACGCGGCCTTGAAATAAACTCTTCATGCGTCCGGGTTTTTCGGCCTGGAATGTAGGCTGATAATGGAAGGCGCGGGAAGTTGTAACCCGGCAGAAACCCCTCGCTGGCGAAATATCTATAGCTGTAAAAATCCGATTGGATCGTATTGCTCGGATCGGAAAGCAACTGAATTTGCAGCAATGCCTCGCGTCGCAACCGTTCTGCCATTTCCCTTTGAATTTGACTCGCGGAATGATCGAGCGTAATCCGCTGTTGCTCTTCCACCTGTTTTCTGGCGGTCTGGTAAAGATGCCGCCACCTTGCCATAGCCTGATCGAAACTCTGCCTGATCGAAACTGCAACCTCATCGATCCAGCCATCGGAATACCATGCGGCATTCTTCAGATCAGCCTGCATACTGGACAAAATGGCCTTAGCTCGAATTTTTGTCCTATTAAGAGCCGTTTGATTGGTCAATGCATCTTGTATCTCCGGCAAGAACGCCAGGCTTGGGTTCTCACCTGTCAGTTCGACAAGCTCAGCGGGTGTGCTTCGCAAATTAAGGCCGGTCTCCCGAAGCCAAATAGCATGGATATGGGATCGAAGAAGATCCTCGTTTGACAAATCGATGCGCGGCGTGCTTACCGCGCCAGCGACCATTAGTTCGGGGTGCCGGAAGAAGTATTGATCATGCGGGCTTCCAGCAGAACAGTAGGCTACCACCATTGCCGGCTGCCCGCTTCGGCCAGCGCGTCCGCTGCGTTGGGCATAATTCGCGGGAGTAGGCGGGATGTTGCGCATGTTCACGACATTAAGGTCTTTAATGTCGATGCCTAGTTCCATTGTTGGGGAACAAAACAGTATGGGCAGTTTTCCAGAGCGAAATTCTATTTCTCGTTGCATGCGAACATCGTTCTGAACCTGGGCAGTATGCTCGCGAGCCTGAAGATATCCAATATCATGTATGCGGCCCTTGTAGAATTGGACAAAGAACTGGTTGACCGAATTTCCCTTTTCGGCACGCGTGGGCATTCTGATTCTGTCATGGTAAGCAACTGTTCCATCGCCAGCCTTCCAAATCAGGGAACCGGCATTGATCTGATAACCTGGAACCGGAGCGCCATCACCGGATGGAATTATTTCCTTCACAATACCGGCTTGTCTGAGGGCAGTCAAAATATCACAAATTATTTTTTTCGTCGCATCCAGATTAATGATGGTGCCATTTGAAAACGTATCCCGTCGTCTCAAGTATTGTCCAAACCCACCCTTGGGTGAAACATAGAAGGCTTCTCTTCCTCGATGACTCTCGCCACTAGAACAAGGAAATGCAATTCTGCTGTATTCCAAATTTTCAACTTCATCTATAGCCCACGGCTCACGAAGGTCCGCAGAGCTTCGGCGTTTAATTTGTTCCTGAAAATTTTGTTCGAGGTAATTGACATCAATACAGAGCTCGCGGCGCATATAGTCCAACAAAGTTTTGGAGATAGCCACCCGTGATTCTCTGGTCGTTCCGCGTAGATTTGAATGCAAATCTTTCCACAATGCCTCGTCCGCGCACACATCCTCTAAAGAGCTGTACTGGATCGCCAAAAGACCGCACTGCTCAAGGTTTGGCGCACTAATACGCCATCCTCTCTTGAGGTCACGATAAATTCTGTAACCAACAACATCCCGAAACGCCTGTTGAACGCGGCGTTCGGCTTCATATCTAACCGTCGGGTCTATGGCATAGGCTGACCTGGGCAGATTGAGGCTCTCTGACACTTTCTGAGCAATGTTGTGATCTCTTAAGCCATCCACAGCGGCCTGAACAGCAGCCTTATAGATAGCGCCACGGAGAAGTCCAACTTCAACAAAATCATTGAGGTGGCCTGCTTGCAGTGAAGCATCCTGTCTGTTGTCAGTAAAGCTGAGCAATTTTTTAGCGCTGTCTTCCAGAGATGACTCGTCTTTTAATCCTGCGACTGCCGAAGTCGAAATAATCGTCGTCGCTGTGCTGCGACCCTCCGATCCCAAAGTGCCTACTTTTGGAAAATCCGATTTCTGCCGAGCATCGTAGCTGACGCCACAATTGAGGCAAAACAAAAAAGGCGCCTTGATAAATGCCGCCTCGATTCCAGAATCACTAAGCGCTCCGTTTTGCCCAACACGGACATGGCTCGGAACACGATCCCGTCTAGCGTCAACTACTTTCTTTTTTCCGCTCGATTCATCTATCCAGTCTATTGGCAGCCGGTCTACGATGGCCGCCATCTCCGAATCTCTAGGCCAAGATTTATCCACGCTAACCCAGAGAAATCCTGGCGTTTGGCCGTGGACAGTACTTCGATCATGGGCTTCCCGAGCAATAAATTGGACAGATCCTGATTCATCGTTACGGGTTTCCCAGACGCTATAGTATTCCTGGCCACATTCTCGACAAAAACATAATGGGAGAAGTATCTTGTCTCGGCTCTCCGGGCTGTATTTCTGTCCATGAAGAGTGAGGATGCGCTGTTGAGGGTCCTCCAGGGTCGCATATAGAGTGTCTCCACGGCTTATAAATTGATGTATCCGGAAAGGGAACACGGAGAAATTGGTATCCGGATGGCGCACTGCGGTTGCACCTTTAAGAAGAGTGGCCATAATTACGCGCTCACAAGATTCTCTAGGCAGTCCCGTTAGCTTGGACAACCTGGTCGCAATTCCCGAATCTCCCGTTAAAGATGCGGGCTTAGATCTAATCAGCCTGCCAGATTCCGGTTCGGGTACTATACCCGCAATCCCCTCGATCCACCGTGCCACGGGGTCGGCTCTGAAATGTTCAAAGGTTCCCAAAGAACGTTGGTCTCCCTGTAAAATTGCTGTTTTGAGCACATCAACGTCATTGGAGTCAGTGTCAGAGATCGGATTGCTGATCCTTTGCAGGGACTCTCCAACCACGCAATCATCGGCGACGTTTCCGCCGAAAAGACGCGTTGCTAATTCGGCCACGCTCTTCCTTTGTTGCTGCCATGTTCCCGGGCTAGCTAGTGTGGCAGATGTACCCACGCAGGTTATCTGTTTACCGCCAAGCAACTCCCGAATTCGTCTTAAAAGGAGCGTTACATCCGCCCCCTGACGTCCGCGATAAGTATGCAGTTCATCGAGGACTAAGAATTCCAGATTGCGCGTCGCCTCAATAATTTTCTTTTCGGCAGGACGAGTCAAAATCAACTCCAACATTACATAGTTGGTCAAAAGGATATCCGGTGGATTTTGAATGATCCTATCTCTGGTTTCTTGGTCTTCCTGTCCTGTGTATCGTTCAAAAGTGGCAGGGTAGGGTCCGGAGCCAAATCCATTCTTCAAAAATTTTCCAAGTTCACCAAATTGGCTGTTGGCCAACGCGTTCATCGGATAAACAATGACGGCTTTAATTCCTTGCCCCGATCCCGTTTTAAGAATGTGGTCCACTATGGGGACGATGTAAGCAAGACTCTTTCCGGAACCGGTTCCTGTAGTCAAAACATAGTTCTTACTCTCAACACCGATCCGAATAGCCTCCTCTTGATGTTTGTGCAATCGCAAAAGCTTTCCGCTGGTATCTTCATCGGTCTTATCGCGCCGAAAAATCCGTTCTGAACCTTTTTGGAGTATGCCCTCTCCAACAAGCTCATCTATTGTTTTCCCCGGCTCAAAGGAGGGATTCAATTGAATTAGGGCGTCCGGCCATAGCACTCCGGCAGCAAGGGCATCCTCAACGAACTTTTGGAGATCATCCCGGTCAAAACGCATGAAGCTTTTAATGTATTCGGCATAGTCACCGATTAAACGATCTCGGAAGGCGAAGATATTCATGTCGATTGACCCCTCTTTTCTCTGGTGGATGCGATATCAGGCAACTTGATTTTCCCTTGCGACAACATTTTTTTATAGAAGGCATCAACTTGAACTTGGGCCAATTTTGATGGTCTGGCCTGGTTATTTTCCCATCGATTCACAGTCGCAAAGCTAACGCCCAATTCCCGAGCTAGGTCTTCCTGGCTAAGGGATAATTGCTGACGAATTTTTTTCAACAAAAATGGGGATGCTTTTTCTTTAATAATCATGGCCTTGCCTTTTGGAAAGATGTCCTCAAAGGTTATAACAGATGTTATAGGATTCAGAATTTAAGGTCAAGGGCGCGGTTGGACTGAAGATTAAAAATTCAGCCGAACGCCCATGCCGATTTTGGAACGTCCTTCCCAATCCAGTCCCAACAATCCAAGCATTTCCATGTTTCGGAATGGTAAAAAATCATCAACGTGCCGCGAAATCCCAATCCCCCCGAAGGCGGGCGTGATACCAATCATCAAGCTGTAACGCCGCCAGTATGCACACTTTAGATCGATTAGTGGCAGTGGTTCTCCAGTGTAAACAAATCCTCCTCCGATCCGTCGCGTGAAACCACGATCTTTGATAAAGATTTCCGATGGGGTATCCGGCTTATCATCCTTGATTGCGATCTCGACGCGCCCTTCCGGCGGCAGGTAGCGGTCCTGATAAACAATTTTCGTCCTGCCGTCGCGCCATTTGGTTACTACGCGGTCTTTGTAGATGGTGATGGTTTGTTTTATTCCCGGCGGTAAGCCTTCGATTTTGGCGGCCAGTTCGTGCGATCTGTTTTTCTCTCTGTTAAGTCTCCATCCTGCCAGCGCAAGAAGAAAAATAAGCAAGATGATCGCGGCGTCTTTCGGCCTACGGACTGCGAAAGATATGGCCGACTTGAAAATTGATAGAAATTTAATCGCCAGCCTCACCTTCTTCCTCCAGGGGGACCGCGACTGATGGACGGCCGTGGCCGTTTTTCACCTTCTCATAGGTTTTGGTGCAGACGTAGCCGGTAAAGATGACAGACACAACGCCGCCTGTCACTGTGATCGCGGTGGGAATGGTTTCGGGGTGGTAAAGCACGGCGTAAACGCAGATCCAGACGTAGAGGCTCATGTAAATCCAGTTCCAGAGAGCGCGCAGGGACTTCATGTCCCGCGCCAGGTTTTGGGCGAAATCCATTTTGGCCGCTTTGCCGGCCGCGCTGACGGCGAATTGAACCAACCGCATATTTACAACTCGCTCCTGAGTAAATCCATGTCCCAGCGGCTGCCGGGACAGCTTTTTTGACGCGGCACGCCCAACTTGTCGAATACCTCCCGGTGACCAATAACATGGCTGGCCGGAATTTGAAACGCTTCCATAAAAGTTCTGGTAAGGCGCAGGTTAAAATCCCAATGCTCCGGCTTCGGCGGCGCAATATCGAAATTGCCGATAGCGCAAAGCCCTAAATATTGTTCGTTGAACTGATTGGAAGCCCCTTTGACTCCGGCATGGGCTCCGATCATGCTAAGCGGCCTTCCCCAATGGAAAACCACCTGCCCGTTGGCCCACTCGGTGCCACCGTGGTAACCCACGTCTTTCCAGGGTTTAAGGAACGATTTGCCCTGATTGAGCTTCAGCCTTTTTTCAAATTCCTCGGCGGTCACGATCTGGCCGTCTATGCGGTAAGAGGTATGAAAACGAACGATGGCGGCCCAATTGAGGCCGGGACCGTCCGCGGTCGCCGAATGATGCCAGACGATGCCCTTCCAGGGGCGCGATCGGGAAACATCGATGGGAACGTTGAGCTTTAATTTTTCCGGCATAATCACCTCATTAGGGCGTAGACGATGGCGAGGATAGAGCCTAAGCCCACCAGCCCAAGCAGGGGCGCGAATATCCAGGCCCCGATGGTTTTGATCAAGCCCATTTCTGTTTTCATGCGCTCCAGGTCTTTGGCGTGGTTGCCGATGTATTTCTCCAACTCCACAAAAGAGCCGCGCATGATCGAGACTTCTTCCAGCACGCGGTCCACCTTGGCCTCAAGGGCCGAAAGTCTTTCCGGTGTCGAGGGATTACCGTCGCTCATCTCATTGCTCAACGTAATTGACAAGGAAGTACGCCTGGTCTCCAGTGCCGAATCCCGTTGTCTGGATTTTAAGCGCCTCTTCCACAGCACCCGGAATGTTTAATGGCACATAACCGGATTGGTCCTTGCCGTAGACTCTGTGCGCCAAAGAGCCGGCCGACAAGTAGATTCTCGATTCCCCGGTGTCTTTTTCACTAACGATCATGACCCCTTTGATCACTAGGCGTTTTCCGGTAGCAGGTTGAATCAACACCTGATCCACATTCCCGACGGTTTCCCTGTTGGCGGTTCTCAGGGGCTGTTCCACGGGAAGCGGTTGGGTGTCCGAAACCCTTTTGATTTCCCCGCCCTTTTCAAAAAGAAGCGATGGAACCCTGTTTTCATCGCGTAGAGCTTGTTCGTTTGGCATCTTGCACCTCCCTTAAACTTCAGTCATTTC
>JACQPE010000051.1 GCA_016207685.1 Elusimicrobiota bacterium | reverse complement strand
CGCGCGCCGCGAAGCAGCCCATCACTTTGCCGATTCCTTGAGAATGCGGGGCTTGAAGGTGAATCGCTGATGCGTTGGTCTAATGTTTGGGTCCTCATTTTTGCCCTGATGATTATTGCCTGCTCCAAATTTGAAGACAAAATTAAAAACACCCTTCGTTCTCCAAAAAAAGATTTGATTACGACGCCGTCAGGAGGTCTCTATAAATCTGAAGAAGAATGGCGCGAGTCTGATGACACTAAATACGGGGATAAGGAATATCTCCGTCTCCATGCCCGTCCCATTCGCTCGGCCCAAGACTGGAAAAATTATGTCCTGGCTATATTCCCGGAGGCCAGAGAAGCTCCCCCCAAATCCCTCAAGCCATTCCCGTGGGCTCTTAACGAACGGTCTTTTGTTCTTTATTTTGATTTTTTAAATACAGGCAAACCAACGGCTGTTTTTTTTGAAACCATGCCTACTTCGCCCAGGATTAGGACCCTTGTTGTTAGCGAATGGGGGAAAAGCCAATGGAATGAGCTTTTGAGAATAGATGAGAACGGCGGGAAAACTCCTTATGTCTCTTCTGTTGATCCTAATTATGACCCGTCCGAAAAATTTAATGGCTTTACAATAATGATATATGAGGACGACCGTCCCAATGGCAAAAAATATTTTGATTTTAACAGAGGTGATATAGTTAGCTGGCATCTTGATCTCCAACGCTACTGCTTTAGCGACCCCATGGGTCCCGGCGAAACTTTTGAATCCATGAAAGAATTTGAAGAATCCATCATTTGCGATCAGGAAGATATGGATAGACTATTCCCTCCCCCAAATCAATCAAAAAATTGATCGGAAATTCCAAAAGGTCAGATGTAGAAAATGAGATCATCGGAAATAAAAAAAATTATCGCCATTGGAACTTTTGATGGGGTGCACCGGGGCCATCAAAAACTTTTGGCGCGCCTTCGGGGGATTGCGGCGCGGCATCGGGCATTGGCGGGGATTGCCGTTTTTCCCTATGCGCCCAGGCTTTTTTTGAATGGCCAGATTGAATCTGTGCGTTTGTTGACAACGCTTCAAGAGCGGCTGCGGATATTGCGCGATGAATGCGGCCTTGATGAAATCCATGTCCTGCCCATGAATTGGAAGCTTTTTCGCTTGGAAGCGTCGGAGTTTTTGGACCGCATCATCCGACGGCGCTGGAAGGCGCAGATGGTTGTCTTTGGCGAAAATTTTGCTTTGGGCGCGGGAAGGAAATGCCATAGCGGCAATTTTGGTTCTTTTGCCGAGCCTCTTGGTTTAAGATGGCAATGCGTTTCTCTTAAAGAGTCGCGCCTGACCCCGGTTTCCTCAACGAGAATTCGCGCTCTTTTAGCGGAGGGCAATCTTAAAGAAGCCAATAAGCTTCTGGGGCGTCCCTATGAAGTCAGCGGCGCCGTGGTTCGTGGAAATCGGTTGGCAGGCCCGGCATTGGGATTTCCGACCGCCAATTTGAAGGTGTTTTCGATGAAACTTCTGCCGCTTGGCGTTTTTGAGGCGTACGTTCCTCAATTTAAACGGATGGCGGTGGTTAATATAGGGTTTCGTCCCACGGTGATGAAGCGCCAGGAGCATCCTTTGGTTGAGGCGCACATTTTGGATTTTCATGGACGTCTTTACGGCCGGGAGTTGACGTTGCAATTGAGCCGGCGTTTGCGGCCGGAGGAGAGATTTTTTTCTTTGAGTGAGCTCAGGGCGCGGATTGCCGGGGATATCCGGCGCGTGCGGGCTCATGCTATAATGGAAAAAGCTAAATGTTGACACAAAGCGAGAAAGCGGAAGTTATTAAGCGTTACGCTTCAAACCCGAAGGATACGGGCGCGGCGGTTGTTCAGATCGCATTGTTGAGCAAGCGCATCGAGAATATCGCCCCTCATTTAAAGGCCAATAAAAAAGATTATTCTTCCGGCCGGGGGCTCTTGAAACTTGTGGGCCAGCGCCGTTCATTGATCCGTTATCTTAAACGGACAGATCCTGTTGCGGCTAAAAAATTGCTGACGGATCTGGATTTAAAATAACAGCTTCAACGCGCTCCTCGCTAATAGATTAAGGAGATAAATAAAAATCATGGGAAATCCTATTGAATTCACGATTGATATCGGCGGCAAAGCGATTTTGTTTCAGTTGGGGCACGTTGCCCAGCAAGCCAATGGCGCGGTTTTAGTGACCATGGGCGGCACGGTCGTTCTTTCGACCGTTTGCGCCAACACTAAACCCAAGGAAGGCGCAAGCTTTATGCCTTTAACCGTGGACTACCGCGAACGCAGTTACGCCACGGGACGCATTCCGGGAGGATTTTTTCGCCGCGAGGGGCGCTCGCGCGAAACGGAAATTTTATCGTCGCGACTCACGGACCGCTCCATCAGGCCCTTGTTTCCGGAAAATTTTTATCATGATATCAGCGTGCAAAACATCGTGCTTTCGGCCGATGGCGAGAATGACGCCGATGTCATTGCCCTTCTAGCCGCGAGCGCCGCTTTGACGATTTCGGATATTCCCTTTGCGGGCCCCGTCTCCGGTGTGCGTGTGGGCCGCGTGGGTGGAGAGTTCGTCATTAATCCGACCTATGCTGAATTGGCCCAGAGCGACCTTGATATGGTTCTGGCCGCCACGCGCAACGCCTTCACCATGGTTGAGGGCGCCGCCAAAATGGTTCCAGAAGAGACCGTGCTTTCGGCAATGCGTTTCGCGTGGGGACCGTTAGAGCGGTTGTGCACGCTGCAAGATGAAATGCGCGCCAAATTAGGCAAACCTAAGTTTTCTTATGTTCCTTTTGCTTGGAATTCTGAACTTAAAGGCGCCGTGGAAGCGGAGGCAACGCCCAGAGTGCGTCAGATTGTGCGCCAATTCCCTCCTCAAAAGGACCTGGATGCGGCGATCGCGAAAGTTTCCGAGGAAACAACAGTTAAACTCAAAGATAAATTTGAAGATTATATCGGCCAGGTTTCAGGCGTTGTCAGCGACATTTTTTATGCCGCTGAGCGCGCCATGCTTGTTGAAGAGGGGCTGCGCGCCGACGGCCGCAAGTCCAATGAGATCCGGCCGATTACATGCCAGACCTCTCTTTTGCCCAGGACTCATGGCTCGGCTATTTTCCAGCGGGGTCAAACCCAGGCGTTGGCCACGGTGACTTTGGGAACGCCTAAAGACATGCAGCAAATGGAAGAGCTTGAAGGCAATTACAAGGAGCGGTTTTTGCTGCATTATAATTTTCCCGCTTTTTCATCGGGAGAAATCAAGCCCGACCGGGGCCCCGGACGCAGGGAAATCGGCCATGGCGCTTTGGCGCGGCGGGCGCTCTCGCCTCTTTTGCCCAAAGAGGAGGATTTTCCTTATACCGTGAGAGTGGTTTCGGATATTTTGGAATCCAACGGTTCGACATCGATGGCGACCGTTTGCGGGGCATCGCTCGCCATGTTTGACGCGGGCATTCCCATGGAAGACCACGTGGCCGGAGTGGCCATGGGTCTTGTTATTGAGGGTCAGCGCCATGTGATTTTAACGGACATTATGGGTCTGGAGGATCATTTGGGCGACATGGACTTTAAGGTGGCAGGGACTCGCAATGGCGTGACCGCTATTCAAATGGATGTCAAGGTTCCCGGCGTGACCTTTGATATTTTATCCGAAGCCTTGGAACAGGCCCGCGTGGCACGTTTGACGATCATGGATAAAATGCTTCAGGCCCTGCAGCATCCAAGGACGGCGCTATCCATGTTTGCGCCTAAAATTTCCGTGGTGCAGATTCCGGTGGAAAAAATCGGCGCGTTGATCGGCCCCGGCGGCAAAAATATTCGCCGCTTAAGCGAAACCTACAGCGTTGAAATTGAGGTTGAGGATGACGGCCGGGTCTTTATTCATGCCGTGGAATGGGACCAAGTGGACCGCGCCAAACGGGAAGTTGAGGCCATGACCCAGGAGCCGGAAGTGGGTAAAATTTACAATGGCCGCGTCGTTTCGATCACGGATTTTGGCGCGTTTGTGGAGATTATGCCGGGCCGCGAGGGATTGCTGCATGTGTCCCAAATCGCCGAACAGCCGGTGCGGCATGCGAGCGATGTTTTGCATGAAAATGATGAGGTTGAAGTGAAGGTTTTGGAGATTGATCCTGTGGGTAAAATCCGCCTTTCCCGTAAGGCTGTGATTGCCCCGGGGAGCGAACTCTCATCGCCGGCTCCGCGACGCTTTCATGATAATCGTGAGCCGTCGGGTCAGGGACAAGGGCCCAGGGGATTTGGCCTAAGGCCGCCTCGCATGGGCGGCGGACGGGGCGGTCATCATCGGGGCGGCGGCCGCATGGGCGCCCCCTCTCATGGCGGACGGCCAAGACATTAAAAAAAGTTATAGGGTTATAGAGTTTTTGAGTTATAAAAAGAAAAATTCATACACCCTATAACCCCTTTTATGTCACTGGCAAGCCGGCTGCTTAAAGAGCTTGATTTGCTTTATCGGCGCATGCGCGAATCGGGAGCCATCGGTCTGGAGATGGACCTAGGCGGCGGTGAAAAGCTCCGGTTGACGCGCAAAAGCCCGGTCACGCCAGCCGCTGACGCGCAGACTGTCTCTTTGGCTGCAGGGTTCGCTCCATCATCGCCATCAACTGTTACGGCGGGTGGTTTTAAGATTACGGCCGCGCTCTCCGGTGTTTTTTATCGCTCGCCGTCGCCCAGTGCGCCGCCTTTTGTTGATGAGGGCGCTGCGGTTAACTCCGGCGATGTTCTTTGTATTATTGAGGCCATGAAAGTTATGAATGAAATCCGGGCGCCAAAGCCCGGAAAAATTGTCCAGATTATCGGTCAAAACGGTAAACATGTCAAAAAAGGCGATGTCATTTTTTTATTGGAACCGACAAAATAGGTTGTGGGTTACACGCTACAACCTACAACCTAAACTCAAGGAGCGCCACCCATGAACGATGAACAAATACGCGAACTAGCCGGGCGTCTCGACCAAGCGCTGGCAGCGGCCCAGGAACCAGTTGAGGTCATGAGACTAAAATTCCAGATGGAGGTCGCCTCAAGCAAACTGTATCTTGTCTTGGGGTGGATGTTGCGCGATGAGCGTATCCGGTTAATCCCTTCTGAATATGGTTACCGGGTTGAGATGACTCGCGACTCTCGCTCCCGTTCGGATACTCAAATTGCCGTAGCGGCGTAATTTTTTAGTGGCCAGTTCGAGACGCAGCCAGGCAGACCGCCGGTTAGAGCATTACCGTCGTGGTCTTCTTGCCGTCTTATTCGCGATAACAGCCGTGGCTCTTTTTCCAGCTCTTTATGTTCCCGACACTTTGGGTCTTTTAGGTTTTTGGCTTAATCGATTGCTGTTGAGACTCTTGGGCTGGCCGGCTTACATTGTGCCGGCGGTGCTTGGTTGGAGCGCATGGCGAGCATGGCGCTGCCACAAACGCCTTGAAAGCGTTTTTCTTTTTTCGCTCTATAGTTATTTTTTGCCATTAGCGGGTTTTTTATTGATTGAAGGAACTTGGGGGTTATTGGTCACCCGACAATCTGATATCGCGGGGAGACTGCCGGCTGCCTTGGCCCAATTGGCGATTCCTAAGATTGGCATGGCGGGCGCCGGGCTTGCTCTGGGGGCGTTTTGGGCAGTGTGGCTGTGGCTGGCATTTGATGTGCCGTGGGCAGCGTTAATGAAAAAGGCCGTTGTTTTAATTTATGAGGATTGGAAATCGTGGAGAAAAGAGGCCGCGCTTAAAAAATCATTGGCCCAAAGGTCCGGCGGCGTGATTGCCGGTGAGACGGTTTTGAGTCCAGGAATTTCTATGCGCGCTAAAGCCAAAGAAGAATTGTTGAGGGATGTCGCTGTGCCTGGGATTACGGCTATTGAAACCGTTGGGTCATTCAACGAAGCCGTCGCTAAAAAGAAAAAATTGACCAATGGGACCGCGCCGGGTCCGGCCTTGGCAGCGGCCGCGGCTTCTTCCGGTCAAATATGGAAATTGCCGTCCCTCGAATTGCTCAAGACGCCGGATGGAGGCAGGCGCCAGGGGTTGCCCCAGGAATATTTGATGGAGCGAGGCGAGCACCTGGTGCGAACCATGGCGAGTTTTGATGTGGCCGTTGATTTATCCGGCATCGTTCCCGGGCCCGTGGTGACACGCTACGATGTGACCCCAAAGCCGGGAGTTAAAGTCAGCGAAATTGACAATCTCTCTAATGATATCGCCTTGGCCATGAAAACGGGGGGCGTGCGCGTTTTGGGGCCTATCGCCGGACGCGGCGCCATTGGCATTGAAGTGCCCAACCCCGAACCCAAAATGGTGCGTTTGCGCGAAGTGTTGGAAGATCCGGCAGCTTTATCAACGAAGGGGAGCCTAGTCTTTATGTTGGGACGTTCGGCTTCGGGCGAAGCGGTGACATGCGATTTAACCGATATGCCGCATATTCTGGTTGCCGGGGCCACGGGATCGGGAAAAAGTATTTTGATTCATACGATGATCGTTTCTTTGCTCTATCGGCTCACGCCGGAGCAGCTAAAATTCGTCTTGATTGATCCTAAGCGATTGGAGCTGCCTTTTTATGACAAGATTCCGCATTTATTTGATCCTAGAAAGCCCGCAGCCGATGTCAAGGTGGTGACTGATTCTAAAGAGGCGTCAAAGACGATTTCAACGATGGTGGATTTGATGGAAGCTCGTTATGAGCGTTTCGCCAAGCGCACCGTGCGCAATATTGAGGCCTATAATGCCGGCAGCGGGATCGGGGGCTACGCGAGCGAACCTTACGTGGTGGTCGTCATTGATGAGTTGGCGGATTTGATGCTTGTGGCCGGTAAAGAAGTGGAGCATAATATTCAACGTTTAGCGCAAATGGCGCGAGCCGTGGGGATTCATTTGGTTTTGGCCACCCAGCGGCCCAGTGTTGATGTGATTACCGGTGTTATTAAGGCCAACCTGCCTGCGCGCGTGGCCTTGCAGGTTGTTTCGAAAATGGATTCCCGTGTTATTTTAGACGCGCAAGGCGCGGAGGATTTATTGGGAGCCGGGGATATGCTCTATTTGGCGAGCGGCGCCCAGCGCGCCGTTCGTCTTCAGGGCGCCTATATTGGCGAGGAAGAAATATCCCGTGTCGTGCGTTTTTGGTCCGAGCAGGGACCGCCGCAATACCCTGAACCGGCTGAACTATTGGGATTGCCCGCTAAAACAGACGGTGATTTATCAGCCACCTCTCGCGCAGAAGTTGAAAATCTCGTAAAGGCTTTGCGGCTGGTTCAAGAGCGCCGCCGGGTATCGCAGGACTTGCTTAAGGCGAATTTCGGTTCTTCCGCCCGTGCCACCGATTTATTATCGCGCTTAGAGCTGGGAGGATTTATTTTTAAGCCCGAAGGGACCAATCGTTGGGAAATTCGGTATGATCGCATCGAAGAGTTTTTGCATCTTAATGAAAGACAAGAAAATTAGATTTTTTCTTTGGACAATAGCGCCGGTGACTTTTGCCGGGCCCCTTTGGGCGGCGCTTAGCACGGGAACAATAATTGACATTGCCGTTCCCGCGTTATCTTCGGCCGGTGTCGCGGCCGTGGAACTCTCAACGGATATGGTTCTCTCGCGAGCCCTGGCCTTTGACCGCGGCGTGGAGCGCGCCATTTTGCGTTTTGATGAGGAGTTTATTTTAACATCCACCGGTGAAAAGGAACGCTTGTCGGGAAAGGTTTATTTTGACCGAAAGACCTCCAAGGCGCGGGTGGATTATTCGGGCCGTGCTAAGTACCGCGTGTGGCTTGATGCCAAAAATATCCATTTTTACGATTTGGCTCTGAAGCAAGTTGTGATCCGGTCATGGGAAAAGTTCGCGGAAGCTCATTTTCAGGCGTTTTTGGACTTGCCGATTTTAACGGCCATGCCTCAATTTATCGAACGCTATGAGTGGTCCCTGGGAACGGCCCCGGAGGGTGAATTGGCCGGGCAGGTTCGTTTGGGCGCTCGGCCTAAGAAACGAAGCGTTCCCTATGAGCTATTGTTTTGGTTTGATGTTAATTCCGGAAGGCTTTCCGGCCTTGAGCTAATGCTCGAAGGCTATCATGCCAAGGTTAAGATCACTGATTTGCAGTCGCCGGCTAAATTTAAGGATGAGGTTTTTACGATGAATTTTCCGAGCGATGTCAATGTTCTTGATTTAACTAAAAATTAGCAGCGGTCGGATTTTTTGAAGGAGGTATCATGGTCACCCAAGAACAACCGGTTGCCGCAGGAATCGCGGCGCCCAACACGGTCATTGTGCCGATTCACGAGGCAATGAGGTCACGGCGTCTGGAGCGGGGGCTTGCCATTGAAAAAGTTCGCGAGGACACTAAAATTCCAGTAAAGTATTTGCAGGCTCTCGAGGAAGGGCGTTACAATGTGTTTCCCGCCAAGGTTTACTGCCGGGGGTTTTTCATGACCTATGTCCGATATCTCGGCCTGGGAGAGCCTATCGAGCAATGGGAACATCTTGAGCACGCGTTAAGTCCTAAAGATGAACATGTTTCTCTATTGCATCGGCGCGATGAAGATTCGGCCGCGACGCCGGCGCGGCGTTCGAATGCCGCCCTTGATGGAAATTTGTGGACCAGGTTTGTTTTGTGGTCCGCCGAGGGACAGAATTGGATTCTGGCGTTTTTGGTATTTCCTGCAGCCGTGATTATCGGTATTTATGGCATTTATTCTTATTCTCAACATCAAAGTTACCGCATGTCACCGAGAGATACTTTGGACATTCCCAAAATTATCGGCCAGGTCAATTCGCCAGCGCGTCCCTCTATAACAGGGGGAATGCCGGCGGCGCCCATAGGGTTTTCCGCGGAAATTTCAGCCAATACCGAACCATCATGGATTCATGTGGAGATGGACGGCAAGATGGCCTTCCAAGGGATTTTACCGGCACAGCAGAAGAGAACGTTTCAGGTTCGCCAAGGCGTTAAAATTCGTATCGGCAATCCGAAAAATACACAATTGCTGGTCAACGGAAATCCCTGGAATTTTTCGGCCGAAGAGATGGAGCGCATGCCCCTTGAGGTGCAATTAAATCAAAGCGCCATCGCCTCACGCTACGGCGCGCGCAGCGCCGGCAATCCATCCGGTCAGGCCTACCCGGTAAGCAGCAATCCGTAATGAACCTGGGTTGAAAGGTCTTCCCAATCAATTAACGCTCCTGCGGCTGGCTTTGGCCCCATGCTACGCCGCTCTTGTTCTTAGCGGTCATGCCTGGGCCACGATGGCGGCGGCGGCTATGGTGATCGCCGCCTTGATCACGGACTGGCTGGATGGTTATTTGGCGCGGCGTTGGAATCAACTTTCGGATTTTGGCGCTTGTTTCGATCCCATTGCCGACAAGGCATTTGTTTTATCGGCTTTAACCGCGTTGGCGGGGCTGCCTGCTACCCAGTTGCCGGCGGCGCCCTTGGTGATTATTATATTGCGCGAGCTGCTCATGACCGGATTTCGCGTCGTGATTTTAATTTCTTACCGCCAGGTCGTGGCTGCCGAACGCTTTGGCAAAATGAAGACTTCGCTTCAGTTTATTTTTATCGCTTGGGTCACATGGCTTCTGCTTGTTGATAAAATTTATGACATTAATTACCTTTCTCATGGAGGACTTAATATTTTTTTCTGGATGGTCGCTTGGGTAACGCTTTTAAGCGCGCTGCCCTACCTTTGGAAAAATTGGCGTCTCCTTAAGGATTCGTGGAACGGCTCAAGTTTTTAAGCCAGAGTCGTTAGGGTCAGTTGAATAAGGGCGCCGGCAGCAATGCCGCTGGCCACATCATCGGCCACGCAGCCCCAGCCTTTGGGGAGTTTTTCCAAGCGGCGAATGCCCAGGGGCTTCCAGACATCAAATATTCTGAAGACGGCAAAGGCAGCGATCATCACGGTCCACGTTTTGGGCAGCCAGGCCGCAGCCCAGAGATACCCGGCAAATTCATCAATGACAATTCTGGGGTCGTCTTTTTTGGCATAAACCGCTTCGGCCGCCGTGGCGATGACGATGCTTATTAAACTGATGGCCATGAGCAGAACCAAGGTTATTGGTTTTGATAAAGGCGGCAGCAGCAACCGGAATAGGAGCGCCCAAAAACTTCCGACCAGCCCGCAGCCCAAGCCGATCTTAAAGCGTCCGGTCGAGAAGCGATAGAGGGGGTGGCTTAGATAAAAACCGCTGGCCAGGCACGCAGCCAGGGAATTCCAAAAAGATGGCTTCATGAAAAGTTTTTGACTGCTACAATTTAAGTGATGACAAGAATTTTTGTTCTGCGATCAGGCGTTCTTATTCTAGCGGTTTTGGCCGCTAATATTTTTTCCTGGGCCGAGACTGGGCCGGCGTTATCCACGATTGCAGTCACGGCCGAGTCTATTCCCAGCGGCGTCATTTTGCATTTTGAACCGTCTTCCGAGATGCGCTCGCGCTTGGATCATTTTCGTCTCTGGCGCTCGACGGACGCGTCGGCGGCATTTGAGTTATCCACCGGCACCTCGATTAAACTGGACTATTATCATGACTGGTTTAAGGATTACTTCCAGGCATCGGATTTGCACAGCGTCTTCTGTTACCGATTGCGGGCCTATGATAATGAGAATAAGACGCTTGCCCGAGGCCTTCCCGATCCCGTCTCTTGGGAAATTAAAGAAATTCCGGCACAAGGCCTCATGCTGGTGCCCTCTGCCTACCGGAAAATTCCTCTTTACGACACGGAGTCTTACGGCGTGGGGCGGTTGTTGCCCATCAACATCGATATTACCACCGTCTATTTTATCGGTCGCATTTATGGTTACAATAATCTTGAGGACCTTACGAACACGCGCAGCATTCTCTTCACGCGTTTGGGCGTGTGGTTTATTCAGGGCGACGCCAAGGTCATTTTAGAGAAAGAAACCAAATATTTTCCGCAGCTCGCCGTGGGTGTGGAAGGAGCCAATTTGCTGCGGGATTCCAAGCAGCCGGAAATTCAAAATCCGACGTTCGCTTTTAATTTTCAGAAGGAGAATAGTCGCCGTTTTGTGGGCCTATTCACCGCGGCATCAAAGCAGTTTGGCCCTATTCAAACGACATTGGGTTATGTCCAGGGCAGCACGCCGGCCAAGATGATTTATTTAACGGAGTTTTTACCTGCGGCCTCACAGCCGGAGGTGGGAGTTTTTGGGGGTCTGACCATCCAGGCAACGAGGAATTTTTCTTTTCAGACAGAGTTTATCAGCGCCTTAAAAACCGAAGAGCGGCCCCTTCTCATAAATTTGAAATTGGGCAGCAAGGCGCATACGAATTTTGACATTGGCTATTTATCTTACACGGGCGGCTATGAGGTGCTCGCGCACTTCAGCTTCCGCTACACTCTTTACCCGCAGCTAACGCGAAAGTAAAACACCTTTTCTGGGGCGTTCGAATAATCCCAGTCCGCAATTGCGGAATCTGGGATAATAATGTGGTTTGGGATAATGCCGGGATTGCGCTTAAGGAGTTTTGTGATGCGATTTTGGGCCAGGGGAATTTATCCCAGCGTATTTATTCAATGAAAAACGACAGGGTGGCGGCTGTAACGGGAGCGAGCAGGGGAATTGGCCGGGCCTTGGCTATCGCTCTGGCAAAAGAAGATTGGGCCGTCGGTCTCTGCAGCCGAAACCAGGAGCAAATTCAATCGACTGCGCAAGAGGTTGCCCGAGCGAGCCCTGCGGGGGCGCAGCATGTTTTGTTCCAGGTATGTGATTTATCGAAATTTTACGAAGCCCAATATTGGATCAAGGCCATAGTGGCTCGATTTGGCCGTATTGACATGCTCATTAATAACGCGGGAATTTTGGGAAGTCGGCTGATGATTGAGGAGTATCCTCATGGATTATGGGAGGAAGTGATTCGAGTCAACTCCATGAGTCTTTTTTGTCCCACTAAAGCTTGCCTGGTTGAGACCATGCTTCGGCAGGGCTCCGGTCTCATTGTGAACATCTCCAGCGGCGTTGGCCATGTTGGCAAGGCGCGATGGGGGCCTTATGCAGCGGCCAAGTTCGGACTTGAGGGATTCAGTCAAGTTTTAGCGGCCGAGCTCTATGACCGAGGGATAATTGTCGTGAGCGTTAATCCTGAAGCCACTCGAACCTCCATGCGGGCCGCAGCCTATCCGCAAGAAGACCCCATGGCTCTTAAAACCCCAGAGGAGTTTGTCGCCAAATTGGTCCCCTGGCTTCGGCGGCTGAAGAAGGCAGATTCTGGAAAATTTTTTAATTTTAAGGAAATTGAGGGTTAGCTTGCGATTGTTTTTTTGGGCTCTGTGTTCGGCATGGTGGATATCGGCTGCCACCCAAAGGATATCCTCAAAAGCGACGCCCAATCCCCTTGAGCCCATCAATGTTAAAGTCGCCTCCATTGTTCCGGATGCGCCGGGCAAAGGCTGGATGGTGGTGTTGGCTCCCGCATCGGAAAAAGGATCAAAGCTTTTTGGAGGATTAGGTCGCTCAAAATTTCCGCGAAAGGTTTTGGTCATCGGTGTGGGCGACGCCGAGGGCACGGCTATTGTTTTCGCCCTTCATAAAAAATCCGTACGCCGGCCTTTGACGCATGAACTGTTTGCCAAGGTTTTAAAAGCGATCGGCGCCACGGTCACAAGATGCGTTATTCATTCTTATGACGACTGCACATTTTTTGCCAGACTGGAATTTGAGAATAACAACCGTAAGTTGACGCTTGATTGCCGGCCATCGGATGGGATTAGTTTGGCGCTTCGATCCGGAGGGAAAATTAGCGTTTTGCGAAAAATTTTTGATGAAGCCGGCATGGATTGGCCGCCCAAAGAAGGCGAGCCCGCAAAAATTCCCTATGAGGAACCGTTGTAATTTGATTTTCGCAACCTGTATACTGTAAGTCCGATGCCTGCGCAAATGAACCCGGCGCGCCGAGCCGCCCTTGTTAAAGGAGCCTCCAAAGCCAAAATCAAGGCGTTGGTAAATCTTTCGGCATGCACGGGCTGCGAGGTCTGCATCGCGGTTTGTCCCGTGCCCACCTGCATCGAAAAATTTGGTGATGACCCCACCAATTGGGGCGTTTACGTCAACTACGATATCTGCATCGGCTGCATGCTCTGCGTCAAAGACTGCCCGTGGGACACAATCCGCATGGTTCCGACCGATTCGATCAAGGAACACAAAACAAGTTTAGACAGCCAGCTCACCCACGATCACGCCATTTTCAGCAACCCCCAAGTTGTCGAGGAGGAATTGCGAACCTTCGAGGGGAAACCGCCCTTTAATAACCCACAAGTTCAGCAACTTTTCCAGAAACAGAACCCCCAAGTGCCCAATTTAATGGGCCCCAAATAGCCCACGTTACCCCACGTTCGCGTTTTTCCCGGATATCGCCACATTGCTCGATGTTGCCCGAAGTAGCCCAATATAGCGGGCAACCGTAGCAAAAACCGTAGCAGGCTCCCGGTGGAGACCGTAGCAGCTGCTACGGTCTGTTTAGGAGGCGATTTCTGCTGTTATTTGGCCGACTCTGCGTTTACGCTTGTCCAGTCCCAGCTCTTTTCTGTACTGGGCAATAGACCTGGGAGAGAGCCGGGCGCGGCAAAGGAGCCAAAGTTCAAAAGCCAGCTTTTTATCGGTCAAGCCTGGTTTGGCCAGGGCTATGGAGCAGAGGTGTTCCTTAAGTAGCGATTTGGCGCTCGGTAGAAGCGCCTTGATAGGGGCTTCCAGGCCCCAGGGCATTTGAATCGCTTTGTTGGAGATCAGGCGATTTAGAGCTGATGTTTCAATATTGAGCTTTGAAGCCAGTGTCCGTTGTGTATAAGGCCTGCGTTTATTGGGATCGCCGCTGACAAGGTACTCCGTCTGAATCTCAAGAAGCGACTCAAGAACACGGTAGAGCGTGTTCTTTCTTTGATTAAAGTACTCAAGGCGGCTAAGGAGACGCTTGGCTCTAAGGGCTTCCCTGGGGGAGAGCGACGAGAACCATTGTTCTTGCTTTTCTTTGTTAATTTGGTAACGGCCCTTCCAAATGTCTTGGTGGAAGAACCCCAGGGTAGGGAGGCCCTTCTCAATGTCAATGCCAGCCACGGCGCTAAAAACAGGTGCTGGCGCTGTTTCAGGAGACATGGGGGTCCCGCCTTCAAACTCCGTTTGGATATAAAGACGATTGACGAAATCAAGAATCTTTGCGGCTTCTTGAACCCGAATGCCGCAATGCCGGGCGCGCTCCTCAATAGTCAAGGCCTTGTCTTTAAGAAAGCATTCCTCAAATTGGCTCTGGCCTATTCGCTGGATCAACCCCACCAGTTCTCCTTGGCCATCTAAGAGTTGAGATAAATCTGTGCTTGATCGGCGCAACTCAAAGCCGGTCAAACGGCGCGTCATGAAACGCGCCCTGGAATAAGGCTCGAGCATGACTACGCCGGCTTGATGAAGGCGAAGAAAAAGATCGCTTGATTCCATCTGTCGCAAGGTTTCCCCAAAATCCCGCTCAGGCATCTTAAGCAGATGGGCCAACTTGAGCCGTCCGTAAATGCCGGGTTTAACGGAAAGCGTGGCCTGGAGCGTGGGAGGCATCTAAGCTTAAGTCGGTATCTCCACCCAAGGCGGCTCTTTGCCAAGGACGCCTCGGATGTGTTTCAAATGGGCGAACTTCTCGGGGCTGTCCCCTGTGGCCAAATAAATCTCTTTGAATCCAAGCTTGTAGATTTTTTGTGATTCCTCCTCCCCCTTGACCCCATTGCCCAGGCGGGAGTCTATGTAGATGGGGGTGTTGCGGCTCAAGGACTCGGTCTTCTTAAAGAACTCCTCAGCCGAGACAAAGGCCAAAAGATTCTTCCCTGCTCTTTTGGCCGCCATTGTCCAGGTCATGCGCACTAACGGGTCATCGTCAATAAGAATGGCATCGCAGGGCTCAGGCGCGATATTGGCTTGCGATACTCTTTGGCTCTGGCCTTCGCCTGTCTCCATGACCTTGATCGGCACAAACCCTGCCAGACCTTTGGGGATCAGCCGCACCCCAAGCCTTTGGCAGTTTTTCAAGATGTCTTTTTCTTCATAGCGGCTGGTAACTAAGATGGCTTGGTAGCCTAGGTTTAATTCTTCAATTAAGGCCAGGCCCGTTTCTTTGAACCCCAAAAGCTCGTAGTCCATGAGATAGAGGGCCTTCCTAGCTGCTGCTGAGGCATTGGTCTTTGCCCATTCCCGTATTTCATCGGGTCTTGAGAAGTGAACAACCTCAATATCCTGATCTTTAAGATTTATGGCATTCAATCTCCCTTGCCATACTTGATGGATGGTGGGGTCATCATCCAAGACAACAATCGGTGTTTTAGGCGAAAGCTCAAGCTCTGAGACAAACCAGGAAGGAGGCTCGGCCCGGGGAAGGATAATGGTTATGGTGGCTCCTTGGCCCACTTGAGATTTGATTTTTAGGCTCCCGCCCCAGCACTGGAGAGCGGTTCGGGCATGGTAAAGCCCTAGTCCCGAACCACCGGTCTTGCCGTGGGTTTCTCCCTTGCCCCCGAGTTTGGCCAAAATTTCCGGTGGGATGCCTTTACCGGTGTCCTGAATTTTAATCAAAATTTGTTGATCCTTATGAGCCAGGGACAAGATGACGGAACCTTTAGTTTCTAAGGCTTCAACGGAATTGTTAACGAGATTCGAGAGAAGGCGCTTAAATTCTATTGGTTCAATTTTGGCGAAATGGCCATAAGAGGCGGCGTCTAAAAATGTCTCGATCTCAACGTCATGGCGCGATCTAAATTGAAGCCTTTTTTCTGTGATCAAAGGTTCAATGAGGCTCGAGAGCAGGCACACAGAGGCATCTTCTACGTTATTCACCTTATCTTTGCGGTGCTTTTCTAAAAGGTGATTGGCAATGTCACGGATGCGTCCAACCGCGCTTCTGATAATGAGGCGCTCCTCCTCAGGGAGCTTGGCTACGTTTCCCGCTATGGAATCTAGGGCTGCCAGTGGGGAGCGGATGTCATGAGCAACTTGACCTGAATAACGGCTAATTCTCATATGTCCCAGAGAGAAAACTCGGAAAAAGTGTTGCAAATCCAGTTAAATCAGCGGCTTGACCCTGGCGGCCGCTTTTTGGATTTTGGTGAGCAACTCCTGG
>JACQPE010000049.1 GCA_016207685.1 Elusimicrobiota bacterium | reverse complement strand
GGGTTCCTGCGTAGGCGGCCAGGGCTTGGTAGAAGTCTAGGCCGGGGGTGGTGATAAGGAAGGAAGCAATAATAACAAGGCTAAAGAAACGAATAAAAGGAGACTGCCGGACCGCCGGGCTTTCCCTCCGCTCGTTTTTCACAAAACTTTTTTCGTTAGTTCGTTACTTTTTTTCTGCGCAAGCCGCACAAATTCACCATCAATCTTGTGCGCTTGCTCAAGCTTAATGGAAACCAAAAAATCTGACCAGGGACCTCCGGTCCCGAAAAATCTGGGCTAAGGCCTATCGAATTTTGGGACCTAAGACTATGCATTTTCAAGGATGCGCGCCCAAAACAACCGGCGCGCGAGCGGAACCTGAAGCAATCCATCTTAGGGAACCCCATCCTACGCCCGCCGTAAAAAAAACTTCTCCGGATAATTTTGCGAAAGCGGCAGCGCTAGCCAATCTTCTTATCGTTGCGGCATCCGCGGAACGCCCTTCGGCATCAGCCGATTGAGCCAGGTAATTCCATCTCAACTGCTGACCATTCCATCCGGCCAAACCCAGCATCACCGCTTCATCGTCTATCCCTTGAAATCCCATCGCCATCGGTAAAAACGCTTGGTCGAAAGTTTCCCGATCAATGCCGGCCATCAAAAACGGCGCGCTTCGATAAAAGTCGCGGCTTTGCTCAAGCTGCGCTTGGTAAGAGGCCATATAAAAATCTGGAACAGCGGCCATGGCGTAAGGCGCGTATGAAAAATTTGGAACAAAGGTCGCCGGGCCCAATGAAAAGGATGAATTTCCTGTTAAATCATTCTCAGCCATTGTGGATGCGCCCCACTCGATAAGACCCAAAGATATTCTTTCGGTTTCTGATCCCTGGCACGGTCTCGCCAGAGCAATCGTTGAACCGGCCGAAACGGCCGCAGCGCCGGCTAAATATCTTAATGGCAAAGCAGCATAATCAAGGGCGGCGCGGCCGCCTTCTTTAATGAGATCAAGCCAGTCGCCCTTGCTGCCGCTCGCCTCATCTTGGACAGGAGCCGGCGCTGGAACAAACGCCAAATCAGCCAAAGGAATATCTGCTCTCCGGGAGGTTGCCGGGTCCACAGCCTCGCGCGATACCCATCCTAAACTTTCCAAACTGCCGTCCTCATTGACTCTCAAGCCAAACCGCCGGACTTCATAACGGCCGCTTTGAGGGGCGTTACCTTCAACAACAAAAGCGCTCAACGCGCCGCGAGTCATCTCAAAATAACCTGTCATTCCGTCATGCGGCCCGCCTCGCATTACAACAGACTCTCCATTCTTAAAACGAATTCCTTGCACATCTCCGGCACGAATGGAAGCGCCATAGATTCCCTGAACATGCCGGTAATCAGGAATGACGCGATCGCCAAAAGCAATAATTGCCGACTGCAACGCAGAATTTTGGGTTTTAGCCGCCGCCGAATCAATGCCATCGAAAAAATTTCCCATGCTTTTATGCATCAAGGCTTGAATTCCTGGGCTGTCAACATCAACGGGGGTCCCATCCGGCGAAATAGCCAATGCCGCTATACGCTTGGCTTCATAATCACCTGCGGCCGTCCCAAGAGCGGTCAAAATCCCATGCGCCTCGTCTACTCCGCCTTCCTGATGAACCCTTTGCCAAAGTTCGTAATAGAGAGGAACCAGAGGCGCGCCCAACGGATCGGGGCTCAAAAATTTATTTTTAAATTCGCCGGAAATGGCCGCCCCCTCGAGACCGGCGGCAACAAATAACTTGTCAACATCCGCCAGAGCCTTTTGCCTTCGGCCGCTATTAATACGGAGTTCGCGCTCATGCGCTTCGAAACAATCGTCAATTGGTCCGGCGTATTTGGGGTAGCGTCTTGACAATGAGGACCGCAGCTCTTTTGATCGCCGTTCATGTCCTAGGGCTTCGCTGATTTTTTCCTGGATGACGGCGCGGGCCTGCTCATCATTTCCGGCGCGCGCCTTTTCCTCAAGCGCAAAAATTTCCTCGGCAAGCCTTTGGGCGGCCAGAATATATCCGATGTCCACGTAAATCGTGCCCAAAATATCCCGCACGCGCGCGGCCTGAAGGATCGCTTCCGGGTCGTTGGGGCTCTTTCTTTCGTTATCTAAAGCCGGGGCAATGACATCGCTAAAAAAAGGCCTGGCCGCGCCTTCGCTCTTTGAATAAAAAAGAGCGGCCAAAGTCTGAAATTCGGATTCCTGGAGAGATGGTTTCCGGCCGTTAATGATGACGGCCGCATGCAGCGCCCTCATAACTTGTCCTTCCGGCGTATGGTTGGGGCTTTGATCAAGAAAGTCGTCATCGGTCAATTGAAAAATAATTCGATCACGCCCAAAAACACTGCCATCAGTGGGCTTAATTTTTCGAGGTTCAAGGACGGGGGCGCCGGCATGGAGAGTGCGCAGACCGGATAAAAATACTATTTGAGCACTAATGATGACAGCCGCCCCTGCGAGGCGGCTCCGCTCCCCAATTTGCGCCACGATCGTAGTATAACTGCGCCAACGAAGATTGAAATGGGTCCCGCGGGGAGTTATTTCGCGGGTAAAGTCCCACTAAATTTCTAGGTCTTTAGACCCAAATTTTTCATGGTCGGGGAGGCATTGTTTTCCAGAAACCGGAAAGCTGGGACGACCCCTTCGGCGAGCCTCCCCCTGACGCCGATTGCCTGTAATAGGTCCGAAGAAACTCCTCGATTTCTGCGAAGTTCTGATACAAATCCGTTAAACAGCTCGGGTACGGAGCAAAAATATCCGCTAATTCTGACGGCACATTATTTATTTTCCCTGTTAACGTCGCGCACATCTCATAAATCATGTATTGAGATTCGGTATCAGGCAAAATATTCACGGTTTCTCCGGTATTTAGAAGCGGCCCTGAAATCCCCCCGTGTATTTCAGGGCCGCTTCTAAGCTTTCCCTGAACGCCTCTTGACCCGCGTATCAAGGCGTCATAAAAAATTACTTCCAACCCATTGGCTCCGGTTAAGTTGTCATCGCAAAATCGCTCCCCTTCCATGCCCTCGGTTAGACAGTCCACATGGGGCGCTCCATCATCGGAAGAAGAATCAATATGCCGCGCTTCGTGGATGAGCGTTCCTGCTGCGGCGGTCCCCCTCTGCCCCGTGCCGGTGCCAAAATGATTTCCCACGGTAATGCCTCCATTCGATTCGCGAGCCGCGGCATCCATGAGCGTCCCGTCATATGAAAAGGATTTGATGCGTTCTAGGATATAACGAACAGGCGTCCTGTTGGTATAGTAGGAATTCGCCGTGAGTGTCTCTCCCCAAGGATCATCCTGCGCCGCTAGAATTTCCGAACTGTAATAAGGACAGACCAAGCCCGGCGCGTCAAGCAATTCCAAATCCATGGAATCAATTCTTAGCGGATAAAACATCAAAACTCTCATTCCCTTGATAATTGAACGCGCCGCTATTTCACCCTCTTCTCCGCTGAACGATGAGTCCAGCGGCAAAACATCGTACCAGGCGTCAAGACACTCCTGAGGCAAGTCATTATCTCTGGGCAAGGTATCAGCATGGCCCTCAACCGCATAGTAATTGCAGGTCTCCTCAATAGCCTCAAACTGCTCATCGCTGATCGTCCGTTGCTTCTCCCAGGAAACCGGCGCGCAAAAATTATCTTCGATAAAACCGCCGGTATCAAAACCCGTGTCCGCAGTCTTTCCCGAATCGCAACCGCCGAATAAAATGGCGGCAAGAGCGCATGAATACTCTGCATGGAGAACGCCGAGTCCGCCGCCAAAAGCGAACAACAAAAGGCCAAAAGGCCAAATAATGCTTAAACGCCTCATACAATTAAGATTAGCAGGGGAAATGACCGGGGTCTAGAAGCAACTTAATAATCGAAAATGCCGTTCACTTAAGCCTTACTTATTTTTTATCTGATCTTTGGAAAGATGAACGGCGATTTCGATGCGTTCATCAAGAGCGCTCTCGGAAGCCACGCCCTTGGCTTGGATGGATTCGTTGCTCCTCATCAAAAGGCGGCGTATTTCGGAAGATATGGAAACCGCGTATTGATCAGCTCGATCGCCGCTTTTGGCGTACACTAAAATTTTCAAAGGAGCCAAATGAGCTTGGCGCGCCTTAATCCAATCAGCGGCTTCCTCAATGAGCATCGCCCCTTCGGCGCTTAATTTCTCCTGCGGACCGGACGCCGGCAAGGCTTCGGGTGTTTTCTCAAACATCGGCTTTAGCGCAAGGTGCAAATGGTAGCTGTTCACATTTTTTTCCACGAGTCCTGAAACGGCAAAAGAATCGGTGATCGCCGTATGAACGTCACCCTCCGTATCGCGGTAGGTCAAGACGCCGGTGTAGGGAGAGCCCGGCCGGATGATTTGGCCGTCTTGATTGCTCGTCGGTAAATCAAGCGTTTGAGGCGGCAGGCCTTTGCCGGAAAACTGCATATAAACCCAACCCGTCGCATCCGCCACGCGGAATTCCCATCGCGCCCTATCTGCGGCATCGCCGGAATTTCGCTCCTGGTAAACGCGCTTAAGCTCACTCTCAAGCTCAAAACGATGCGCCACCACATCAGGGCGAAATTCAAAACGCTTGGGAACAATAACAAATGGCGAACGCATCGCTTCCGGTAAAATTCCATCGAGCGGTTGATTGGAGGGCATGTCCACGCTTTGGGATTCATCAAGCGTCTTGAGCGCGGGCTTTAAGGGTTCCATTTCATTAAACGTGGCGGCGAGCGCCGGCTTATCGCTGTCAAGAAGAACCTGGCTTTCTCCCCTGATAACAAACTCCCCGATGGCCCCAGTCGCGCCTTCGGCGTATAAAGAGTTCCAAGTTCCAAGTTCCAAGTTCCAAGTTATAAAAACAACAAAAATAAAAAAGCGAATGGCGAATAGCGAATGGCGAATAGCGGCGGAAAAATTAAAAATTATCCCAGATTCCGCAGTTGCGGAATCTCCCTCGCAGGGCTCGGGAGGCGCTTCGCGCCGGATTACCCTGGGAGATTATTCCGCAGCCCCGCAGACAGAGCTGCGGGACCCTGAAGCGCCAGAGGCGCGATGGGAGCGGAGCAATCT
>JACQPE010000047.1 GCA_016207685.1 Elusimicrobiota bacterium | reverse complement strand
CAAAAAAGATATTTTCTTAAATAAATTTGATGATTAAACGCTTTAGCCTTTTGGGTCTTCTTCTTTTGTGGACCGGGACGCCAAGGTCTTGCTGGGCCCAAGGCGATTGTTTCCGCCGGGTGAATAAAACCTGCCCCGTTAAACAAGGGCAGGTCCCCTGCAAGCAACGATCACATCCAGAACGGCATTGTTGCCCGGGGGTGTTTTGCGGCATCCGGCAGGACGCCCCGCTGAGTTCGGCATCGTTTTCCCAGGTACGAGCAACTTTTTATTTTATCCCCTATCTCACGCCTGGCGATCTTCAGGTCCCGCTTGTTTTTGAGGCGAGATTGCTCCTTGCCAATGCGCGAGATGACCCTGGATGCTACTTTTTTTCATTTCCGCATAACCTAAGCCCTCCTTTTTTCTTATAAATCAACACAGGGCACGCAAGTGTCGCTGTTGTTTTTCTTCGCTTTTTAGTTCATTGCATATTTTTTGAAACAAAACTTGCATTGGCGAAATATTTGAATGGAGGTGCGTTACGAATATTGATTTAGATGAAAGCGATGAATCTCTCATGCGCCGCTTTCAAACGGGTGATGAGGAGGCTTTTCGCGTTCTCTTTGACCGCTACGCAAACCACCTTGTCAACTTTATCTACCGATTTCTCCGTTCCCAAGAGGAGTCCGAAGATGTGGCTCAAGAGGCCTTGCTTCGAATCTACCGCAGTAAAGATCACTACGATCCCGTGCGGTCATTTCGCCCTTGGCTTTTTTCCATAGTCTCCAGGCTTTGCTCCAACTACCTGCGGGACAGGCGCCGCCATCCCCAAATATCCCTGGACCAAAGCGTTTCGCATGGCTCTGACGATCCTAGGCCATTGCAGATTGCCGATTCTGCGTTGCCATTGCCCCAAGATGCGCTAGAAAAGCATGATATTGCCATGGCTGCCATGCGGGCGTTAAACGATCTTCCAGAAAATCAACGCACAGCGGTGATTCTACGCCGCTTTGAGGCACTGTCCTATGAAGAGATCGCACAAGCAATGGGTATTTCGATGGCAGCGGTAAAGTCTCTTTTATTCAGGGCTCGGCAAACGCTCAAAGAGACTTTGGCGCCCACCCAACTTTAACCTGACCGCAACTTTTTGCTGGGTTTGGTGTATGGAAGAATAGAGGACAATGATGAGCTGCCAAATAATACGGGGGAAGATCGTGGCCCATCTGGACGGAGTGTTGGGTCCAGAAGAAACTGCCGAGTGTCGCGAGCACCTTGCAACCTGCCTCCATTGTCAAAAGGAAAGGGAGTTGTTGGAGCGCTCCTGGGAACTTTTGGGATTGCTCCCCGCAATCGAGATCTCAACAGACTTTCGGGCCAAATTTTGGGAAAAGGTGCGCCGCCAAGAGCAACAAACTTGGTCGTGGATTGGCTTGCCCAGACTTGTGCCTGCAATGACGGGCATGCTCGGAATGTGGGCGGCCGGTATTGGATTGGGGTCCTATTTCTTTTTAAGCAGACCGCAGGTCCCGTTGGAGCCAAGACATCCTATTAAAGAGTGGACGCAATCCTCTGAGCCAGCCTCATTTGGAACCCTTTATCATAAGAGAATATCATTGGAGGCCAGATGAACCGTCGAAGATTTATTATTGCGTTTATTTTTTTGGCCGGGACCGGCCTTGTGGCCTACGGCACTTGGTGCTGTCTCGACTGGATGGTAAAACGTCGCATGAATGAGAAAAGTCTTTGGGCCAGTGAAACGTGGTCTCAATTTCTGGATTTGAGTCCCCAGCAGCGCTCCAATGTCCAGTTAATGGAAGCGAAGTTGCAAGGGGATCTGGCGACGCTTCAAACAGAGCTTACCCAAAACCAGATTGCCCTTTGCCGGCTCATGATGACGCCCAAGGCGCTCGATAAAGGGACCTTAAATAAAATTTTAGGCAAGACAAACGCTTTGAGAAACCAAAAAGAGGATAAAATGCTGAACCATTTCATCGCCCTGCGCGAAACTCTAAATCCCGGCCAGCAGAAACGGCTTTTTACCGCCTTGATGCGGGATGTCTGCCAGGGTTGCAGAATATCTACAGGAAGCAAGAAGGACTACTGTGGGCTATGTGAAATACGATGAAATGGCTTTACCGTTTTAGTTTTTTCGTAATTGCTATCTTGACAGCCGTTGTTCAATCCTGGGCCGAATTACCACTCTCAGGCGCCATGGCTCTTGCCGAAGCCGTGGCTGCGGCCAAGGAACGCAACCCTGACATCCTGGCTGCGCGAAAGAGATGGGAGTCGGCTCAGGCCCTGATTCTTCCCGCAAAGACATGGCCTGACCCTGAGCTTGGCGTGGAGTACTGGGGGTTTCCCAAGTCAGGCTTGAACGTCGGCGCAGCGCCCGAGAAATGGTACGACGTTTCCCAGGCGGTTCCTTTTCCAGGAAAATTGAGCCTCCGTGGCAAAGCGGCAAGTCACAAGGCTCGCCAGGAAGAGGAGCTTTATCGGGCGACCGAGCGCGATGTCTTGACCAAGTTAAAAGAGGCTTATTTTGATCTTCTCTACGCGGACCGCGCCATCGGGATTTTCAAAGAAAGCGTGGAGGCGATGCGACGGTTCGCCCGGATTGCGGAATCTAAATACAGCGTTGGCAAAGCCTCTCAGTCCGATGTTTTGAGAGCCCAGGTCGAGCTTTCGAAGATGCTCAACATGCTGGTGACGCTGGATCAGGATCGTGAAACCCTTCAGGCCCGGCTCAATGCTATTTTAGACCGTGATCCCGAGGAGCCGGTTGTTCCTACGGAGGAGCCGCCACTGGCGCCTTTTGATCATACATTCGCTGATTTGGAGCGCATGGCTCTGGAAAATAGGCCTGAAATTCACGCGGCTAGCCATCATGTGGACCATATGAAGGCTGAGTTGGCTGCCAGCCGCGCCGATTACCTGCCGGACACTATGATTCAGTACTCAAGGCGTATGATGGAAGGCCAGCGGCCCGATGCCATTGCGATGTTAAAGCTAAACCTGCCTTTTGTTTGGTTTTGGAGGCAGAACTCGCTGATCAAATCCGTCAAAAGCGAAAAAGACCACGCTGACGCCATGCTGCGCTCGGCCAGAGCCATGACGCGCTATGAGACCAAGGAGTTTCTGGTGCACGTTCAAACGTCGCGGCGGCTAGTTGACCTTTACAAAACTACGGTGCTTTCGCAAGCCGAGCAATCCCTGCGCGTGGCCGAGGCAGCTTATCAATCCGAAAAGATCGGTTTTCTTGAACTCCTTGACTCAGAGCGCGCCTTAATCGAGTTTCGTCTTGAGTACGAGAAATACCTCGCTCAGTATGGAGTCAACCTCGCGCACCTAGAGCGCGTGGTGGGCGTGGACTTTCTAAACGCCCAAAAAGAGGAGAGAAAATAAGATGATGAGGAAGCGATTAATTTTGATAAGCGCTGTTTTGGGGATCGCTCTGATGGGCGGCGTCCTACTACTCAGGTTCTTTGGGAAACATTCGAGGGAAATGGCTGGGACACCCGCAAAAAAGGGCATGTACCAATGCTCCATGCACCCTACGATTGTCTCCGACAAGCCGGGTATTTGTCCAATCTGTCAGATGAGGCTTGAGCGAGTTGAGGAGACGGCTGCGTCCGCAGCCAAGGACATCCAAACGCAAGTGGATTCCCAGGGCAGCAAGATTTTGTTTTACCGGCATCCGATGAATCCGAAAGTCACCTCTGGCGTGCCTGCCAAAGATGAAATGGGCATGGCTTATATCCCGGTCTATGAACATGAAGAGGAAGCATCCCCCCGGGAGGGCTTATCCGTGGAAGGGCGCACCTCTTTGACGCTGTCTAATGAGAGACAGCAACTAATCGGCGTAACCACAGCAAAAGCGGTTCGTAAGAATCTAAACATTGAAATCAGAACCGTGGGCAAGGTCGCTTATGATCCGGAGCTTTATAATGCCATTACGGAATACAAGGAGGCGCTGCGCTCCAGGGAAAAGCTCAAAGACAGCCTTTATCCTGAAGCGCGGGAACGCGCTGAAGCCCTGGTCCAAGCCTCGGCTCTTAAATTGCGGCTTCAGGGCCTTGGCGAGGAGGATCAAATCCAAGAAGTCTCAAAAAATTCATTTGATTTGACGAGCCTTCTTCTTCCCGGCAAAAATGTTTGGGTTTATGCCCAGGTCTATGAGTATGAGGTAGATTTAGTCCAGCCGGGTCAGATGGTGACGGTCACGGTTCCAGCGATACCGGGCAAGGTCTTTCGAGGCAAGATCATGGCGGTGGATCCGGTCTTAAACGCGGCCACTCGGTCCATACGCGTTAGGGCCGAGATCGCCACCCCCCAGGAACGCCTGCGGCCTGAGATGTTTGTGCACGTCGTGATCAATATTCCCCTCGGCAGCCGCTTGGCGATTCCGGAGCGCGCGGTTTTGGATGCCGGCGACACCCAAGTGGTTTTCATCAAAAAGGGAGCTGGTGAATTTGAGCCTCGTCCCGTGAGGCTCGGCCGCGAGGCAGAGGGTTACTATGAAGTTCAGTCAGGCCTTAAGGAAGGCGAAGAAGTTGTGACATCGGCTAATTTCCTGATTGATTCGGAATCCCGGTTCAGGGCAGCATTGGAGACTTTCTCAAAAAAGGGCGCCGCTTCATCCGAGCGTTCGCATCACCATTAAGGAATTTTCCATGGTTGTAAAGATCATCGAATTTAGCGCCAAAAACAAGTTTCTCATTCTGATTTTTACCGTTGTCGCTCTCCTGGGCGCGGCCTGGACGGTTAAAAACATTCCGCTCGATGCAATCCCCGACCTTTCCGACACGCAAGTCATCATTTACACCCGATGGGACAGATCCCCCGACATCATGGAGGATCAAGTCACCTATCCTATTGTCACGGCCCTCCTGGGCGCTCCCAAGATTAAGGCCATCCGCGGGTTTTCGGATTTCGGCTACTCCTATGTCTATGTCATCTTTCAAGACGGCACAGACCTTTATTGGGCACGGTCTCGCGTGTTGGAATACTTAAGCAAAATTCTACCCCGCCTCCCGGAAGGAGTGCGAACAGAAATAGGTCCAGACGCCACCAGCGTCGGCTGGGTCTATCAATACGCTCTGGTGGACACTTCCGGCAAGCATAATCTGGCCGAGCTTCGTTCGCTTCAGGACTGGTACTTGCGCTACCACCTTCAGGCGGTTCCTGGGGTGGCTGAAGTGGCCGCCGTAGGCGGATTTGTCAAGCAGTACCAAGTCAATGTAGACCCCGACCTTCTTCTGGCCTATAACATACCGTTGACCCAAGTTATTGACACGATACGCAAAGGCAACAATGACGTGGGAGGAAGGCTTCTGGAGTTTGCGGGCGCGGAGTACATGGTGCGCGGCCGAGGCTACATTAAATCAGATCAAGACATCGAAAAGATGGTCGTGGGAGTAGAGCACAACTCCGGCACGCCGATTTTGGTCAAGCATGTCGCCAAGGTAACCCTGGGTCCTGACATACGCCGCGGCGTAGCGGACTTAGACGGCATCGGGGACACCGTCGGCGGAGTTGTGGTGATGCGCCACGGAGAGAACGCCTTAAATGTCATCAACCGCGTCAAAAACAAAATCCGTGAGCTCGAACCCACCCTCCCAGAGGGAGTCAAGATCGTATCCACCTACGATCGTTCTGAACTCATTAAGCGTTCTATTGAAAACTTGATTCATTCTCTCAAGGAAGAGATGGTGATCGTGAGCTTGGTCATTCTTCTTTTTCTTTGGCATATCCCTTCAGCCATTATCCCTATCGTTACGATTCCGGTCTCTGTTTTCTTGGCCTTTATCCCATTTTATTTTATGGGGTTCACCGCCAACATCATGTCTTTGGCCGGTATGGCCATTTCCATAGGTGTGTTGGTAGACGGAGCCATCGTAGAGGTGGAGAACGCCTACAAGAGGCTCGAACAGTGGATTGAAGGGGGAAGAAAGGGGGATTATCACGAGGTCCGTCTTCAAGCCCTAAAGGAGGTGGGCCCATCAGTTTTCTTCTCCCTTCTCGTCATTGCTGTTGCCTTTATTCCAGTTTTCACATTGGTGGATCAGGAGGGAAGGTTGTTCAAACCCTTGGCATGGTCTAAAAATCTGGCCATGGCCTTGGCCGCTATTTTGGCAGTTACCTTGGATCCGGCTATGCGCATGATGTTTACCCGCATGGACTATGTCCCATTTAAGCCTCTGTGGCTTTCGCGACTTTTTAACACGGTCACTGTGGGTAAGTACTATCCTGAAGAAAAGCATCCCATCAGTAAAATTCTTTTTAGGATCTACGAACCTGCCTGCCGTTGGGTCTTAGAGCATCGCAAAACGACGTTGGCCGTGGCCTTGGGTTTGGTCCTCTCCACGGTCCCGATCTATTTCAAGCTTGGCTCGGAGTTCATGCCGCCCTTAAATGAAGGGGCTTTTCTTTATATGCCCACTGCGCTTCCGGGGATGTCGGTGACCGAGGCCCAAAGAATCCTGCAGATTCAGGATCGTATCTTAAAGAGCTTCCCCGAGGTTGAAACCGTCTTCGGAAAAGCGGGCCGGGCGGATACTCCCACTGACCCCGCCCCCTTCTCGATGGTTGAGACTACCGTGGTCTTAAAACCGGAATCCGAGTGGAGGAAGGTTAAGCGTTGGTATTCTTGGATACCGCAGCCTTTGCGCTGGATTTTTTCCCGCATCACTCCGGAGCATATTACCTTTGAGGAGCTCCAGGATGAGATGAATTCCAAGCTGCGATTTCCGGGCATCCCAAATATTTGGACCATGCCTATTAAAAACCGCATCGACATGCTTTCTACCGGGGTCCGCACGCCCATCGGGATCAAAATTCTTGGTTCAGATCTCAAAGCTATCCAGAAAATCGGCGAAGAGCTCGAGTCCACGTTGCGCGATATTCCGGGAACCCGCAACCTTTACGCTGAAAGAACAGCCGGGGGATACTATGTTGATTTTGTCTTAAACCGCGATGAGCTGGCGCGTTACGGCATTGCCGTTGATGACGCGCAGATGATCATAATGTCTGCCATCGGCGGAGACAACATCACAACGACCGTGGAGGGGCGCGAGCGTTACTCGGTCAATGTGCGTTATGCGCGCGAGTTCAGGGATAATCTCGAACGTTTGCGTAGAGTGCTTGTGCCAACTCCTTCAGGCGCGCAAATTCCCTTGGCTCAGCTGGCTGATATTAGGCGTCTGGAAGGCCCGGCCATGATCCGCAATGAAAACGGACAGCTTGCTGGATATGTCTATATAGATATCAGCGGCCGGGACATCGGCGGTTACGTTGAGGAAGCTAAAAAAACAGTGAGGGAAAAATTGAATCTGCCTCCGGGGTATTCTCTCATCTGGAGCGGTCAATACGAGAATATGGCGCGGGTCAAGGAGAGGCTTAAAATTGTCATTCCTTTCACCATTTTCTTGATTGCGATTTTACTCTACATGAACACCCGTTCCATGGTTAAATCCGGGATCGTGCTTTTGGCAGTCCCTTTTTCTTTAATTGGGGCCCTCTGGCTTCTTTATTTCTTGGATTACAATGTTTCCATTGCGGTCTGGGTCGGCATGATAGCCCTTATGGGACTTGATGCCGAGACCGGAGTATTCATGCTGCTTTTTCTTGATCTCTCTTACGAGGAAAGGGTCAAACAAGGCAAGATGCGGACTTACCAGGATTTGGAGGAAGCCATCATTCATGGGGCGGTCAAAAGAATTCGGCCCAAAATGATGACGGTGATGGCCGCATTCATGGGCCTGCTCCCTGTGATGTGGTCTATAGGCACCGGCGCAGATGTCATGAAAAGAATCGCAGCTCCCATGGTGGGAGGGCTTTTTACTTCTTTCATTTTGGAACTTTTAGTCTATCCGGTGATCTATTCTATCTGGCGGTGGCGCTACGACATGAAGCATGGGACTCGGTTGCCCGAATATCATGCGGTTGCCTCCGGCGGACATGTTTTGCACTGAAGCGCTTAGAGCCTGTCTAAAATCTCCTCACCAATAATCCAATAAATACCAACTGCGCCATGGCCAGACTCGAAGCGAGCAGACGCTCGCAATTCTGGGAATCGTGGAATCGGGGACACGAATCACACGAATCGGGGGACACAATACCTATCCCACTTCCGCAGTAAAAAACTAAAAACACTGATTTTCAACCATTTTTCTTTTCAAATTTACACTACATTTGACCAACCACATCGGGCATGTGCATTCTTCTGGGCAGGGTAATTCCCAGGCGATCCAGAATTGCCTTTTGGGCATTCTCCGGCTGGACCAATAAACCCTTTAAAAATTGGAATGAGGTCTTCCAGGACACGGCGGTAGCGACGGCCATTGCCGAGAGGCTCGTTGAGAATGAGCATTTGATCAAAATTGAAGGAGCATCCTATCGAGTTAAGAAAAGAAAAGCCAGGCAACTGGGACTAGAGAAATAAAAAAATGTTGAAAACCGAAAATCCAAATTGGAAAAGGCCTTTAGCCTTAAAAACAATTCGGTCATGTTTATATTGGTTCAACCAGAAGGAAGCAAATTGTATCCCGTTGACGTGGTTTGTCTTTTCAAGAAGACATTGGATCCCCAGTGCAAAGCAGAACACAAGGAAAAAGTATTTTGGGAAGCTGCCACGAATGACAAAACGTTGGGAGAGAATCTGAAGACGGCCAAAAAATTAAATT
>JACQPE010000048.1 GCA_016207685.1 Elusimicrobiota bacterium | reverse complement strand
TGTTTTCTTTTCTTGCCGTCCGGCGCCGCCCAATCCCGCCAACGGTATGGGGCTTTAAGCGAAGGCTCAAATTCAGCTCCAACCGCATCCGCATGCTCCGCTTCCTGGGCCTCGCGCTCATCCAAAATCCGCAAAAACAAAATCCACGTCAGCTCCGGCACATACTGAAGCGCACCCGCGCAATTCGACCGGCGCATGATGTCGCAGATACTTTTAACAACACCATTAACGGATTGCTGGGTTACTAAACGCTTGCCATTGCCATTGTTATTCTGTCGTCCCATTAAAGCTCCCCATCAAATGCCTTACGCAACAAAGCTGAAGGCAAACCGGTAATCGCAGCAAGCTGTTCGTCCATTTGATTTTTTAATTTCTCCGCGGCGTCTATTTTTTCAGAAAGCTTAACCAAAAAATATTGATGTACCTCTGGGGACGAGACTGGAATCTGAATGGCGTTCAAGTCCCGTTGGGTTAACTTTGGCTGTGCGGCTCCAGTAACATAGGGTTTCAAGTCTGTGGCAGCAAAAAAATAAATCAAGTATTCGATAGATACGCCATTTCTAGGACGCACAACATGAGCGTGATTGTTAACCCAAAATTTACCAGTCGCCTTAAATGCTATGGGTGATGAGCGCATTACCAAATTGGCTCCATCCTCTCCGATGAGTAGATATTCTCCCTCAAATAAATAGCTATCCACGTAATCAATGATTCCTGATGCTCCGTAGTAAGGAAAAGGTCCTTTTTTAGTTCTGCGATCTTCTACTTTTACAGGTACGCGCTTGCCATCAAAATTATCCACCAAATCGCCAAATGATTTTTTGGGCCATTTTTGGGCTTCTGGGCTGTTAAAAACTTCGCGGAGATAGGCGGCGGGGAGGGTCTTGGCGGTTTGAAGCTGGGCTTCGGCGGCGGTGCGGGCTTTTTCAACCGCTGCCATCTGCTCATTCAAAATCGCCACGATTCGTTTTTGTTCCGCGAGTGGCGGTAAAGGGACCTCAAAAAATTCCAGGTGCTCCCGTTTTATGGCTGAGAATGTGCTACCGCTGCCAAGCTCGACAATATTTGATTCATAAAGTTTCAATGTTGCCAGGACAAAATCGCGATCGGCTTGGTTTCCTGGACGAATTGCGGCCAATCCTCTACCTATACAGCACTCTTGATCAGCAATATTGGTTGGTCCGACTGGTGCTCGAACTGAAATTAAGATATCGCCTGCTGACGCAATCTTGGTCGGTGCAATGCACCAGGTTCGCGCCACTGGGTGTTTCCGCCCAAAATCGGCCTTACCCTGAAAAAATGGTAAGCCCTCTGGAGTTTTACGATAAGTTGAACCCGGAGGAGATTGACCTGCAATGATTTCACAAATTTCCCCAAGCCTAACCCACCGCCAACCGGCTGGTAATTTTCTTTTTTCCAGGATCGCCACCTCGCTCATGCCACGAAAATCCTTTGTGATACCCATCAAAATATCGCCAATTTGCCCCATTTCTTTATTTTTTACTTATTGACAGCATTGCCAAAGACCTGGTAGAATAAAAAAGCCTAGGGGATGTTTGGAGATGTCGGCTTTGCCGACCATCGCTAACACATTCATTCCACCTGGGCACTGTTTTTCACGTCATCAACCGATTCCTTAAGCCGCAGATACCAAACATTAAATTTTGGGCAATACTTCTCGACATAAGTCTTCGAATACTTAATCCAACTCTCTTTGAGAAAATTCGGCACCCCCAGCTTGCCAACCAAGTACTCCCGAATCTTATTCTTGTAGGGATTGCGCGTTGGGAAATTATTGTTTAAGACACATCCCATTAAAATGTCATTGACATTATTGACCTGATACTGCGGCCGTTTTGAATTTATTTCCTCAACCCTGGCGATCGTTGGAATCGCTTTGCCTTCTGAATAAGCGGCGTTCGGCTCAGAAAACAACTCTCTTATTTTTGTAACAAACTCATCGCCGTGGCACCTGGTCATATAATCCGCGAGCAAGACTGCCCCCTGAGCGTTTTCGGTATTATGCGCCAAAAGAAGTTCGGAAAATTTTTTATAGGCGCGAGCTTGCTTGATCTTGATAGATTCATAGGGTTTGCCAAAACGATTAAGATCAAAGAGCTTGCTCTCAACGACGATACAGCGAAACCAACTTGTGCTGTCAAAAAAGGCGTCTATGATTTCCTTGCAGATGTTGTAATGGCGCTGGGTTCCGCAGTTGTTGTACTTTATTTCAAGGGGCTCTCCGTTTTTATCGACAAAACCGTGATTTTTCTTAATTTCCGTCAACTTCCTATGCAAAAATTTTGAATGCGGATTAAACAAGGCGCCCCAAATAAGCAGGTTATGGCCGTCGTCATACGATTCGTCAAAATAGATCAACATGGTAATTTAGGAGTATTATGCCGCAAAAATCCTTTGCTTAGTTTTTTGAAGAATTTCAGCTGGTTTGCCAAGGGCTTTGAGAGCGGAAAGGCCGCCGGCGTGGGATACCTCGGGGGTTTGAAATATCTGCGGGTTTTCAAGCCCCTCGGTGCCGGTGCGGGCGAATTGGGCAACCAAGGCTAAAAGCGTCATTCGGCTGGGATCGGGAAGGCGGCCAAGCCAGGATTTGTGTTTATAAGTAAAAGCTTGGGCGCGGCCCTCGCGAGTTCTTGGGGCCAGGCCATAACCCAACTCGGCCAGTACGTCATAAAGATCGTACTCTTCCATTTCCTCAAGCTGCTGGATGACTAAAGCCGAGCGGCCTGCATCCGGCAAATGGGTCAACAAATCCTTGCGTTTTGACGGCACGATCCAGTTGGACCGGAAAGCCTCGATGGTCGGGGCTTCTTCCACCAGTTTAGCTGCCAAGCGCTCTTTATATTCTTCAATGGTAACGGGCATGGCTTTGCCGTCCATCTGCGTTAAGATATAGCGGCCAGCGTCCGTTACGCGCACGTCAAATCCATGCGCCCTGATTGTTGGTCCTGGTGGTTCGGGAGGAGGGTCGCCGCCGGGCCCTTTTGGCGCGCCAATACGAGTAATAAAGTCCTGCCCAAAGAGGCGGCTGGCGTTGGTGTAATCATAAACTCGGAACATGAGTTTACCCGTAGGCGCATCAAGCCGGGTGCCCCGCCCCACCATCTGATAAAAAGCAATGGGAGAAGCCACATACTTAAAGAAAACAATATTTTTCACAACAGGCACATCCACTCCCGTCGTCAGCAAATCTACCGTTGTGGCCACAAAGTGAGACCGGGAAGCGCCGCGCAAATCCGCCAGGTATTGCGCGCCGCCGACGCTGGCCGTGCACTTAAAGGCATAAGGATCAAGCCTGGAGCGGCTGTTTTGGGAGCACCAATCGGCATAGAGATTATTCATAACAACGGCCACATCATCAGCATGGCGATCGCGGGCGCAAAAGATAATAGTCTTTTGTTCCGGCCCCCCGGTTTCCAAAAAGTATTTGAACAGGTCCTGGCACATGGCCTTCACTCTATCAGGCAAAAGAAGCCTGTCTTCAAAGCTCGTCGCTTCATATCGAGCGCGAGCCATGCCAGTATCCAGGCGCTGTCCGGTTGTGGCATCCACAAGCTCCTTGTCTTCCAAATCAGGGCGCTCAACTCCGGCTTCCTGCTCCGCCCGGTCGCTTTGATCAAGGAATATGTCCCGGCGGATGATCTCGCAAGCGGCCAAGTATCCATCTTCAATCCCTTGAGCCACATCGTACTCGTAGACCGGCTCGCCGAAATAGCGGAGGT